>JAXIPC010000023.1:0-6435 GCA_045403135.1 Gemmatimonadales bacterium | reverse complement strand
TGGGGCATGAGGTGCCGGCATGAAGACCGTACTCGACCCCGCTTGTTACGCGCGGTTGCTGACCCGCTTCCGGGGACTCTCTCCCGATGCGCCGGCACGCTGGGGGCGAATGAACGCGCCGAGGATGCTGGCCCACCTCTGCGACCAGATGCGGCACACGCTCGGAGACACTCCGGTCGTACCGCACCGCACCGTGCTCCACTGGCCCGTCGTCAAGCAGGTTGTCATGTATTGGCTCCCGTGGCCCAAGGCCCGGATCAAAGGACTTCCGGAAGCCTTCCTGACGCCCCCGACCACCTGGCACGCCGATCTGGCCATGTTGAATCTCTCCTGGACCGATTCGTCGGCCAGGCTGCTCAGGTCGAATGGCCGGAGCATCCGTTTTTCGGCCGGATGACACATCGGTCGTGGGGTCGGTTCTGCCACCGCCATTTCGATCACCATCTGCGCCAGTTTGGAGCCTGAACCACCCAGGGCCCCCACAAGCAACCCTTTTCCAGCCGGCAGCGTCTCTTCTCTTGACCGTCTGGAGAAGCGGCTGCATCTTCTCCAGACTATCTGGAGGAGTCGCCATGCCGCCCGAATCATCCGAGCTGCTCCAGGGCACCCTGGAAATGCTGGTGCTCAAAGCCCTCTCCCTGGCCCCCCTGCACGGCTGGGGCATCGGCCACCGGATCGATCAGCTCTCGAAGGAGGCCTTCAAGGTCCAGCAGGGCTCGCTCTACCCCGCCCTGCAGCGGATGCTCCGCAAGGGCTGGATCAAAAGCGAATGGCGGACCACCGAGAACAACCGCCGTGCGCGGTATTACCTGCTGACCCGGACCGGCCGGACGCAGCTCGACGCTGAAACCCGGGCCTGGGAGCGGGCCTCCGCCGCCGTGAACGGCATCCTCCGAGTGCGCACCGCGGACGGTGCCTCATGAGCCTCCTCTCGGACTTGCTCGAGCGCATCCGGTCGCTGGTTTTCCGGAGCCGGCAGGAGCGGGAGCTGGCGGAGGAGCTCCGGTTTCATGTGGACCGCGAGGCTGCAGAGCGAATCCGCGCGGGGGACCCTCCAGAAACGGCCCGCCGAGCCGCACTCCTGGCCTTCGGCGGCGTCGAGCAATACAAGGAAAGCGTGCGGGACGCGCGCGGGGTCCGCCCGCTCGAGGAGCTGGGCGCCGACTTGCGCTACGCGCTCCGCGGTCTGCGCCGGAACCCCGGCTTCACCCTTACCGCCGTGCTGGTGCTGGGCTTGGGGCTGGGAGCCACGACCGCCGTCTTCAGCGTCATGCACGCCGTGGTGCTGGCCGAGCTTCCCTATCCCGAGCCGGACCGGCTGGTGATCGTGGTCGAGAAGAACTCACCGACCAACCTGTGGAACATTTCGACGGCGGACGCCACCGCCATCCGGGAGCAGCAGCGCAGCTTCGAGGCGTGGGGCGAGATCAGCCGGAGCGAAGCGGCCCTTTCCGGCACTGGCAGCCCCGAGCGCATCGCGGTGGCCCGGGCCTCGGCGGGCTACTTCAAGGCCGTCGGCGTTCCGTTGGCCAAGGGCCGGCTGATCGAGCCGCGGGACGAAACCCCGGACGCGCCACCGGTCGTCATCGTGACCCACGCGCTGGCGGAGCGTATCCTGGGCGGCGCCGATCGCGCGCTTGGCCGCGCGATCACCCTCGACGGGGTCAGCCACACCGTGGTGGGGGTCCTGCCCCCGGGTCGCGACGAGCTGGGCGGCGCGCGGGCCCCTGCCTGGCCGGCGCTCAAGCTTCGTGCCCCGGTCCGCCGCGGCCCCTTCTGGCTCCGCGGCTTTGCCCGGCTCAAGCAAGGCGTCACGCTGGAGATGGCGGCGGCCGACCTCGCCGCGATCAGCGCGCGGATCCTTCCCTTGTGGAGCGATTTCCCGGACAGCGTCGCCAAGCTCACCCCCCTTCCGCTCCGCGACCGGATCGTGGGCCGGGCCCAGGGACAGGTCGGGATGTTCGCGGGTGCGGTGCTGCTGGTACTTCTGCTCGCCATCACCAACGTCGCGACGCTGGTGCTGGTGCGGGCGTCGGCGCGGGAACCCGAGGTAGCGGTGCGGGTGATGCTGGGCGCGGGCCGGGGTCGGATCGCCCGGCTGCTGGTCACCGAAAACATCCTGCTGACCCTGGCCGCCGCGGCCGCCGGCCTGCTGCTGGCATCGCTTGGCCTCAAGCTGGCGGTCTCCCAGCTGCCGAGTCTGCCGCGGATTCAGAACGCCGCCCTCGACTGGCGCGCGGTGACCTTCGCGCTCGCCGCGGCGCTGCTCTCCGGCATCCTGGTGAGCCTCTCCCCGGTCGCAGCGCTCTCGGGCCGCGGCGGCATCCGGGCCGACGCGCGCCGCGCCGGCACCGGGCGGCGCACCAACGCCGTGCGCAGCGCGCTGGTGACCGCCGAGTTTGCGCTGGCCCTGCCGCTGCTGGTGGGGGCTGGATTGCTGCTCAACAGCTTCGTCCGGCTTTCGCTAGTGGATCCGGGTTTCGACCCCGAGGGGCTGGTGGCGGTAGGCGTCGCGCTGCCGCAGGCGCGGTACCCCGGCGCTCCGGAGATTCAACGATTCTGGCAGCAGGCCGAGCAGCGGTTGACCGAGATGCCGGGTGCCACCGCCTTCGGGCTGGCCTCCGACCTTCCGCCGGACAATTCGGGTAACTACGACAACTTCAACCTGGTCGATCACCCGGTGCCGGCCGGACAATCGGAGCCGGCATCTCCCTGGTATTACGTCACGTCCGGCTACTTCGGCGCGCTGGGGGTCCCTCTGCTCGATGGACGGCTCTTCACCGTGGCGGACAGCGGCAACGGGCCCCCGGCGGTGGTGGTGAGCCGAGCCTGGGCCAACAAATACTTCCCCAAGGAGCAGGCGGTGGGACGGCAGCTGATTCAGGGCGGCTGCTACAACTGTCCCCGCACCACCATCGTGGGCGTGGTGGGCGACATCAAGAATCTGGGGCTCGCCACCCCGGACGAGGCGGTCTACGGTCCGGTGACTCAGTCGAACAACCGGTCCATGAATCTCGTGGTGCGAACGTCGGCAGGCACGGCCACAGCCTTCCGCGACCTGCGCGAAGCGGTACGCACACTGGACACCGAGCTCCCGCTGGAAGAGTCCACCATCGTGGAGCGGTTCGATGATTCGCTGGCCGATCCGCGGCGCTGGACCGCGGTGCTCGGGGCCTTTGCCGCCGCCGGGATGGCGCTGGCGGCGCTGGGCGTGTTCGGACTGATGTCCTATGTCGTGCGGCAGCGGCGTCGGGAGATCGGCGTGCGGCTGGCGCTTGGCGCCCAGCCGGGCACGGTCACCAAGCTCATCGTCGCGCGGGGGATGCGCTACGCGTTGCTGGGCAGTGGTATCGGACTGGTTCTGACCCTGGCGCTGACCCGCCGCCTCGGCGCGCTGCTCTTCGGCGTCAGCTCCAAGGACGCGGCGACGATCGCAGGGATGGCCTCGGTGCTGCTGGCGGTAGCCCTGGTGGCCTGCTGGCTGCCGGGCCGCCGGGCGGCGCAGATCCGGCCGCTGGAGGCGATCAGCACGGAGTAGACGCGAGGACCGTGGGCGTCGGTGCGATCGCCGCCCCGCATCCCTTGTCAGACCGCCGCGCCAGCTCCGACTCCCCGGCTTACAGACACACCACACGCGCCCGCGCCTCCGGCAGCCTTCATTCCCGGTTCGATCCAGGTGATCCGCGCCATGACACCGGCACCGGCCTGCAGCATTTCCTGGTGCTGACGCGGGAGCATCGGATCGATCGGGACGTAGACAGCGCCGGGGAAGCCTGTCCAGGCAGTTGGAACGGCCACCGGTGCGTCTTGGCCCGCCCCGAGGGTATTTTCGACTCGTCCTGCGGAACCGGCAATCTGCCCGAACTGGAACCCCGGCGTCCACGGCGGTGAAGCCGCAAGGAGGAATACTCTGCCAGCCGAAACCGGAACCCCGTCTCGAAAGCGGCGCCGGTCTTCCGCGGTTGGACCCTTTACCGAGCCCGCCGATTCGGCCAAGGCAGCGGCGCTGCGCTACGTCAGCGACGCCGGGCCCGGCATTCAGAGACGCCGGTCGGGGAAAGGCTTCTCCTATTCCGGTCCCGATGGAAAGGCCATCCGAGACCGGGAGGCGATTCGGCGAATGCGCGCGCTGGCCATCCCACCGGCCTGGACCAGCGTCTGGATCTGCCTGCACGAAGATGGCCACCTGCAGGCGACCGGTCGTGACGCCAAGGGACGGAAGCAGTACCGGTACCATCCCCGCTGGCATGAAGTGCGGGACGAAACCAAGTACGGACGGCTGTTCCATTTCGGCAGCAGCCTGTCACGGATCCGCGCCCGGCTGGACGCTGACCTCTCCCTGCCTGGCCTGCCCCGGGAAAAGGTGCTCGCGACCATCGTGCGGCTGCTGGAGACCACGTTGATCCGGGTGGGGAACGAAGAGTACGCCCGGGCCAATGGCTCGTTCGGCCTGACCACGATGCTCGAGCACCACGTGAAGGTCGAAGGGGCCAAACTGAATTTCCGGTTCTCCGGCAAGAGCGGAAAGAGCCACACCATCCAGGTGATCGATCGCCGCCTGGCGCGCCTGGTCAAGCGAATTCAGGATCTGCCCGGACAGGATCTGTTCCAGTACCTCGACGACGCCGGAGCGCCGCAGCCGGTCTCCTCCGCCGACGTCAACGAATACCTCCGGCTCATCGCCGACCAGGACTTCACCGCCAAGGATTTCCGGACCTGGGCCGGCACGGTGCTCGCGGCGTGCTATCTGGCGGGCTCCGGCGCCTTCGAAGACGGGGACACGCCCAAATCGGTGGTGACGAAGGCGGTGGAATCGGTGGCGAAGCAACTGGGCAATACTCCGGCCATCTGCCGCAAATGCTACATCCACCCCACCGTGATGGCGGCGTATCAGGATCGGAAGCTGTTCGACCGCTGGATCAAGGAGAGCGGCGACGCGGTGACGGTGCCCGGGTTGAGCCCGGAAGAATCGGCGCTGCTCCGATTCCTGGACCGTCGATCAGTGGACCGAACCTCGGGACGTCACACCACGAGCTCGTAGGAGACCGCCCGGGTCAGGGAATCGGCCGCGGAGCCGGCGGCTTCCGGGGCATCGGCTCCTCGCGGTTGGCGATGTGGTACACGGTCCACGCCACCACCGTCGCCGCCTGCTTGAGGTCGTCGATGACCAGCCGCTCGTAGGTGTCCACGTTGGAGTGGTGGGACCGGATACCGTACTCGATCGGATCCTGGATGAAGTTGAACCCCGGCACTCCGACGCGGTCGAAGGACAAGTGATCGGTGCCGCCGGTGTTGCCGTTGCGGACCGCGAGGACGCCCACGTCCCGGAAGGGAGAAAGCACCGGCTCGAAGATCGGCACGACCGCGGAGTTGGACTGGCTCCAGATGCCGCGAATCTTCCCGGTGCCGTTGTCGAGGTTCACATAGGCGGAAATCTTCGGGAGCTCGGCCTGGTGAATCCGCAGGTACCGGGTCGAGCCGATGAGGCCCTGTTCTTCGCCGGTCCAGAGCCCGATTCGCACCGTGCGGCGCATCGGCAGGCCCAGCGTCTTGAGAATCCGGATCGCTTCCATCATCACCACCGAGCCCGCACCGTTGTCGGTGGCGCCGGTACCGGAGTGCCAGCTGTCGTAGTGCGCGCCCAGCATCACCACTTCGTCCGCCTTGTCGGTTCCCGGGAGATCGGCGATCACATTGGCCGGGGTCCGGTTGTCGTCGAGGAAGCGGGTCTGCAGGTTGAGCTCGATCCGCGCCGGCAGGCCGCGCTGGGCCACCCGGTACAGCGTGCCGTATTGCTCGTGCGCCACCAGCAGGTGCGGAATCGGGTTGTAGACGCTGTCGCGGGCCCGGCCTCCGTCGAAGTGACCGCCGTTCCGGATAATGCCGTAGGTCCAGCCCGAGGACTGCAGCACCGCGGCCGGCTGCTCGGCGCGAATCAGTGCGGTGCCCAGCGCGTTCAGGGCCTGCTGCCGGGCTAAGTTTCCTGGTCCGGCGAACGGCTGCTGCGGCGGCGGATTCAGCAGGTTCTCGAGCGAGATCCGCCGGTCCGCCGGATTGAATTCCGGCCCAATGACCGGTGGCGCGCCGCGCAGCACGCAGGCACCCTTGAGCTTGCCGGTGTATTTGGCGATGTCGGACGAATCCTGGATATCCAGAATTACCACCGGACAGGTGACGGTGGCCGGGCGGCCCCGGGCGTCCAGGGTGCTCCCGCTCCAGGCCTGCGGATAGGCGTCGAGCGGCTTGGTCCAGGGCTCGAGAATGCGACCGCTGTAGGACACCAGGTCCCATCCCCGCCCGAACGCGGTATCCCACGGCTCGACCTTGACGTTGGTCAGCCCCCAGGACCGGAAGGTCTCGGCGGCCCATTCATTGGCCTTGCGGCTGCCGGTCGAGTTGGTGAGCCGGGCCCCGATCACGTCCGTGAGGTAGGAT
>JAXIPC010000060.1:0-5589 GCA_045403135.1 Gemmatimonadales bacterium | reverse complement strand
GGGCTTTCAGCAGTTGGTTGAGCGGTGATTGCTCTGGACCGTGGGCGGCACGGCGATCACCCGTACGGCCACGGGACCGGCCACGACGGAGATCGAGCTCGAGGTGCCGCTCCCGACCTACAAGCGGCCACCGGCTCCATGGAACACGCTGGACACCGCCGTCACCCGGGCACAAGCGGCTCTGCCGACCCGTCAATCGCTCCAGATGATGACCCTCCGTCCCCGATTCTCAGTGAAGCCCTATGCGGTGGAGCCGCTGATCGGGAACATCATCGACTTTGCGTGGGACGCGCGGGGCCGGATGTGGGTGGTGGAGACAAACGACTACCCCAACACCGTGCTCCCCGACAGCGTTCCGGGGCACGACCGGATCCTCATTCTGGAGGACGCCAACCGGGACGGCGTGGCGGACCACACCACTGTGTTTGCGGAAGGGCTCAACCTGGCCACGTCGATCGCGTTCGCGAACGGCGGCGTGATCGTAGCCCAGGCCCCCCACATGCTCTTCTTCAAGGACACGAATGGGGACGACAAGGCCGATGAGAAGAAGATTCTCTTCACCGGCTTCCCGCGGGGTGACACCCACGGAACCATCAGCAACCTGCGCTACGGATTCGACAACCAGGTGTGGGGCTCGGTCGGGTACAACGGATTCCGCGGCACGGTAGGGCCGAGCACCTATGAGCGGGGTCGCTTCGGCTCGGGCTACTTCCGGTTCCCGGCCGACGGTTCCAACCTCGAGTACGTAGCCCGGACCAGCAACAACACCTGGGGCGTGGCCTTCACCGAGGACGGCTTTGTCTTCGGCTCGACGGCCAACAGCCGGCCCAGCAACTTCGTGCACATCCCGCTTCGCTACTACCGCGGCATCGGCGCCCGGGACACCGTGCTCCCGGACATCGCCGACCGGCTCGACGTGTTCCCGGTCACCGATATCCTGCAAGTGGACCAGTTCGGACGCTACACAGCGGGGGCGGCGCACGAGATCTACACCGCGCGCGCCTTCCCCCGCGAATACTGGAACCGGATGGCGTTCGTGGCCGAGCCGACCGCGCACGTCATCGGGATGTTCGAGCTGGCGGACAACGGCACCAGCTTCAGCGCCAAGAACCGCTGGAGCCTGATGGCCAGCCGCGACGCGTGGGCGGCGCCGGTACAGGTCAAGGTCGGCCCCGACGGCGCGGTCTGGGTTTCGGATTTCTACACGCTGGTGGCACAGCATAACCCGACGCCGCAGAACATGCGCGGCTGCTGCCAGAACGGACCCGGCAACGCGTACGAGACCCCCAACCGGGACCGGCTGCACGGCCGGATGTACCGGATCGCCTACGACAGCGCCAAGGCCGCTCCGCCGATGCGGCTCGACAACGCCACGCCGGCGCAGCTCATCCGCGCGCTCTCGCACGACAACATGTTCTGGCGGATGACGGCGCAGCGGCTCCTGGTTGAACGGGGCAAACCGGACGTGGTGGCGGCGCTGATCCGGCTGGCGCAGGACCATACGGTGGACGCCCAGGGACTCAATCCGGCGGCGCTCCACGCGCTCTGGACCCTGCAGGGACTGGGTGCGATTCCCGGTAACGCCGACGCGCTGGCGGCGGCCCGGAGCGCGCTTTCGCATCCCGCGGCCTCGCTCCGGCGCGCGGCGCTCATGATGCTGCCGCGCGACCCGCGGCTGGAGGACGATCTGTTCGCGGCGGGAATCCTGCCGGACCGGACCTCGCCGTGGCCGGTGGAGTACACGGTCCCCACGTCGATCCTGCAGGACGCCGACGCCCACGTCCGGCTCGAGGCGCTGCTGGTCCTCTCCGAGCTGCCGCCATCGCCTCGCGCGGCGGCGGCGCTGGCCGATGTCATCACCTTCCCCGGGAACGCGCGGGACGCGTGGATTCCCGACGCGGTGTCGATCGTCGGAGCGAAGCATGGCCCCGGATTCCTGGCCGATCTGATCAAGCGCAGAGTGCCGGCCAACGATTCTCTGGCGGTCGTGGGGATGCAAAGGGCGGTGGCCAAGTTGGGCCGGTTCCACGCCGCCCAGAATGACCCTGCGACCGTCGTCGGGCTGATCGGGGGCATTCCACAGGCGACGCCGGCGCTCGCGATCGGGATGCTCAATGGAATGGCGGACGGGTGGCCCCAGGAGGCGCCGCCCCAGCTGTCGGCGGAGCAGAAGGCGGCGTTGGTGCTCGCCGCCCGGGATGCGTCACCCGAGCTTGCGGCTGCCTTTGGGAAGCTGGCGGCTCGCTGGGCGATACCGGACGTGTTCAAGCCGTGATCGTCGTCCTTGGCCGTTGACCCACAGATTACACGGATTTGGAACTGCCACTAATGACGCAGATTCGGTTCCGAGGGCGCTCCACACTCCTTTTCTCGGCTGGAATTGGTGTCTTTGTTTTTGTGGGTGTGCCCCTCAGGACCGGGGTCTCTGAACCTGATCCTCAGCAGGCTCCCGTCGACACCACCATCGTCGTCCGCGCGAACAGCAGCACGCTGGAGTTCGACCCGCCCGCCATCGCGGCCAAGGCGGGCACGCGGGTGCGGCTCCGGTTCGTCAACGAAGGGACCCTGCCCCACAACCTGGTGCTCGTCAAGAACGACAACGACATCGACGCGCTCGCGGCCGCGGCGTCGAAGGCGGGGGGAGACTACGTGCCGCTGGCGCAGAAGGAAAAGATGATCGCGTACAGCACCCTCGCGTCACCGGGGCAAACCGTGGAGTTCACCTTCGTGGTGCCGCCGGCCGGAACGTACACCTACGTCTGCCTCATGTCGGGCCACTCCAATTCGATGCTGGGAACCCTCCGCGCCCTTAGGTAACTCCGCGCCCTCCGGCAACTCCGCGCCTTCCGCCAACTCCGCTAACTCCGCGCAACCCGTTTACGGGCCGCCAGCGCCAGCACGGCCATCCAGACGGCCACGATCACCAGCCCGTACATCTCCCGCGATTCCTCGACGCCCAGATCGTGCATCTCGAACTCCGCGAACATGGCGCCAAAGGGAACCTTCCCGAGCACTCGGGGTGCAATGGTGGCCGCCCAGGCCAGGGCGGTCAGGGCGAGGAGCATGGGGTAGACCGCTCGAAGCCTGCCGGTGAGCTCGACGCCGCACATGACCGCTGATGCGGCATAGACCGCGGTCCAGGCAAACGGGTCGGGATCGTTGAACTGAAGCAGGGCCGAGCCCACGAACAGCAACAGCATCACCACGTTGGTGGCGGTCCAGGCGGCGTGCCGCTTCACCTACCAGCTCCCCCGAACGCCCGCCGTAAACACTCTGCCCGCGGCGGGGTACAGGTACGCTTGGCCCGAACCAGCCGGGTCGAGGAACCCGCTGGTGCTGTAGGCCGCATTGAGCAGGTCTCTGAGATCGAAGTGCAGCTCGAGCCGCCCGGAACCCACCGAAACCTGCGCGTCCAGGCGGGTGTAGCCCGGTAGCGCCCTGGTATTGGCATCGTCGAGATAGATGCCGCGAACGCCGGTCACCGCCAGCGTCGCTTGCACCAAGGCTCGGCGCCGCAGTGGGTGGACCGAGAGGCCCGACGAGACGGTATGGCGCGGGATCGCCTTGAGGCGCTTGCCGGCGTTGACTCCACTCCGCGAAGTCGGCGCTTGCAGGGTATACGCCGCGAACGCCGAGACCCGGCTGCCGTCCAGGGTGCCGCCGGCCTCGAGGCCCTGGTGGCGGCTGGTCCCGATGTTGACATACCGGAACGACGCGACGTCGAAGTCGAGCTCGTCCTTCATATCCATCCGGTACGCCGCGAGCGTCACCGAAGTCCTGACCCCGGACCACACCTCGCCGCCATGGTAGAGACCCGCCTCGACGTTGGTGCCGTGCTGGGGCTCGAGCTCCGGGTTGGAGGTGCGGACGTCGAACGGTGGGAATGGAATTGGAATGTTGCGGAGATCGTATTTCTGGTCCAGCGTCGGGGCCTTGAACGAGCGGCTTACGGCCACCCAGACATGCCCCGACCCCGCGGTTCCGCTCCGGTAGCGGTAATTCAGCCCCAGCTTCGGGCTCAGAACTGAGTGGGTGACGGCGTGACGGTCCTGCCCGGAAGGAACCGATGGGTTGAAGCTGTCGTGCAACAGATCGAACCGCCCGCCGAGCGACAGCCGCAGGGCCCCGGACGCCTGCACGACGTACTGCGCGTAGAGCGCACCGGCGGCACGCGCGCTTTCGCCCCGGGTATCGAGATCACCGCGGGTTCCGTCCGCGGTGGCATACTCGGCGCGGGTCCCGCCGGCCACCCGGTAATACGTCGCGTCGAACCAGCCCTGGTTCCCCTCAATGCCCAGTACGATTCGATCGTTCCCCGGCAGCGGCGAGTCGCCGGTCTCCAGCTGGGCACCGAAGGTCAGGCGAGTCGCCGATGCTTCGCGCTCCTTCGTGTCGCCGAAGCCCGGCCCCAGCGCGAGCGTCCGGATCGCGTCGATGGAGCGGAGCTCGAGGCCGGCTGTGGCCGTGAGCCGTGCGTTCCCCGGGAGCCGCCGCACCGCGTCGAGCGTGAGGACGTGCTCCCGGTCGGTTGTCCTGTCGAACCGGAAGAGCGGGTCGGAGCCACGCCGATTCTCCTGGTAGAGACCCTCCAGCAACGGCCCCGGCTCCTCGAACTCGCGCCGTTGGGACCGGAGGGAGAGCGCCAGGCTTCCGGCGGCTCGGTCCAGGAGGGTCGCCCTGACGCTCGCGCGCGCCGCGGTGCGCCCGGCATGATTCCGGAATCCCTCGGTGCGGTCCACTCCCCCTGAAAGTGACGCGCCGCCGGGTCCGGTCAGACCGGCGCCGGCACGCCAGGTTCCGAACGCGCCGCCGTCGGCTTCCCCGCTGACGCTCCATGGTGCGGAGACCTCGACGGGTGTGCGAGTAATGAAGTTGATCACGCCGCCGATCGCGGCGTCTCCGTAGAGCGATGCCGCTCCTCCACGCACGATTTCCACGGCCTCTATCGCCGCGAGGGGCGGAAGAACGTCCCAGGCTACCACTCCGGATTGCAGCTGATTGACCGGCCGCCCGTCAATTTGTACGATCACATATTCCGCTTCGCCGCCGCCATAGAATCCCCGGACCATCACCTGGGGGTCGAAGCCCAGCCCGTCGAAATCGACTAGTGTGAACCCCGGCGCGAGGTGCAGCATGTCTGCCAGGGTCGCCCGTGGAAGGCGCGCCAGCTCCGCCGCGCCGATGCGGGTGACAGCCGCCACGGACGAGGCCAGCCCCGCCGCTGCCCGCTCGGCGGTGACGACGACGGGGTCCAGCCGGCGGGGGACGGTGTCGCGCGGCGGTGCGCCCTGCGCGAGCGCCCGGCTCGCCAGGGCGAGCAGCGCCACCGACCACAGGTGTCTCATCGACGGAGCCGAATCGCCTTGAAGGCGCGGGCCTGGGCCTCGATGGCCGGCTCGACGGCGAGCCGCTCGATGCTGGAAGCGCCGAAGAATCCCGCGACGCCGCGGGTGCGCTCCAAGACGTACTGCGCGTCGGCCGGCGTGGCGATCGGTCCGCCGTGGCAGAGCACGATGACTTCCGGGTTGGCCGCCTTGGCCGCATCGTGCATCTCCCGCACCCGCGCCACCGCCTCGTCGAGCGACATGG
>JAXIPC010000228.1:0-22396 GCA_045403135.1 Gemmatimonadales bacterium | reverse complement strand
CCCGAGGCGGCCGTCATCGTCCAGGCGCGCCCCGATCTGGTTGGAGCCCTCGCCGCGCTGGGCGTCCAGCTCCGGCGCCACGACCTGCCGCCGGCCGACGCGCGGCTCGTGCTTTCCAGCGGCTGGATCGGTGTGTCGGTGCACAGCCGGGATGAGGCAGCATCGGCCCTTGCCGAAGGAGCCGATTACCTGGTCGCGGGCAACGTGTTCGAGACCACCTCCCACCCGGAGCGTCCCGCCCGCGGGCTGCCCTGGCTCGCGGAAATCTGCGGACTGGGAGCTCCGGTGGTGGCCATCGGCGGGATCACACCAGCCCGGGCGCCGGAGGTGCGGGCGGCCGGCGCGTGGGGGGTCGCGGCAATCACCGCGCTCTGGGACGCGCCCGATCCGGCCGCCGCGGCACTCGGGCTCGCGCAGCCTTGGACCGAGGAGGAATGAGATGGAGCTGATCGTCAACGGCGAGGCCCGGCGCTTCGAACGCGAGCTGACTGCGGGCCAACTCCTGGCCGAGCTCGAGCTCGACCCGCGGGTGGTGGTGGTGGAGGTCAACCGGCGCATCGTCAGGCGCCCTGAACTCTGCCAGACGCAGCTCGATGATGGGGATTGCGTGGAGCTCGTCCACTTCGTGGGAGGAGGGTGACATGACCGGCGTGCTCGAGCAGGCACTGGCGATCGGCGGTCACACCTTTCGATCGCGGCTCATCGTCGGCACCGGAAAATACCGGAGCAACGCGGCGATGATCGCGTCGATCGCCGCCTCCGGCGCCGAGTGCGTCACGGTCGCCGTTCGCCGGGTCGACCTGGACCGCACGAGGGAGGAAGGCATTCTCCATCATCTCGATCCCGCGCAATACTTCCTCCTGGCCAACACCGCGGGCTGCTACTCCGCGGCCGAAGCGGTGCGCTACGCCCGGCTCGGACGCGAGGCCGGGTTCAATGACTTCGTGAAGCTCGAGGTCATCGGCGACCAGGAGACGCTTCTTCCCGACGGGGCCGGCCTGCTCGAGGCTGCGCGGGAGCTGGTGGCCGACGGCTTCAAGGTGCTGGCGTACACCAACGACGACCTGATCACGGCCCTGAAGCTCGAGCAGATCGGGTGCGCGGCGGTGATGCCGCTCGCCTCCCCGATCGGCAGCGGGCTGGGCCTGCTCAATCCCTATTCCATCCGGACCATCAAGAAGCGGCTCACCGTGCCGGTGATCGTGGATGCTGGCGTAGGCACCGCGTCCGATGCCTGCCTGGTGATGGAGCAGGGGGTGGACGGGATTCTCATGAACACCGCGATCGCCGAGGCGGAGGATCCGGTCGCCATGGCGACCGCGATGCGGCACGCGACGGAAGCCGGACGGATGGCGTTCCTGGCCGGCCGGATGCCGCGGCGTGAAATCGCCGTGCCGTCGTCGCCCACCCAAGGCATGGCGGGGTGAGCCAGGGCACCTCCTCCGGCCTTTCGCCCCGAGCCGCCGCCTGGCGGGTCCTCCACGACATCCGGCACGGCATCCCCTTCGACCGGGCGCTGGAGCGGGCCCTGGTTGGACTGGCGGAGCCGGACCGCCGGCTGGCTCACGAGCTCGCCGCCGGCGTCCTGCGACATCGCACGCCGCTCGACCAGGCGATCGCTCCCCACGTATCCGGTGGCGTCGAGCGGGTTCGCGACGACCTGCTCGACATTCTCCGGCTCGGCGCCTACCAGCTCCTCTTTCTGGAGCGGGTTCCTCGCCACGCCGCGGTCGACACGGCCGTCACGCTAGGCCGCCGCATCGCGGGCGCGCGAGTGGGTGGGTTCATCAACGCGGTACTGAGGAAAGTGGCTGATCAGGGGTCAGGAGTCAGGATTCAGGGGTCAGGGACTGCCGACTCTCTCGCCGCCGAGTATTCCCATCCGCTTTGGTTGGTCTCCCGCTGGCTTTCCCGCTTCGGACCCGCGGAGACCGAGCGACTGCTGGTTGCCAACAACACCCGCCCGCCCCTGATCATTCAGCCGGCACTGTGGGAGCGGGACGCGCTGATTGCGGGTCTCGACCAGCAGGGCATCCCCTGGGTCTCGGCCCCCTTCGATGCCGGCCTGATCGTCACCGGCCGGCGGCCTCAGGAGCTGCCCGGATTTGCGGTGGGCTCGTGCTACGTCCAGGATCCGGCCCAGGCGCTGGTCGTCCGCTATCTCGATCTCCCCGAAGGCTTCCGGCTCTATGACGCCTGTGGCGCACCGGGCGGGAAAGCGATCGGCTTTTCGGCGCGGGCCGGATTCGTGGTGTCCGGTGACCTTCGGCCGGCCAGAACCCGAAGGCTCCGGGAAAACCTGACCCGCGCAGGGCTGGGAGCGGCGGGCGTCATCGCGGCTGACGCGGGGCTCCCGCCGATTCGCCCGCTGGACGCGGTGCTCCTGGACGCGCCCTGTCTGGGCACCGGCGCCTTTGCCCGGCACCCGGACGCCAGGTGGCGGGTGTCCGAATCCGCGCTGGGCGAGCTGGCCGACCAGGGGAACCGGCTGCTCCGGGCCCTGGCGGAAACCGTCCGGCCCGGCGGTCTGTTATTTTTCGCCACCTGCTCCCTGGAACCCGAGGAGAATGAAGTGCAGATCGAGGCCCTGCTTGCGAGCGATCGGCGATTCCGCCGCGAGCCGTCCTCGACGGTACCCCCGGCGCTGCTGACCGGAGCGGGGGATCTGATGCTCCTTCCCCAGCGCCACGGCACCGACGGCGCCTACGCGGCACGGCTCCGGCGGGAAAACTGACGTGACATCTCCCCCGGTGTGGGAACATTTCTGGGCACGCGTCAAGAAGCTCTGGCCCGTTACGGTCCGTGGCCGGGACCGCCTTCGCATCGGGGTCATCCTGGGCGGCGCGGTCCTGGCCGGCTACCTGGTGACCTGCGTGGCCTATCCCGCGCCGCTGATCACCCGCGATCGCGAAGTGGTGCGGGTGCTCGGGCTGCCCCGCGCGCAGGCGGAGAAAGAGCTCGGACAGCAAGGGTTCAAGTCGAAGCTGGACGGTGAAGAGCCCGATCCGGTGATTCCCGCCGGCCACGTGGTGTGGCAGGATCCGCCGCCGTCGACCTCGCTGACGAGCGGCACAATCGTCCATCTCACGCTCAGCAGCGGCCCCGCGCCGGTTACCGTGCCGGACGTGATCGCCTTCGAGCTCGACCAGGCCCGCCAGGTGATGGACGCGGCGGGGCTTCTGGTCAACGACATCGACTCGGTGCCCAGTGCCTCGGAGCCGGGCCTGATCATCGCCACGCGGCCCGCCGCCGGCAGCATCCGGCAGCCCGGGTCGGCGGTCGATCTGGTGGTGAGCGGAGGGCCGGCCGACATCCGGGTGCCCGATGTGGTGGGGTTGAAGCAGGAGGTTGCCCGCGAACGGCTCGAAGCGGCGGGACTCCGCCTCGGCACCATCACCAGGCGCTCCGGGGGGCGCAGTCCGGCCGGGGTCGTGCTGGACCAGCGGCCCGGGGCTGGCGTGTTCAGTCCCCACGAGGGCCGCGTCAGCCTGGTGATCAGCAATTGAGCCTCGACCGGGAGCGCCCGTGACCGTACGCATCGCGCCGTCGGTGCTCTCCGCCGATCTGGGCCGGCTCAAGGAAGCGGTGGCGGCGATCGAGCGGGGCGGAGCCGAGTGGATTCACGTCGACGTGATGGACGGACGGTTCGTGCCGAACCTGACCTTCGGGGCGCCGCTGATCCGGGCACTCAAGAAGGTCAGCAACCTGCCGCTCGACGTGCACCTCATGGTGGCGGAACCGGAGAAGTACATCGATGAGTATGCCGACATCGGCACCGCGGTCTTCACCTTTCACCCGGAGGCCACGCTGCATGTGCAGCGCCAATTGGCCCGGGTCCGGGAACGGGGAATGGGGGCGGGGCTCGCCCTCAATCCCGCCTCGCCGATCGGGCTCATCGAGGAAGTGATGGACGACCTCGACCTGGTGCTGGTGATGTCGGTCAATCCGGGCTTCGGCGGGCAGCGTTACATTGAAGCGTCCAGCGAGAAGATCCGCCGGGTGCGGGCGCTGCTGAACGCGCGCCAGAGCCCGGCGGTGCTGGAAGTGGATGGCGGCATTACGGCGGAAACGATTCGCCGAGCCTGGGAGGCCGGCGCGGATACGTTTGTGGCGGGGACCGCCGTGTTCGGGGAAGCGGATCCGGCCAGGGCAATTCAGAAACTCAAGCAGGCCTGCACGATCGCGGTATAAGGGAGGGCAGCATGTCAAAGCAATGGACAACGGTGGGCGCGGTAGTCGCGGTCCTGGTGCTCGGCGCCGGCGCTTTGGTGAAATACGGGCCCCAGCTCGAGGGCGTCGAGGTGGGCAAGCGGGCGCCGGACTACACCGCGCACCGGCTGCAGGGCGAAGACTCGGTATCGTTGCATGTGGCGTCCAAGGGTCAGGTGACCCTCGTCAACATCTGGGCCACCTGGTGCGTGCCCTGCCGGGCCGAGATGCCCGCGATGGAGCGGCTCTATCGCGAGCTGGGGCCGAAGGGGCTTCGCATCATCGCCATCAGCGTGGACGAGGGGAGCTCGAAGGACGTCGAGGCGTTCGTCAAGGAATACGGGCTCACCTTCGACGTCCTCCAGGACCGGACCGGCGACATCCAGCGGATCTACCAGACCACCGGCGTGCCGGAGAGTTTCCTGCTCGACAAGAAGGGGCTGATCGTGAAGAAGGTGATCGGCGAGCATCCATGGGGCTCGGAAACAAATAGAGGCCTCGTCGCCAGCCTGCTCGGTGGCGAGTAGCCGCACCCTGGGCATCGAGACGAGCTGCGACGAGACTTCCGCGGCCGTCCTCCGCACCGAGGACGGCCGACTCGTTCTCGACAGCCTCGTCATACTCTCCCAGGACATCCACCGCGTGTTCGGGGGAGTGGTCCCCGAGCTGGCGAGCCGGGAGCACCTGCGCACCATCGGCCCGGTGGTGGATCGGGCGCTGGCGGAGGCGGGTATCGGCATCACCCAGCTCACCGGCATCGCCGTCACCGCGGGGCCGGGGCTGGTGGGAGCCTTGCTGGTCGGCCTGATGTACGCCAAGGGACTGGCCATGGGGCTCGGCAAACCGCTCATCGGCGTGCATCACCATGAAGGCCACCTCTTTGCCCCGCGGCTCACTCATCCTGATCTGTCCCCGCCGTTCGTGGCTCTTCTGGTGAGCGGCGGCCACACGATGCTCCTCGATGTCGAAGCGTGGGGGAGCTATCGCCTGCTGGGGGCAACCCTGGACGACGCCGCCGGCGAGGCCTTCGACAAGGTGGGCACGCTCCTGGGGCTGGGGTATCCGGCCGGCGCGGGCATCGAACGCCTGGCGGCGCAGGGCCGCCCCGGCCGGTTCGACTTCCCGCGCCCGATGCTCCGCCAGGGCTATGACTTTTCCTTCAGCGGCCTCAAGACCGCGGTGCTTCGCGCGGTACGTGCCAGCGCGGACCTGGACGCCGACCGCGCCGACCTCGCCCGCGACTTCCAGGACGCGGCCGTCGAGGTGATGGTGACCAAGACCGAACGCGCCGTGCACGAGCTCGGCCGGGAGACCGCGGTCATCGTCGGTGGTGTGGCATGCAACCGCGCGCTGGGCGAGGCGATGCGGGAACGGCTGGCCGGCCGCGCGCGCGTCGTCGTGGCATCCCCGCGGTTCAATACCGACAACGCGGCCATGATCGCGGCCGCGGGCGCGTGGCGGCTGGACCGCGGCGAACGCTCGGGATTGGACCTGGAGCCCTTCGATCGCGGACCGATCCCCGGCACCCACCCCGTTACTTTTCCGCCATGACCACCGTCTATCCCCTGAATCTCCACATCGGTCCAATCTCCATCACCGGCTACGGGGTGATGATGATGGTCGGCTTCCTCATGGGAGGCTGGCTCATGGACCGCGAGCTCCGGCGCCGCGGCTGGAACCACGAGTATGCCGCCGACATGACCGTGGCCGCCGTGATCGGCGGTATCCTGGGCGCCAAGCTCTGGTACGTATTCGCCACGGGCGACATGGGGAGCTTGTTCAGCCGGGGCGGCCTGGTTTGGTACGGGGGTTTCATCGGGGGACTGATCGCGGTCCTGTTCAACGGCTGGCGGCTCAAGGTTCCGCTGCGCTGGACGCTCGACTTGACCGCACCGGCCCTGCCGGCGGCCTATGCGCTGGGACGGATCGGGTGTTTTCTCGTGGGGGATGACTACGGCGTCCCCACTACCCTGCCCTGGGGAGTCCAGTTCCCCCAGGGAATACCGCCCACCACCGCCGGCTCGCTGCAGCAGACCTTCAGCATCAGCCTCGCGCCCGGCACGGCGCCCGATGCCCTGCTCGCGGTGCACCCCACCCAGCTCTACGAAGCAGTTCTCATGATCGGGGTGTTCATGCTGCTCTGGCGCCTCAGGGCTAACTCCCGAGGCACCGGCTGGCTGTTCGGCGTGTACCTGCTGCTGGCGGGGACGGAGCGGTTCCTGGTGGAATTCCTCCGCGCCAAGGAGGACCATTTGGCCGGCGATTTCACCGTGGCGCAGCTCATGGCGATTGGTCTGGTGACGACGGGAGCGGTGCTGGTGACGCGGTGGAAGCGCGCGGGCCAGGTGCCTCCCGGAGACTATCTACTCCAGGATAGAGGTGCGGTCGGTGGGGTCGTCCGACGGGCCTCACGGACCGTCTGACCTCACTGTCCGTCCGACCTCACCTTCCCATCCGGTTTGACCTTCTCCCGCATCCGCTCCAGCTCGCTGCGCACCTCGGCAAGATCGGTCTCGATGCGGTCGATCGAGCGCAGCAGCGTGTTGTCGCGCGGCGGGGGCCCCGGCTCCAGGGCTGGTTCCGGCGGCAGCGGCTCCGGTACCAGCACGCGGGTGGGCCGGAGGCGGCGAGGCTCGATCAGAAAGGTCCACACCAGCGCCGCCACCGCGAGCACGACGAGCACCGACTGCAGTCCCAGTGATTCCAGGGTGGGATAGATACCCATGCCGGACATCCGAGGCGCCCAGGACACCGGCGTCAGCGAGACCAGCCCAGACTCCTGCAGCTCGGCGATACCCTTGCCGGCAAAGACAAAGGCCATGTAGTAGAGCAGCGCGCTGGTCACCCCGAACAGCGGCTTGAGGGGGAGCTTCACTCCGAAGCGGTTGATCGCCAGGTACACTCCCGCGAGTACCACGCCGCCTATGGCGATCCCCAAGGCCAGGGGGGCCAACGACCCCGCGCCACCGGACACCGCCAGCGCCTTGTAGAACAGCACCGTCTCGAATCCCTCGCGGAACACCGCGAGGAACGCCACCGAGGCCAGGGCGAGAGCGGAGCCCCGGGTCAGCGCCTCCTGCACCTTCCCCTTCACGAACCGGTTCCACTTGGCCACTTCCATCTTGGAGAGCAGCCAGTAGCTCACGTAGAACAGCGTGCCCATCGCCAGGAGCATGACGGCGCCTTCCAGCCGCTCCTGGTGAGACCGCGACAGGGCGAACACCGTCTCCAGCGCGATCGCGGTGAGCAGGCTCATCACCACCGCGGCCCCGACACCCAGATGAATGTCCCGGCGGCGGTGGCCGTTCCCGGTCTTGACCAGGAAGGCCATGAGCGCCCCGATCACCAGGATGGCCTCGAGCCCCTCGCGCATCAGGATGATGAACGACTGCGCCAGCACGTTGGTCGGAGAGATCCGGTCCGCGATGGCGCGTTCCGCCGTCTCGAGTCCCCGGGCCAGCTCCTGGCGAATCTGACTCAGCTCGTCGGCGGACGGCGCCGCACCTGCGCGGGTCCGGAGAATGAAGAACGCCGCCTCGATGCGGGCCGTCAGGTTAGGGTCCTTCACCCGGAGCGCCCGCTCGACCTGCTCGAAGGTGATGTAGGCGTCCATCGAGGCGGTGCGGGCTTCTTCTTTGCGGCCGGCGCGGGCGAACTCGAACGCGCTGTCGAGTTGCGCGCGCACCTGGGCGAACACGCGATCGGACACTGCGGTCACCGGAGCGGCATCCTGCACCGCCCGCACCGCGGACACCCCGGCCCTAGTGGCACCTTTGCCGAGCGCCGCAAGCAGCTCGGCGTCGCTCATCCGCGCCGTGGCGGGGAAGGACCGAAGCGCCGCCGGGGCCTCGCCCGATGGCGCCGGCAGCCGGAGCGTCGCGGCGTAGAGCGCCACGGCCCAGCGGTCAGCGGTTGAAAGAGCATGCTCGAACGGAGCCATCCCGGTGCCGGCAACGCCCACCGTGATGCGACGGTAAAAATCCAGCGGAGAGCTCGAGCCCAGAGCGACCGAATCGGCCAGGTTGGCGGGGCGAGGCGTGAGGGCGGCTCCAGCTGGGCCGTCCCCCCGGCCCGCGGCACCATGGCAGGTGGCGCACGCGGACTGGTAGATCTCCCGGCCGCGCCCCAGGGACGGCGGCTGGGAAGGAACGTCGTCGAAGGCGATGTTGAGCTCGCGCCCCAGCTGGGCCAGCATCACGCCGACCCGCAGCGCGACGGAGTCGGGGTCGGCGGTGCGGGCCACCATGCGGTCGAGAGAATCGAGCGCCGCCACCGCCCGCGCCGTCGAGCCGGATGGAAGCGTCGCCACGTTGCGGCGCGCTTCGGCCAGGAACAGCCGCGCCTCGTCCACTTCGGCGCTGGCCACGATCCGGCCTTCACTCACGCCCAGCCGGTACTCCTCCGCAGCGAGCTGGACCAGCGCGGCGACTCGGCGAGCGGCGGCGGCGTACTCTTGCGCTGCAGCAGGCCGCGTGGCGACGAGACCGAGCAGAATACTGACGCTCGCACGGATGAGAATGATTCTCAAATAATCTTGGCGCATCACCGGAATACTAGAGCAAACAACTCGGAATTCCAAGAACCAGCGGCCCGAAATGCGGACCATCAGGGCCACGGCAGGCCCCAGTACCAATCGGCCAACGGACGGAGAAACCCGGGCACCGGCAGAAACCCTCCGAGCACCAAGCCCACCCAGACGGCCAGCAAGAAAAGCGCCGTGCCTACAAGCACCAGCGGCCGCCATGGGCGGTGCCACTCGCGAATCTGAATGGTGCGCCGCTCCCAGGCATCGTGTTCCTGGCGGGCCAGAGCGCGGAGCTGATCCCACGCCCCGGTGAACTCGCCGGCGGTGCGCCGGATCGCCTCGCCCCATTCGACCGCCGGGTTGCCGAGCTCTCTGGTGACCTCTTCGAGCCCGATGCCCGCCGACGAAAACCGCGCGGTGAGAACGCGCCGTTCCTCGGCATCCGGGAGCCGCGTCGCAACGCGCCTGCCGGGAAAGCGGGAGATCGCGGCGGCATCGCGGATGCGCCGCTCGATCCCCGCGAACATCGCGGCGCTGGCCTCGGAGACGGCTCGCTCCCAGATGGCGAGCCAGGTGTCGCGTCCAAGCACCACGCGCGCCGCCGCCGCATTTCCGGCGGCGAGCTGCTCCCGAGCCTTCCCGGCCCGCTCGAACAGCTCGGAGAGCAGCGCGACCCGGACCGGGTCGAGGTCGCGATCGCGGGAGGCCGGTGTGTCGGGTGCGGCCAGACGCCCGAGCAACGGCCCGAGCTCCGGCAGCTCGCCGGGCGGCGCAGCACCCGTCATCGGGGTTCCCAGGAAGGGGGCTCGGAGCCGAGCGCGGCCACGGTCATCACGGCGGGGGCACCGGTCCTCACCGCAAAGCGAGCCACGAACGCCGAAAGGGATTCCGGCGTGAACGCGTCCCCAGGAAGACCGCTCGCCCGGATCCCCGCCGCGATGCCTTTCGCGTCGCCTTCGATCTCGATCAGCGTGTCCATTCGCGGATACCACTCCAGCCGGGCGTTGGTCATTCCCAGTTGATAGTATTCGACGTAGCGCTCGATGGTATACAGCGGGGAATAGCCCAGCGCCTCGAGCAGCGCGTTGGGCTCTTCCTGACCGCCGCTGATCAAGTATTCCAGCTCGCGCCGCTCCTTGAGTCCGTCCGCGGTGACGGCGATGCGGCCTTTCCAGCCCAGGACCGTACTGACTGCGGCGTTCGGGGGGTGAAACACCCGAAGTCGCAGCACCTCGTCCCGCGCGATCAGCTCGCCGTTCCGGTCCCAGCGTACGTCGGTCATCATGCCGGCAAACCCCCGCACCGCCCCAGCCGTCAGGAGTCCATGGCGCACCACGCCCGGATCGGGTACGACAGCCTTGAGCTCGCGCTCTAGGATAGGATCGCCTCCCTGGCTCGCTCCACGTTCGAAAAGTCCCCAAAAACATGGTCGGCGCCTGCGGCCTTGAGCTCCGCTACGGTGTACCCACCCGTCGCCACCGCGATGGTTCGGGCCCCGATGCATGCTCCGCAGCTGACGTCCGCCGGGGTATCTCCGATGACGACCACTTCCCGGCCGTCGGGCACCCGCCCGAAATGCGGCTCGGCCCGTCGGGCGGCGACCGGCGCCAGCTCGCTCCGGGCATGGTGATCGGAGCCGAACGCGCCGACTCGGAACCGCTCCGGGTCGATGCCCGCCGCCTCTAGCTTGAGCCGGGCGCCGGGCGCCACATTGCCGGTCAGCAGGCCAAGCACGACACCCTGGTCCGCCTCGAGCGCGTCCAGCAGCGCCGGAATCCCGGGCATCACCGTGGATCGGCGCCCGTACCGCTCGAGATCGCGCTCCAGGTGCGAGACGTACAGCGCGAGCAGCTCGGTCACCTGGGCGGAGTCGGCGGAGACGGTGGCGCCGCTTGTCGCAAGCAGCTCGATGATGATTTGGGGATCGGTCTTGCCGTCGAACCGGATGCCCGACGCCCCGACCAGGTCCACACCCCGCTCGGCGAGCGCGGCATGGATAGCCCGGCGCCCGGCGCCGGCCGAGAGAAGGAGGGTCCCGTCAATGTCGAAGAGGACGAGCTTCCGCTTCACGCGTTGGTCGTTTCGCCCCCGGTCTCGACGGTGCAGGCCCGGCAGAGGGTGACGCCCCGAAGGTTGCAGATCAGGCAGATGAATGTGCCGCAGCGGGAACAGGGGTAGCCCTCCGACGCCCGCTCTTGGCGACCGCAGGCGCGGCATTGCATGAGGTCGGTGGCCGGCTTCCGGGGACGGGGGGGCACGATGGCGTCCTAGTCGGTCAAGCCATACAACTTGATCTTGTTGATCAGCGTGGCGCGGGAGATGCCCAGCTCTTTGGCGGCGCGGGTGCGATTCCCGCCGTGATAGCGCAGGGTGCGCTCGATGTGCTGTCGCTCCAGATCGTCGATGCTCATCGGGGTGTGCCGCCGGTCGCCTATGCCGGGGCGGGCGCGGAACTCGCCGGGCAAGTGCTCGACGCCGATGGCGATCTGGGCCCGCGCGAGGACCATCGCCCGCTCCAGCACGTGCTCCATCTCCCGGATGTTGCCCGGCCAGGCGTATTCCAGCAGCCGGCCGAGCGCCTCGGGAGTGATCACCGGCGGGCCTTCGGGATAAACGCCTTTGAGCTCACCGTGAATGGCGGCTACCAATCCGGCGCGGTCGTCGGGGGAGCGTTCCCGGAGTGGCGGCAGCGCGAGTGACATGACGCTGAGCCGGTAGAACAGATCCTGCCGCAACCGTTCGGCATCCACCTCGGCGGAAAGGTCCCGCCGGGTGGTGACCATCAGCCGGGTGTCGGCGACGATGTCCTGGGTGCCTCCGAGCCTCCGGAAGGTCCGGGTCTCCAGCACCCGCAGCAGCTTGGGTTGCAGCTCCGCCGCTAGGTCGGAGATTTCTCGGAGCAGCAGCGTACCCCCCTCCGCGAGCTCGAGCAGGCCGCGTCGGCGGTCGGTGGCCTCGACGAAGGCACCCTTTTCGTGGCCGAACACCAGGGACTCCAGATAGGTCGGGTTCTGACCGCCCAGCCGTACGTCGAGGAAGGGCCGGCCGGCGCGCGCGCCCAGATCGTGAATCACCCGGGCCGCCCAGGCCTTGCCCACACCGGCCTCCCCGGTGATGAGCAGCGTAGTGCGCTCGCTCTGTGCCAGGAGCCCGATCTGATTGGCCAGTTGCCGGAGCGATGCCGATCCGCCCAGCGACTCGACCCCGAACCGGGGGGAACCCTTCCGGAACTGCAGCTCGGCTACCCGGCGTCGGCGCCCCTCGAGCGCGGCGCGCTGGGACACCGACACCAGCAGGTCGGCGTCGGTGGCGGTATCGGCAACCTGGCTGGCGCCGGCCGCCATCACCCGCGCCGTGGCGGCCGGATCGAGTCCTTCGCCAAACACGACTACCAGTGCGTGATCCGTGGCGAGCTTCTGCACCAGCGCCGGCGCGCCGTCCGCCATGTGCATGGACACACAGACCACGTCGGGGTGCGCTTGCGTCAGCGTTGCCGCGCCGGCATCGCCGGACAACTCGCGCAACACCTCGCAGCCCGACTGCTCGAATTGGGCTCCGATGCTTCGGAGCAGGCCGCTATCGTCGTGTATGAGGAGCACGGAGTCAGTCATGGTCTGTCAAGAATGTAGTCAGTTGCGCCCGAGCGCAATACGCCGGATCTGAACGGTCAATTCCGGGATACCATGACGGTGAGCGCGGAGGGCACCACCTCGGCGGTGAATGGGGTCGTTCCGACGGGATCTCCGTCGAACTGGACCGGCAGCGCATCTTCGGATGTGACAGTGAATCGGGTGCCGCGGGCGTAGCGAATGTGGGAGCTCACCCGAATCTCTTCACGGCGGCCCTCGAGCACGACGCGGAGCAACCCGCGGATCCCCTCCCATGGAGTATCCGCCGCCACCGAGACCATGTCGAGCAGGCCATCCTCCGGGTTGATCTCCGGCCGAATGCGGACGAGTGGCGGAATCATCTCGCCGCAATTCATGATCAGCACCAGGGCGGCCCGGACCTCCAGAGGAGTGCCGTCGACCGTCACGGTGCAAACGGAGCTCCTGAGGGTGGGGAGCACCCGCAGCGTGCTGGCCCAGTAGGCGCCGATCCCCCAGCGCCGCTTGTCGCCCAGCTTGGTCCGTGCCATGATCTGCGCGTCCACCCCCGCGCCGCAGGCGACGCCGAAATAGTGCTCCCCGTCGGGGAGCATGACCCGGCCGAGGTCGATCACCCGGGGACGGCCGCTGACCAGCACGCGGGCGGCCCGGATCGGATTGGAGGGAAGGCGGAGGTTTCCGGCGAGGAGGTTGCCGGTGCCTCCCGGAATCAGAGCGAGCGGCACGCCGGAGCCGACCATCCCGGCCACAGCCTGCATGGTGGTTCCGTCGCCCCCAAACACGGCGATGGCGTCGACGCCGGAGGCCACTCCTTGGCTCGCCATCTCGCGGGCGTCGCCCGCGGTGGTAGTGACCGCCACCTCGACTTGCCATCCCGCGCTGGCGAGGTACTCCACCACGCGTTGCCTCGTAACGTCGGTGGTGCGGGCCGCGATCGGATTGGCGATGAGCAGGACCCGGCTCACCGGTACTCCCGGTCCCAGCGGAGCTCGGCGCCGAATTGATAGCGGCGGGCTGCGGCCAGCGCCTCAGCCCCTATTCCGAAACAGGTCCGGACCGGCTCGGCGGAAACGACCATGCGGAGGTCACGCTTGAACCGGTACTCGACGCTGGCCCCGAAGTTCTGGGCGGTCACGGCGGAGACATTCTGACAGAAGCCCGCATTGGCTGTCACGAAGAGCTTGCTGCCGATGGCCTTGCCGACCGCGATCTCGGTTGCGGCCCTCGCCGAACCGAGCAGGCTGTAGGAAACGCCGGGCCTGATCTCTACGATGTCGCCGAACCCCGACATGAGCGACCGCTGCAGCTCGGCCGTGAGAAGGTTGAGTCCCCAGGTGTAGGCGAAGGGCCCGGGATCAAAGCCGAGCTGCGCGCGGGGATCGTCCGTACCCAGCACCAGGAGCGAAATGAGCTCGGGCTCCGTCCTCGGTGGCTTGTCCGGCGGGGTGGTGAGTGAGAGTTCGGGCACCTGGAGGGTCCCGGTGATGTGCGCGATCACCGGGGTATCGGTGGCGCTACCCTGCGCGGCCAGGACGTGACGCGCCTGGACATCGAGCTCCGCGTTCAGGTCGCCGGAGTATCGCACCGATCCCCGTTCCACCGTGAAAATTCGCCGAATGGGGCCGATTTCCAGAGTGTAGCTTCCGCGCGGGGTGCTCAGGCTGCCCTCCATCCGGTAGACATCCAGCGTCTTGTTGACTCGGAGGCGGCCTTCGAGCTGGAAATTCGCCTCGTTGGACCGGAGCCAGACGTTCTCGCCGACGATGAAATCCAAGTCGCGGATGCGGAGCGAGTCGAGGAACCGGCTCTGGAAGTCGGCCCGGAGGCCCTGCCGCCGCAGGGCGAGCGTGTCGACCAGGTCGGCATTCAGGGGGTCGTCGAGATTGACGATTTGCTTGGTCACCAGATCCGAGAAGTAGATGACGCTGTTGGTGAGCCGACTGACACCGGTCATCACCGGCCTGAACAACGGGCCGGTCAAGCTGACGTTGCCCCAGGCCTGAAGGGTCATGTACTCTCTCACGTCCATCAGGTCGAATTGCCGGGCCGAGAGGGACAGTCCCAGTATCGGCTGGGTCAGGCGCTCCAGCCGCAGGCCGCCCTCCACCTTCAGCTCTCCTTCCTTACCGCCCACCCGGAAGTTCTCCGGCAGGATCGAGTCCCCGGTGAAGCGCAGTCCCCCGCTGATCGGCCCGTACCTTACGCCTAAGGCCGGGACGTCGGCGTTCCCATCGAGGAAGCGAGCCTGCCCGGCAAGCCGGGGGGCATCCCAGCTCCCTTGAACTCGGACATCCATATCGAGAAACCCGGTCACTCGCCGGAGATTGGGCGTGAAGGCCTCGACGATTCCCAGGTCGACACTGTCACCGGTGGCCACGATGGTCAGGGGGCCGGGAAGCTGCCGTCGAGCAACCCGGGTGAAGGCGAGATCCACCGGTAGCGTCGCGTCCATCTCCACCACCGGCACCCCGGTTCGCCAAAACGTGAGGTTGGAGCGGAGAACCTGTTCGCGGTAGTCGAAGGCGCCGCGGATCAGCGGAGCCTTGAAGTCCCCGAAGATCCCGCCGGTCAATGCGCCGATTCCACGGAGCTCGGGTGCCCGCGACGTGCCGGTGACTCGAGCATCGAGCATGACCGAGCCGTCGATGCCGGCGGTATCCTGCTGCGTCAGCCCATAGATCTCCCGCAGCTCGACTCCAAGTGCGGTGATCGCGAGATCGCTCGTGGCGCCCCGCGAGATGTCACCCCGGATCTCGACACTGCCGGCCCCGTCCCTCGTGATCATCCGCACCGTGTCGAGCGAGATCAGGGAGTCGTGAATCCGCGCGTCGAGCGGCTTCTCGAGGCGCCACGATCGGCCCAAGACGTCCAGGTTGAGGCTGTCGGCGTGGAGCAGCCGCAAATCCCCGCGGGTTTGAAAGCGCCCGCCCCCCGCGACCCGCGCCGAATCCTTTCCCACCAGCGATGCGGACCATTGCAAGGAGTCGGCCCGGCCCCGCCCGCCGGCCACGACGCTGCTGAACACCATGGACCGCACGATCAGCGAGTCCGCTGACGCGGTCGCGGTCACGGAGGAGTCCCGGCTCGCCCAGGCAAACTGGCCCCGCAGATTCGTCGCCTGGTACCCCAGCCAGCGGAACGGATTCACCAGCGCGGAACCCTCGACCTGAAGGGCGCCCAGCGCGCCCGAGAGTGTCAGGTCGGCGGTGGCGTGTCCCTCCATGATCGGGTTGACCGCCGCGCTGTCCCGGCTGAATCCGGTGAGAGCCAGACCCAGCGAATCGAACGGCGCCAGGTCCCGCGCCTCGGCGTGGATGGTCAGCTTCCCGGTTTGGGGAGAGGCCCAGCCGATCGCCCCGCTCCCGTCTACCCGGCCTCCGGCAAAGGCCGCCCGGAGCGTGTCCACGACGATCACGCTGTCCGCCGCGGAGAGCAGGGCGGCAGCCGAATCGAGCGCAAACTCCCGAATCCGGCCTTTGCCGAGCCTGAGGGCCAGCCGCCCTTCCGGCGCCACCGCAGAGTCGACGGTGCCGGTGATCTCCATGGTTCCTGCGAGGTCGGTCGGCGGCCCGCGGCGCGCCATGGCGGCGAGATTGACCCTCGAGAACGTCAGCCGGAGCGAGTCGGCGCCCCACCGCGGCGGCAAGACGGTGGCGGTGCCCAGCGCATGGATGTGCCCGATCGCGCCGCCGACGTCGGCGTCCACCGCAAGACGGTCGAGAGTGCCGCTGAGCTTGACGGGACCGCCCAGCGAACCCTGGAGCTCGAGGGTCGGAAAGGTTCGGCGGATGCCGTCGAACGACAGGGAATCGAGCACCACGTCGGTCTCGAGGCCGAGCACCGCCGCACGGGTGTCGAGGCGCACGCTCCCGGCGAGACGGCTGGCCGGGCGGCCTTCGTCCCGGTGCTCCGCCGTCCCGTCGAAGACCACGTTTCGCCACGGTCCGGTGAGCGAGCCATCGAGGGCCAGCCGTCCCTCCAGGATCACCGCTGGGGAAACCCGTCTCACGGTTCGAAGGTCCACGTCGGTGCTGGAGAGCCGGGCACCCTCGAACAGCATCCCTTCGGCCCCGCCCAGCCGGAGTACCCCGTCCAGCGCGATGCGGCTCTGCGCGCCGGGAATCATGGCATCGGCGAACTGCCAGTCGAGCGAGACCGTCATCCCCTGGAAAAAGCCATCGGCGCCGAGGCGCCCCGTGAGCTTTCCGTAGAAGGGAACGGAATCGAGGTAGGGGCGGACGACGTCGATATCGACGTTGGTGAGCCCGAGACCGAGCCGGCGGAATCCCAGACCCTGGTAGATGTCGGTGATCGCGACGAGGCGGCCGCTGATCCGGCTGGTCGCGTCACCCACGACCAGATCGCGAATGTCATATTCGGCGCGGGAATTGCTCACCGCGCGCGCCACGACCGTTCCCTTCCCGGCGAAGTCCGGGAATCCGGGTGAGATCCAGCGGAGATCGGCGAGGGCCAGCCGGCTGGCTTGGAGGCCGAAGCGGTATTGAAGCGTGTCCTGGGGCCAATCGATTCGCCCGGTGCCTCTGAGCGAAGTGCCCGGAAGCTCGGCACGCTCGACGCGGAAGATCAGGCTGTCGTGCTTGGCGCGGAGCTCCGCCTTGAGGTCGGCGATCCGGACCGCGGGATCGCTGACCAGGGCCGTCAGCCGCTCGATCTGGATCAGAGTTGGCGCGTCGTCGGGACTCGAGATCCTGACCAGCGACATCGCCGCCTGGAGGTCGTCGATGGTCCGGATCAGCTCCAGGCCTTCGCGACCCTCCTCGATGCGCCGGCCGGGCTTGCCGCGCTCGTACGCCAGCGCAGAGTCCATCTCCCGCGCGGTGCGGAGCCGGCCGTCCGGGTTCCAGGGCAGCCGGATGGTGACGGTGCCGCCGTCAATGACCAGGTCGTGGATCTCGATGAGCTGGGGAGGGCCCTCCGACCCGGGCGGTCCTTCTCGCAGACGGAAGATGTCCTCATAGTTGAGCCGGCCGCCGCGATGCTTGATGATCTGCGCCACGGGACGCTCGAGCCGGAGCGAGTTCAGGACAACCTGCCCGCTCAGGAAATTGCTCAACCGGTAGCTGACGTCGAGCCGGGGCACGTCGGCGAGCAAGACCCCGGCGCTGTCCCGGATGACGACCCGCTCGAGCGTGAGACCGCCCACCCAGTTGCCGCTGACGGCGTCGATCGTGATCGACCCCCGCACCAGCCGTTTGGCCTCGATGGTAACTAGGCGCACCAGCAACCTGCGACCCGGGGGGCTGTACAGCACAGCCGACGCAATGCCCAGCCCCGCGGCCAGGATGCTGCAAATCAGCACGAAGACGATGCGCGCGAGAGTGCGGTGCATCAGAAGGCCTGCCCCACACCAAACTGGAACACCAGGGAGCTCCTGCTCCTGGGGCGCTGGTACTGGCTCCGGAGCAGCTCGAGGCTGCCCGAGGGATGAATCAAGTAGAGCCGGCCCGGCTGGAAGTCGTAGCGGTTATAGGCCACGTCGAGCCGGGCCGGGCCCAGGAGGGTCTGGAAGCGCATACCCACCCCCGGCGTGATCCGGAACGACGGTCCGCCCGCACTCCCCTCTCCCCGTTCCCACACCGTGCCGCCGTCGACGAAGGCCGCGAAACGGAGCTGTCTCCGGAACAGCGGCGAGGGAACCCGAAGCTCGGCGTTCGCCACGATCAACGAGTTACCGCCGGTGGCCGCGCTGCGGACCTTGGTCGCATCCTTGGGGACCGTCTCTCCAGTCGTCGTGTCGACCGTGACGTTGCTCTCCTCGACGACGTACACCAGGGGTCCCAGCTCGTTCCGGCTGTAGCCGCGAACGTCATTGGGCCCGCCGGCGTAAAAGCGCTGCTCCGGCGGGACGAAGTTGGCGCGGCCGCCCGAAAGGGCCAGCTCGGGCGCCAGCACGATCCCGGTGCGCAGGTGCAGCGCCAGCACCGATCCTCCCAGCGGAAAGTACTGCGACGCGTCGCCAACCAGGCGGGTAAACACCGCGAATTTCGAGGAGCCGATCAGCTGGGAGCTGTGGGTGAGTTCCGCCGAGACCGCGTTGCCCACCGAGGGGTCCAGCGCATTGTCGACCCGCGTCCGTTTCGCCCCGAGGGTGGCGGTGGCGAGCAGGCGCCGCTCCCGCAGCTCACTGATGTCGGTGTCGGTGCAGGCGTTGAAGAAGGCACAAAAAGAGACGTTGTTGGCCTCGGTCCGGCCGAGGGAGAGCCGGTACGTGAGCGAGATCGGGACCCGGTTCTGGGTCTCACGAACCAGCGTCACCGAGCCGCCGATATCCTCGCGCAGGTACACCAGGAATTCGCTCCGCCGTTCCGCGAACAGGGAGAGCGTGAGAGTGTTGGCAGCCGTGATGAACAGCGGCCGGCGGAACGAGGCGGTCAGGTTGTAGTTGAGTCGGCTGGAGCCCACCGAGTCGTCCTTGAGCGCGGTGCAAATCGAGTTTTTCAGCCCGCCGATGCCGGTCGGGTCGCCCACGCCCAGCTTGGACGCCTGGGCCGAGACGTCGAAGATCTGACCGTGGCCCAGCGCGTTCCGCGCGGTCCAGCCGAGCCCCAATCGGAAACAATCGTTGGTGCCATATCCCGCCGCCGCGCGAGCCCGGTGCATCAGACCTTCGGTCACGACAATAACGAGGGGCACCACCCCGGAGCCGGCCTTGAAGTCCGCGGTGTCCAGCCGTACCGTGGCGAAGCGGAACAGCTCGGATCGGTAGAGATTCTGCTGACTCAGGGCCAGGTCACTGGCTTCGAACGGCCGGCCGGACTCCGTTGCCAGCAGCGCGCGAACGAACGTCGAGTCCACCGTCTCGGTGCCCTCGACGTGGATGTGGCCGATCACGGCGGGAACCCCGGGCTCGACCACGAAGGACACATCCGCGACTCGCTCCTCACGGCTCACATCCCGTTTCTCGAGCAGTACCCTGGCCTCGGGGTAGCCGCGGTTCTGCAGCCGCAAGACCAGGGTGTCCGCTGTGGCCAGCAGAAGGGTGCGATCGAAGGGCCGCTCCACCTGAAGCGGAAGCCCGACCATGAGCTCGTCCCGAAAGGCCAGGCTGTCGAGACCTTTGATCTCGAACGAGCGCACCAGCACCGGCTGGCCTTCATCGATGAGGAAGGTGACATAGACGTCGTCCGTGGTGCGAACGACGGAGGTATCGACCTTCGCCTCCAGAAAGCCGTGTACCTGATAGAAGAGCCGGAGGCGGTACGCGTCCATCCGGAGGGCGCGTTCGCTCAACCTCCGCTTGGAGCCCAGACCAATCCAGCGCACCAGAGCGTTTCTGGCCAGCCAGGTCGAGTTGGTGGTGGCAATCGCGGCCTTGAGGGTCGGGCTGTCGAAGCTGTTATTGCCTTTGAAGGCCAGCTGTCGCATGACCAGACCTTCCGCCACCGCCTGCGCTTCCGCGGAGCGGAGTCCGCCACAGGCGAGCGCCGCGATCATCAAACCGGTACTGACAGTTGATACCCAACCCGGCCTGCTAAGGCGGCGGGCGCTCATTGGCTCATTTGACGACACGTTGTAAATCTATTTCTCTTATTGTGTTACGCCACCTTGGGCGGGACAGCCGCCCCCTTCCGCGAAAAGTCTCCGATGCCTCGCTGCCTGGTTGGTCTCCTGTGGGTGCTCCTGCCGGCCTCGGCGTTGTCGGGCCAAACACTCCAGAAGCGGCTCGATCGCCTTCTGGACGCCCCGCCCTTCGACCGGCACGCGTGGGGCATCGTGGTGCTCGATACCACCGGCAAGGTGCTCTTCCAGCGAAACGCCACCCGCCTCTTCATTCCGGCCAGCAATACCAAGCTGATGGTGAGCGCGGCAGCGGCGGTGTTGCTCCCGCCTGACGGCACGGTGATGACCAGCGTCTATGCCGCCGGCCTGGTGGACAGCGGGGTGGTGCAGGGCGACCTGGTCCTGTATGGGCGCGGCGATCCGACCATGAGCCGCCGCTGCTTCGACGCCGATACGCTCAAGGCCGGGGCCTGCGAAACCGACCCGATGCGGCGGCTTCGCGAGCTGGCCGCCCAGATCCGGGCCCGGGGCATTCGCGTCGTCGCGGGCAGCGTCGTGGGCGACGGGAGCTACTTCGAGCCCACCCTGCTGCACGAAACCTGGGAGCACGGTGACCTCCTCTGGTGGTACGCGGCGCCGGTCTCGGCGCTGGCGTTCAACGACAACAGCCTCGACCTGCGCTGGGGGCCGGGCCCGGAGCCCGGAGCACCGGGAGTGCTCGCGCTCTCCCCAGATCTGGGAGACGTCACGATCCAGAACCGGACCACGACCGTCGAGCGGGCCGGCTCCGGCCTGGACGTCGGCGCGCTCGGCCCGTTGTCGCTCTGGGCCGGGGGGAGCATTTCCCGCGCGGCCCCGACCAGGACCTCGTACGTGGCGCTGCCCGACCCGAACCGGCTCGCCGCGAGCGCCTTCAGGCGAGCCTTGGCGGAGGCGGGCATCTCGGTGCTGGGTGGCACCGAATCCACGACCGACTCGCTCCGGTATGCCCAGAGCCGGACCGCGGCGCCCCTCGCCGAGACCGCCTCCCGCCCGTTCCGCGAATGGCTGGCCCCCATCCTGGGCCCCAGCCAGAATCTCTTCGCGGAGATGCTGCTCAAGCTGGTGGGACGCCGGGTGAGCGGCGAGGGGAGCTGGCGGGCGGGCATCGCGGCGGAGCGCCGGCTGCTGATCGACTCGGTCGGCGCCGATTCCACTCAGTTCTCCCTTCGCGACGGCTCGGGACTCTCGCACGTGAACGTGGTGAGCCCGCTCACCTTCGCCCGGCTGATGCTCTGGATGCGGCGGCACCCGAGGTTCGATGTGTTCGAGCCCGCGCTCCCGGTGGCGGGGCGGAGCGGCACCGTGCGCAATCGGATGGTCGGCACCGCCGTCGAGGGCCGGGTCAAGGCCAAGACCGGGTCGATCTTCCGGGTGAATGCCTTCTCCGGGTACGTGACGCTCCCCAACGGGCGAACCCGCATCTTCTCCATTCAGACCAACAACCACGACCTCGGCGGATCCGCGATGATCGCGAGAATAGACAGTCTGGTCGTGGAGATCGGGAAACGGTGAGAGGTAAGAGGTGAGAGGCGAGAGGTGAGAGGTGAGCGGGTTTCCATTCGAGCCCTGACCGCCGATGACTGGCCGGTCGTCCGGCGCATCTACGCCGAGGGGATCACCACGGGTGCCGCGACATTCGACTCCGAGATCCCGGAGTGGGGCGAGTGGAGCGACAAACACCTTGCCGCGGCCCGGATCGTCGCCGAGCGCGACGGAAGCATCGTGGGCTGGGCGGCGCTGATGCCGGTGTCGCCCCGCGCCTGCTACCGGGGCGTGGCCGAGGTGAGCTTGTACGTGGGAGACGGTGCCCGCCGCACCGGCGTCGGCAGAGCGCTCCTCATGGCGCTGATCGACGAATCGGAGCGGGCCGGCATCTGGACCCTGTTCTCGTCGATCCAGGCCGACAACCCCGTGAGCGTGGCCCTCCACGAGAAGTGCGGGTTCCGCATGATCGGCCGGAGGGAAAAACTGGCGCAGCGGAACGGCGTCTGGCAGGACACCTTCAACATGGAACGACGCAGCAGGGTTGTCGGGGTCTAGCCGTGCTGCTGGGTGGCGAAGATCTTGAGCTCGGAGCTGTGGCCCGGGTCCACTTTCCGTTTGGGATCGATGTAGTGGACCGCGTTGTTCACCGCGGTGCAGGCCTCCGCCACGCCGGTCGCGATCAGCTTGAGCTTCCCTTCATACGCCGAGATGTCCCCAGCGGCATAGATCCCCGGCACGTTGGTCCGCATCACGCGGTCCACCTTGATGGAAGCCTTCTCCGTATCCAGCCCCCACTGCTTGATGGGGCCGAGGTCGCTGTGGAAGCCCAGCTGCGGAATGACCGCGTCGATGGGCAGGGTTTCTTCCGCTTTGGTCTTGTTGTTGAGGATGGTCACCTGCTCGATCCGGTCCCCGCCCTGAATCGCGATGACCTCGGAGAAGGTACGCACTTCGCACTTGCCCTGGCGCTGCATCCGCTCGAGCTGGCGCACCGTCGCGGCGTGGG
>JAXIPC010000103.1:0-4424 GCA_045403135.1 Gemmatimonadales bacterium | reverse complement strand
ATGCTCGCCTCGACCACCGAAACGGGCGCGGCCGCCGCCGTGCGAGGCGTAGCCGGACGGCGGGTTTGGGCTACGAGAGGGCTGCCGGCGGCGGTCAGGGCCGCGGCGACGAGCGTGCCGAGGAGGATCGATCGAGACATTAGGATCACCGGTTGTCGGGTGACAGATAATACCTGCGCCGGAGCGCCCCGGCGACCGTCCCCACCAGGCTGCCACGGGGTTTGGGACTCGGCTGGGATCGCTGTGCGAGAATATTCCCTTCTGGACCTAGGTCTGGCGAGGAATATTCTGGTGAAGTCGCCCGAAGGGGAGAAGGCACGCGAGCGGCTCTGGACAGGCAACTCTCTTGTCAGATGGCATCTCTCTAAGTTTCTGAGGAGCTCCCAATTCTCGCGCAGGGATTCGTGGATTCCACCCGCGTCGGGGCCGCCGGCTGGAGCGCTTTTCTACACGCTGGGCGCAGGCGGCGCCGTGCGCCCGGATTACCACCAGGCGACGCCATGGGATGACCCCGACTACTATAGGGTGACGTTTCCTCTCTCGTACGTAAAGCGAGCGCGCACGCCGACATTCCCCGGCACGGGGCACGTCCCGAACACCCAGGGGCAGATACGGGCGATCATGGAACAGAACCTCGACTGGTTCGAGCACTGGCTGCTGGCCCAGCCATGAGTATTGCGATCTGGCTGGCCACGGCTGCCTTCGCGGGCGCTCAGCAACCGGCGCCCGGAGTGCTCCAATCGTGCCGGGTGCCGGCCCTGGACACGCTGGTGACGCGCTGCGCCACGATTCAGGTCCGTGAAAACCGCGCGGTCGCGAACGGCCGGATGCTGGCACTCCGAGTGGTGGTGGTGCCGCCCGACAGCGGCGGCGCAGAGTTGTCCGACCCGATCGTGCCGGTGCCCGGTGGGCCGGGGGGCGGTACCATCGACGCCGGGAACGGCTGGGCGCGCACCCTCACGGGGGCACGGGGCCACCGCGCGCTCATCCTCATCGACCCGCGGGGTGCGGGGCAGTCCGGCGAGCTGGAGTGCGATTTCAGCGACGGGCCGGCACGCCCGGGCAGCTACGTGCGCGACTTCGCACCGCCGGCCAAGGTGCGGGAGTGCGCCGCCACGCTTTCGAGCCGAGCGGACCTCACCCAATACCATACCGAGGCGATTGCCGACGACCTCGCCGAGGTGCTGACTGCGCTCGGTTACCAGCGCGTGAACCTCTACGGCGTGTCGGGCGGCACTCGGCAGGCCTTCGTGTTTGCGAGCCGCTACCCCGCCCGGGTGCGAACCCTCACTCTGGGCGGCGTCGTCCCACCGGGGTTCCAGTTGCCCCTCCCCTACTCCCGCGATTTCGACCGGTCGCTGGACCTGCTCTTCGGCGACTGCGCCAAGGATCCTGCCTGTCGTGCGGCCTACCCCGACCCTCGCGGCGACCTGGCGAAAGTGCTGGCGAGGCTCACCCGCGCACCGGCCCTGGTCCCCCTGCAGGTGCCCGGACTCCCGGCCGACTCGGCGCGGGTCACCCGGGGCATCTTCGCGGAGCGGATCCGGAGCATGCTCTACTCCCCGTCCCTGGCCGCCACCGTCACCTACGTGGTGCATCGGGCCGCCGCCGGGGACTTTCTGCCCTTCGTGGGGCCGCTGGTGCCTGGGCTGGGTGGCCGTGCCGGCGGGGACGGCATCGCGATGGGGCACTATCTCTCGGTGACCTGCTCCGAGGACCTTGATCGCATCGCAGCGGGCGACCGCGCGGCCGCGGCGCCGGGCACCGCCCTCGGCGACTACCGGGTGCAGCAGCAAGTCGATGCGTGCAAGCTGTGGCCGCACGCCAGGCTGCCCGAGGCGCATTTCGAGTTCCGGAGTCTCGCCATCCCTGCACTGCTGATTTCGGGCGACGCGGACCCGGTGACACCGCCCCGCTGGGCCGAAGCCATGAAGCGGTACCTGCCGTCCGCGCGACACGTGGTGTTCCCGACCGGTGGGCACGTGCCCTTAGGGACCCCGTGCGCGGCGGGGCTGGCGAGCCGGTTCATTCTTGCCGGCGACGCGCGGGGGCTGGATTTCTCCTGTGCCGCAACGCTCACCCGGCCGCCGTTCAAGCTTCCCTAGCGGCCGACGTGGATCACCAACGAGGACGGGAGTATCACGGAGCGGAACCTCGACCAGTTCGTCGAGCGGCAACGGTTGGGCTTTGCCCGGAGCCCGGACCTCTTCTCATATCACGGCGGCAGGGTCAACGGTGCGTCGGCGCCGCGTCTCGCAAGGCCGCCCAGACCGCGGGGTCCTCCGAGCCCAACAGCCACACAGAGTAGCCCCTGAGGCCTCGCTCCACCGCCAGCCGGCGCTTGGCCATGAACGCGCGGGCGTCCTCGAGCCAGAGATGCTGGAAGACACCGTGCGCCTCCCACATGGCGTAAGGGGCCAGCTGCACGGTGTCCCAGGTCGCCGTCATACCCGCCCCAAGGAGGAGCTCGCGGCCCCGGGTGTACGGAATGTCGCTGCCCCTCAACCGCGCACCATTCTGCTCGTCGTAAGTCGGGTACCACCAGTCCGAATAGCCCGCCAGTCCGAGCGAGATCTTCCGGGGCGGCACGCCCTGGGCCAGCAGGTACTCGAGGCATGCCAGCATCCAGGGATACCCTGCCACCGGACCGGGCGATGAGCCTCCGGCATGTTGCGCATAGGTCATGTACGAGATGAAATCCAGGGTGTCCGCCAGCGCCTTGTAATCGAAACCGCCGCGCCAGTTGTCGTGAATCCACCGGTCGTAGCTCCCCGGGCCCGGATCGTCGCCCATCCGCGGCACGACCGCTGCGGACAGCGAGCAGCCGGCCCTATGCACCGAGTCCACGGCGGCGCGGGTGAAGGAGGTGAAGGCGTCGCGGTCGCTCACCTGGAAATTCTCGAAGTCGAACTGGATCCCGTCGAACCGGTTCACCCGACACAGCTCGGCCAGCGAACGCAGGGCGAGCGCGCGCGCCGTTGGGTCGTTGAGCACCCGATGGATTGAGGGCTGGTCGAAGCCGGGGTTCATCACCAGGGGGATGAGCTTGACGCCCCTGGCCCGCGCGGTGGCCACGACGCGCGGGTCCACGCTACCGTGAATCACACCGGTGGAGTCCATCACGAACACCTGCGGTGCCACAATGGAGATCTGATCGGCGTGGGCGAGGAACGCCTGGATGCTCTCCTCGCCCCGCAGGTACCAGAGCGACTCGAGCCCCTGCGCCCGGACTCCACCCGCGCCGAGTGCCAGGAGGGCCGAGAGGGCCAGCGTCCGGGCCGCGATCACTAAATTTCCCGTCGGGGTGGTCTCGTGGGGCGGAGCTCTATACGGGAAGGCATGGTGCGCCCGGGGACCTCGAGCAGATGCAACACGACCCCGGCGATGTCTTCCGGCTGGATCTTCCAGGCATCGGCTTCGCTCGGCGTGTGATCGTTGAAATGGGTGGCGACGCTGCCCGGCATCAGACAGCTCACCCGGATGTTGTCATGGCGCACGTCGAGCAGCAGGGCCTCGCTGAACCCCAGCAGCCCGAACTTCGAGGCATTGTACCCGGTGCCCCCGGCCATGGGATTCTTGCCCGCCAGGGAGGCGACATTGATGATCCAGCCGCCGCCCCGGCGGCGCAGGTGCGGGATCGCCTCGCGGCAGCAGTAGAAGGCCCCGCTGAGATTGGTCTCGATCATCTCCTGCCAGCGCTCGACCGCAAGCTCGGCCACCGGGCTGAAATGCCCAACGCCGGCGTTGTTTACCAGGATGTCGAGTCCGCCGAATTCGGCGACGGTGCGGCGAATCAGCTCGGCGATCGCATCGGGTCGGCGGACGTCGCAGGGTACTGCTAGCGCGCGGCCGCTTCCCAGTGCATTGAGCCGACCGGCCGCGGCGCTCACCTCCTCCGCGTTGCGGGCCGAGACCGTGACGCTTGCCCCGGAGCGCACCAGGGCCTCGGCGATGGCGTAGCCGATGCCTTTAGTGCTCCCCGTCACCACGGCGACTTTGCCGGACTGGGACACACTCTTACCGGAGACGTCCATGGTCACGGGGATTCCCGGCGGGTGAGCCGCGCCAAATGACGGGCCCACCGTGGGTCTTGGTGCAGCGAATCGAACATCGGCTCGACCAGCGTGAGCATCTGGGAGATAGAGTGGCCCGCGGTGCGATCCAGTTCGGCGAAGGCGGAATCGGCCTGTCCCAGTCCCGTCACCGTTCATCGAGTGACTGATAATACTCGGGTTGGAGGTCCCGAAGCGACGGGCAGCCTCCTACCGGCTGGGCTTTAAAGCCGTCGTTCCCGTCAAGGAGCGCAGAAACGCGAGGAGATCCTGCTGGTCTCGGGGCGACAGGTGCAAGGCGTGTAATTCGTGATCCAAGAAACGATTGGACCCGCCCCCACGATCGTAAAAACCGATCACTGCCTCCAGCGT
>JAXIPC010000090.1:0-9297 GCA_045403135.1 Gemmatimonadales bacterium | reverse complement strand
TTCAGGGGCGGCTGGCTGGACGCGGCGCCGTGAGGCGCCTCTTCGTAGCGTCTTTGCGTCTTAGCGTCTTCGCGTCCCTGCTCGGAGCTTGCCGCACCACGGAGGACAGTGCCACTCTCCGCTTCTGGGCCTTCGGACGCGAGGGTGAGGTAGTCCAGGAGCTGGCCCTTGATTTCGAACGCGCCCATCCCGGGGTCCGCGTCCGGGTCCAGCAGATTCCCTGGAGCGCCGCCCATGAAAAGCTGCTGACCGCCATCGTGGGACGCGCCACGCCCGACATCGCGCAGATGGGCAACACCTGGATCCCGGAGATGGTCACCCTGGGCGCCCTGGCGCCGCTCGCCATCACGCTCGGCGACAGCAGCTACTTCCCCGGAATCGTCGCCACCAACGTCGTGAACGACACGCTCTACGGGCTGCCGTGGTACGTGGACACGCGCGTTGTGTTCTACCGGAAGGACATCCTGGCCCGCGCGGGTTATCCGGCCATGCCGGAGACCTGGGCCGGCTGGCGCGAGGCGATGCTCGCCATCAAGCGAACGGCGGCTCCGGGACAGTACGCCATCTTCCTGCCGATGAACGAATGGCCCCCCATGGCGATCCTCGGGCTGCAGGCCGGGTCGCCGCTGGTGACCGAGCAGGGCTTCGGCGCCTTCCGGGAGCCCGCCTTTGCCCGGGCCTTCGATTTTCTGCTGTCGCTCTACCGGGACGGACTCTCGGCCCCCATCAGCAGCAACGAGATCGCCAACCTCTATCAGGAGTTCGCCCGGGGCACCTTCGCGATGTATATCTCCGGCCCCTGGAACCTGGGCGAGTTCCGCCGCCGGCTTCCCCCCGATCTGCAGGACGATTGGGGCACGGCGCCGCTGCCCGGACCGACCGGCCCCGGGTCGGGCGTGTCGCTGGCCGGCGGCTCCAGCCTGATCGTGTTCCGGTCCTCGCGCCATCAGGCGCTCGCCATGGAACTGGTCGAGTACCTCTCCCGGCCCGAGCAACAGGCGCGGTTCTACCGCCTCACCGGGGACCTTCCCGCCCGACGCGAGGCCTGGGCCGATTCCGCCCTGGCCGTGGACCGCGAGGCGGAGGCCTTCCGGATCCAGCTCGAGCGCGCCGTCCCGACCCCGATGGTGCCGGAGTGGGAAGAAGTCACCACCAAGCTGATGGATCACGTCGAGGCGGCGGTACGAGGGGGTCGGGCTCCCGCCGCCGCGCTGACGTCGCTCGACAACGACGTGGACCGGCTCATGGAGCGGCGCCGCTACCTCAAGCGCCGCCTCGCCGCCGGCGCCCCATGATCAAGAAGGAAGGCCGGGCCGAATCGCGCGCCGGGTGGGGATTCGTCACGCCGGCGCTGCTGCTGATCGGGGTCTTCTTCGCGATTCCGGTGGTGAGCGCCTTCCTGCTCTCTTTCACCGACTTCGACATCTACTCGATCGGGGATTTCGGCAGCACCCGGTTCATCGGGCTCAAGAACTACCGTGACCTCGCGGAAATGCCGCTCTTCTGGACCGCGCTCAAGAACACCGTCTTTTTCGTGGTGGTAGGTGGTCCGCTCTCGGCAGCGGCCTCGCTGGTGGCCGCGCTGGCGGTCAACTCCAAGCTGACCCGTTTCAAACCGTTCTGCCGGAGCGCCTTTTTCGCGCCCTGGGTGACGACTCTGGTTGCCGTGGCCCTGGTGTGGCGCTACCTCTACCACCCCCAATACGGCCTTCTCAACGCCGCCCTCGGCCTGGTCGGCCTCGGGCCGATCGACTGGCTGGGCAATCCCCACTGGGCCATGCCGTCGATCATTCTGCTCTCGGTCTGGAAAAACTTCGGCTACAACATGCTGGTATTCCTTGCCGGGCTGCAGAGCATCCCGGAGGAGCTTTACGAGGCCGCCGCGCTGGACGGGGCAGGGACCTGGCACCGTTTCCGGCACATCACCCTGCCGATGCTGGGCCCGACGTTCGTGTTCGTCGGCGTGGTGACGATGATCGCGTCGTTCCAGATCTTCAGTGAGCCCTACGTCATGACCCAGGGCGGTCCGCTCAAGAGCACCACGACACTCGTGTTGCTGATGTACGAGCAGGGGTTCCGCTGGTGGCGGTTGGGGCTCGCGGCGGCCATCGCCGTCGTGCTCTTCCTGCTGACCCTGGCGGGCACACTGTTGCTGCGGCTTCGGCGGAGCGAGGTCCGATGACTTCCCGCTGGAAGGTTCTGGGCTTCAACGCGGTTCTGGTGGTCGCCGCGCTGCTTGCGGCGGGGCCGCTGCTCTGGATGGTGTCTGCCTCCCTCATGCGTCCCGGCGAAGCCAACTCCTCGCCGCCGCCGCTGCTCCCGGCGCATCCAACGCTCGAGCACTATCGGGCCCTGTTCACCAGTCTCAACCTCGGCCGGTACTTCCTCAACAGCTTGGGGATCGCGGTGGGCGGCACCATTCTGGCCGTGCTGATCACCGCCATGGCGGGATACGCCTTCGCCAAGCTGCGGTTCCGGGGAAGAGACTCCGTGTTCCAGGTCCTCCTGGCCGGCATGGTGATCCCGGGCCAGGTGGCCATGCTGCCGATGTTCCTCCTTCTCCGCGAGATGGGGCTGATCAACACCCTTTTCGGCGCCATGGTGCCGGTCCTGGCGCCGATCTACGGCATCTTTCTGGTCCGCCAGTACGCGCTGTCCATTCCCGACGACTTGCTCGACGCGGCGCGCCTGGACGGCGCCGGCGAGCTCCGGATCTTCCGCTCCGTGGTGCTGCCTGCGATCACGCCCGTTCTGGCCACGCTCGGCGTGTTCACCTTCCTCTCCGCCTGGAACGACTTTATGTGGCCGCTCATCGTGCTGAGCGACGATTCGCACTACACCCTGCCGGTGGCCCTTGCCAACCTGGCGGGGGAGCACGTGCTGGACGTCGAGCTGATGATGGGTGGGGCGGTGGTGACGGTGCTGCCGGTCTTCCTCGCGTTCCTGTTCCTGCAGCGCCACTACATCCAGGGCATCATGGCGGGCAGCGTCAAGGGATGACCAGGCTCCTCCTGCTAGTACTCTCGCAGGCCACCGTTTCCGCCCCGATTCTCGTGGACGACTTCGAGCGCGCCGAGGCCTGGTCGGCCCATCCCGCCGACGGCGTGCGGCTCACCCTGGCCGGCGATCGCGGAAAGACCGGTCGGGCGCTCCGCCTCGACTTTGGCTTCTCCGGCGGCGGGTACGCCATTGCGCGCCGAGCCACCGCGTTAGACTTGCCCGCCAACTACGCCTTTTCCTTCTGGATCAGGGGCGAGGCGAAACCGAACACGCTGGAATTCAAGCTGATCGACCGGAGCGGGGAGAATGTCTGGTGGTATACCGAGCCGGACCGGGTCTTCGACGGGGCGTGGCACCGGGTCGTCGTGCGCAAGCGGCAGGTGAGGTTTGCCTGGGGGCCGAAGGGTGGTGGTGATCTCGATCACGTGGCGGCCATCGAGCTGGTGCTCACCGCCGGACGGGGCGCTGGATCCGGCCGGATCTGGTTTGACGACCTGACGCTCACGCCCACCCCCGATTCGGGACCCTACGACCTGACGCCGAGGGTCGCGGCCACTTCGTCGCTGGCCGCCCACCCGCCCTCGGCTGTTCTCGACGGCGACACCACCACCAGCTGGCGCGCCGCCGCGCCACGCGCCTCGGTGACCATCGACTTCCTGCGGCGGCGTGAATACGGAGGGCTCACCCTGGTGTGGGTTGGATTGCCTCCCGCCGGGTACGTGGTCCAGGTCTCCGACGACGGTGCCCGCTGGGAAACGCTGGCGCGACGCGCCCCCAGGTCCGGCGCCCGCGACTACCTCTACCTTCCTGACACCGAATCCCGGCTGGTTCGCATCGACCTGGTGGGACGCCGGGGCGGCGTGGGGCTTCGCGAGGTCCGGATCGAGCCGCTGGAATGGTCCGCGTCGCGCAACGCCTTCTTCACGGCCATCGCCGCCGACGCAGTGCGGGGCAGCTACCCTCGTTATTTCAGCGGAGAGCGAGCCGATTGGACGGTCGTAGGCGTGGATGGGGCGGTCGAGGAAGCGCTGCTGAACGAAGACGGGGCCGTGGAGGCAGGCAGCGGGGCCTTCAGCGTCGAGCCGTTCGTGTCGCTCGGCGGGGGGCTCCTGTCCTGGAACGATGTACGCACCACGCCTTCGCTCGAGCGGGCCAGGCTCCCGATACCCTCGGTCGAGTGGCGCGCCGGGGACCTGTCCCTCACCGTCACGGCGTTCGCGGTGGGAAACGACACCGGCTCGAGTGTCGTCGCGCGCTATCGGGTTCGGAACCTGGGGCAAGGGCTCCTCCGCGGAAGGCTCTTCCTGGCGATCCGACCGTTTCAGGTGAACCCGCCCTGGCAGTTCCTCGGTACGCCGGGGGGAGTATCCCGGGTGGACTCGCTGCGCTGGGATGGCGCAATGCTGCGCGTCAACGCGGACCGCGCGGTGATTCCTCTCACCCCGCCGGCATCCTTCAGCGCAGCGCCATTCGGCTCCGGCGACATAGTCGGCGATCTCCGCCACGGCGTTCTCCCGCTCACGTCGGCCGCGAGTGATTCGCTTGGGAGCGCCTCGGGTGTGTTGGCGTGGCCGCTGGCCCTCGCTGCCGGCGATTCGACCATGGTGGCGATCGAGATCCCCCTGTCGTCGGGCGGCCGGTCCCGGCTGGCCGGGACGGGGCTGGCCGGCGTGGAGCGGGCCGTCGCCGCGACGGTGTCCCGCTGGGCGGAAACGGTGGACCGGTCCACTATCGTGCTCCCGGTCGCGGGGGCGCACGTGGCGAACACGATTGCCGCCACCTTGGGCTACATCCTGATCAACCGTGACGGCCCGGCCCTGCAGCCGGGCTCCCGGTCCTACGAGCGCTCCTGGATCCGTGACGGCGCCCTCACTGGCGCGGCGCTGCTTCGGTTCGGACACGCCGACGCGGTGCGGGATTTCATCCGATGGTATGCCGGGTATCAGTACTCCAACGGTAAGATCCCCTGCTGTGTGGACCGCCGCGGCGCCGACCCGGTGCCGGAGCACGACAGCCACGGCGAGTTCATCTACATCCTGATGGAATACTTCCGCCACACCGGGGATCGCGCGCTGCTCACGGAGCTCTGGCCCCGGGTGAGGGCCGCCGCGGGCTACATCGACTCGCTGCGGCAGACCCGGCGCACCCCGGAGTACCGGTCGGGCGCCCTGCGGGTGTTCTACGGCCTGTTGCCCCCCTCGATCAGCCACGAGGGGTACTCCGCCAAGCCGATGCACTCCTACTGGGATGATTTCTTCGCGCTGCGGGGCTTGAAGGATGCTGCCGCCATGGCCGCGGTCCTCGGGCTCGACGGCGAAGCCGCATCGCTCGGTGCTATTCGCGACGACTTCGGACGCGATCTCTACGCCTCGATCGCGATGGTCATGACGCAACGCAGCATCGACTATATCCCGGGGGCCGCCGACCTGGGCGACTTCGATGCCACTTCGACCACGATCGCGGTCGCGCCCGGCGGAGAGCTCGGAAACCTGCCCCAGGCGGCGTTCGAGCGGACCTTCGAGCGCTACTGGCAGCATGCCGTGGCCCGGCGTGACACCGCCAACAAGTGGGACGCGTACACACCCTACGAGCTGCGTACCGTCGGCACGCTGCTGCGGATGGGGCGGAAGGAGTGGGCCCTCGATCTGCTCGAGGGTTTCATGAGTGACCAGGAGCCCCCCGCCTGGAAGCAGTGGCCCGAGGTCGTCTGGCGCGAGCCACGGACTCCCAAGTTCATCGGCGATCTGCCGCACACCTGGGTTGGCTCGGATTTTCTCCGCAGCGTATCGGATCTCTTCGTGTTCGAGCGCGAGGCCGACAGCACGCTCGTGATCGGAGCCGGAATCCCGGAGGCATGGCTGGCCGACAGCGGCGTCGCGGTGAACCGGCTCAGCACCTGGTGGGGGTCGCTCTCCTATACCGGGCAACGTCAGGGCAACGTGGTGACGGTCGCGATCGCCGGGGGACTCCGCGTTCCGCCGGGCGGGCTCCTGGTCCATTCTCCCGGATCCGGGCCGGCCTCGCGCGCCACGGCGAACGGCGTGTCGGTACCGCTGGCGCCGGGCGGGATCGTCGTGGTCCGGGCGGTACCGGCACGGATCACTTTCGAGCGATGATCGCCGGACACCTGCTCTCCAACGGGCGCTATCGCGTCCTGGTCACCACGTCCGGTGCGGGTTACTCCGCCCTGGGTGACATTCTGCTCACCCGCTGGAGCGACGACCGCACTCGCGAGTCGGAGGGCTGGTTCCTGTACCTTCGGGACCTCGCGTCCGGCGACCTGTGGTCCGCCGGGCATCAGCCCGTTCTGTGTCGGCCCATCCGATATCAATTCCGCGTCGGGCCGGGCCTGGTGCGCATTGTCCGGGAGGATCAGGGCATCGAGGTACGCACCGACATCGCGGTGGTTCCCGATGCCGATGTCGAATGGCGTCGCTACACGATGACCAACCACGGCGAACAGCCCCGCCGGCTCGAGGTCACCAGCTGCGTCGAGGTCGTGCTGAACACCGCACTGGCGGACTCCGGGCATCCGGCCTTCTCGAAGCTGTTCGTGGAGACCGAGTACCTGCCGGAGTCCGCCGCTCTGCTGGCTCGGCGGCGTCCGCGAAGCCCGGAGGAGCTTCCCCTTTTCATGGCGGTGGCGCTGCTAAATGGCGTGGCGGGCGCGGACCGGCTCGAATGGGAATCCGACCGGGCGCGCTTCATCGGACGGGGTCGGACCTTGGCCAATCCCGGCGCCATGACGGGCTCGGGGCCGCTCTCCGGGACCCTGGGCAACGTGCTGGACCCCCTCCTGGCTCTCCGTCGCATCGTGGAGCTCCAACCTGGAGCTTCGGTGCGCCTGGAGGGGGTGCTCACGGCAGGCATCGATCGCCACGCCGTCGAGCGTGCCCTCGCCGCCGCGAGCGTCGCCGGTGCGTCCGAGCGCTGCTTCCCGGACGACCCGGAGCTCGGCCCCGCCTCGGCGTGCTGCCCTGCGCTGCCGCAGCGGTCCGGTCCTGCCCCGGGAGTCGAAGCCAGCGCGTCAACCCGGGAAGACCTTCGGTTCTTCAACGGGTACGGCGGCTTCTCGGCCAAGGGCGACGAGTACGTCATCCGGCTCGATCGGTCCAGGGAAGGACTCCGCCGTCCTCCGCTGCCCTGGACCAACGTGATCGCCAACCGTCACACCGGCTTCGTTGCCTCGGAAGGCGGGTTAGGCTTTACCTGGAGCCGGAACAGCCGGGAGAATCGCCTGACGCCCTGGTTCAACGACCCGGTCTGCGATCCCGCCGGCGAGGCGCTCTACATCCGCGATGAAGCCGCCGGCCTCTTCTGGTCCCCGACACCTTCGCCGGTTCCGGGGTCCGGCGCCTACGAGGCCCGCCACGGGTTCGGCCACACGGCCTGGCGCCACCTGAGCCAGGACCTCGAACAGGAGGTCCTGTGTTTCGTGCCGCTGCACGAGCCGGTCAAGATCATCCGCCTCCGGATCACGAACAGGGGCACCGCGCCTCGCCGCCTGTCGGTGTACTTCTACGCGGAATGGGTGCTCGGGTCATTGCGCGCAGGCGCGGAGGCCTCGGTGGTCACCCGGAGCGCCGAAGCGGGAGACGTGCTCCTCGCAGAAAACCCCGCGAGCGCCGACTTCGGCCGGCTGGTGGCCTTCGCGGCATCCCACGGCCCCGGAAGTGAGGGACGCCACTTTTCCGCAGACCGGACCGCATTCCTGGGCCACTACGGCAGCGCGGAGGCTCCCGAGGGGGTTGCCTCCCAGGGAACGCTGGACGGACGCTGCGGCGCCGGGCTCGATCCGTGCGCAGCGTTCCAGCGGAGCGCCACGCTCGAACCTGGCGCCACCGGCGAATGGATCTTCCTGCTCGGTCAGTCCGACAGCTCTGACGAGGCGTTGGCGCTCACGCGCTCCTTCGCCGGCGATCCGGCCATCCGAACCGCTCTCGAGGCGGTCGGTGCCTTCTGGCGTGACCTCCTTTCCGCCGTGCAGATCGAGACGCCTTCTCCGGCACTGGACGTGATGGTGAACGGATGGCTGAGCTACCAGAACCTGAGCTGCCGGATGTGGGCCCGGTCCGCCCTCTATCAATCCGGCGGCGCCTTCGGGTTCAGGGATCAGCTGCAGGACGCCGCGGCGCTGCTGTACCACCGGCCCGCGCTCACCCGGGAGCAGATCGTGCTGCATGCCGGCCATCAATTCGTCGAGGGTGACGTGCTCCACTGGTGGCACCCGCCCACCGACCGGGGAATCCGCACCAGGTTTTCCGACGATCTGCTCTGGCTCCCATTCGTCACCGAGTTCTACGTTGCGGCGACCGGCGATGCGAGCGTCCTCGAGGAGTCGGCTGGATTCCTGACCGCCCCCTTGCTCGACCAGGGAGAGGACGAGTTGCTGCTCATCCCGCTGGACGCCGGAACCCGTGCCACTGTGTACGAGCACTGTTGCCGTGCCATTGATCGCTCGCTCTCCCGGGGCATCCATGGACTGCCGCTCATCGGCTCCGGCGACTGGAACGACGGGATGAACCGGGTGGGGCGGTTGGGGCGGGGAGAAAGCGTCTGGCTCGGCTTCTTTCTCTTCACCATCCTGGATCGCTTCATTCCCCTGTGCCGTACTCGGGGCGACGCGGCGCGGGTTGCGGAGTACGGTCGCCACCGAGCGGAGCTCCGCGTCGCGCTCAACATTGCCGGCTGGGACGGCGAGTGGTACCGTCGCGCGTATTACGATGATGGCGCTCCATTGGGTGCAAGGGAGAGCGATGAATGCCGGATCGACACGCTGGCACAGGCCTGGGCCGTGCTGTCCGGCGTGGCGTCGGTGGAGCGGGCCGAGCAGGCGCTCGATGCGATGGAGTCCTACCTGGTTGATGAGCCGGCGGGGCTGATCCGTTTGCTGACGCCGCCGTTCGACCGGACCCCGCGCGATCCCGGCTACATCAAGGGCTACCTCCCCGGCGTACGGGAGAATGGCGGCCAGTATACCCATGCCGCGCTCTGGGCCGTGCGCGCGCTGGCCGAGGCGGGCCGCCACCACCGCGCCGCCCACCTGCTCGACCTGCTCAATCCGGTGTACCACGGGGATTCACCCGCACGGATCGAGGTCTACCTCGCCGAACCGTACGTGGTGGCCGCGGATGTCTACGGCGTGGCGCCGCACGTCGGGCGGGCCGGGTGGTCGTGGTACACCGGGTCGGCGGGATGGATGTTCCGCGTAGCACTCGAATCGATTCTCGGGCTCACGCTGGACGGGGGGCACACGCTGGTGCTCTGTCCCTGCATTCCGGCGGAGTGGCCCGGGTT
>JAXIPC010000134.1:0-3829 GCA_045403135.1 Gemmatimonadales bacterium | reverse complement strand
TTGTCCTTGACCACCAGCCACTCCAGCCGGCGCAGCGCCCCGCGCTCCATGCCCGCGTTGAGCGAGGTCGCCGGATTCTGGCCGATGCAGAGCATGCCGTTCACCCGCCCCTCGGCCATCGCGACGAACATCGGCAGGTGGGAGTGGTCGCCGGTGATCTTGGGGTGCCAATCCCAGCCGAAGTCGTTCTCGGGCTGGGCGGCATCGCCGTACATCGACTTCAGATAGGACACCAGGAACTTGGGCATGTTGGCCCAGTACCCGGTGGGATTGGCCTCGGCGGCGAGGTAGTCCCGGAGCGTCGCGTGGTTGGCGAGCGCCGAGGGCGCCGCCATGTAGCCGTGGATGCTGTGGTAGAGCGTGGGAAGATCGGTGGAGCCCTGAATGGATGCGTGGCCCCGCAGGGCCATGATCCCGCCGCCGGGCCGCCCCACGTTCCCCAGCAGAAGCTGGAGCAGCGCGCAGCAGCCGATCATCTGGGGCCCGTAGGTGTGCTGGGTCCACCCCACGGCATATACCCAGGCGGTGGTACGGTCACGGCCGGAATTGGCGAGCACCGTTTCGGCGACGCGGAGGAACTGCTCGCGTGGACAGCCGGTCACCTGCTCGACCATTTCAGGCGTGTAGCGGCTGAAGTGCCGCTTGACCACCTGGAGCACCGAGCGCGGGTGGGTCAGGGTCGCATCCCGCACCGCGGCGAGCGGCCTCAGAGATCGGATCACCGCTTCGAACGGAAGCTTCGCATCCGCGCCGGCCGCTTCCCGCGGCGACGGAGCCCCGCGCGGCTCGGGCGGCATCCTCCCCGTCCGGTCGTACTGCCAGCTGGCCCGGTTGTAGGTCCCGGCGAATCCATTGAAGGGCCACTCCGCCCGGCCGCCGGTGTACTGCATGAAGCCGGAGAACACGCCCTGGCCCTCTTCGGTATCCTGGAAGTCCTCGCGGACCAGGGTGGCCGCGTTGGTGTAGTGGAGGACGTATTCCTGGAAGAAGGGATCGGTGTTCCAGCGCGGGCTGTTGAGCACGTAGTTCACGAGCCCGCCCAGGAAGGCGATGTCGGTTCCGGCCCGCACCGGGGCGTAGAGATCGGCCATCGCGCTGGTGCGGGTGAATCGCGGATCGACGTGGATGAGCTTGGCGCCGGCGAGCTTGGCCTTCATGGGCCAGCGGAACGCCACCGGATGGCACTCCGCCATGTTGGAGCCCTCGATGACGATGCAGTCGGAGTGCTCCAGGTTCCGCGGGTAGAGGGTGGCGGCCCCGCGACCGAGTCGAGTCCCCAGACCGGGGACGCTAGAGCTGTGTCATATCCTGGCCTGGTTTTCGATGGCGACGACGCCGAGCCCCCGCATCAGCTTCTGCTGGAGGTGATTCCACTCGTTGTCGAGGGTCGCGCCGCCCAGCGAGAAGATCGCGGTGGTCTGGTTGACCAGCTTCCCGTCGCCCAGCCGTTCTACGAAGGTCTCGTCGCGGGTCTTCTTGACGAGCTGCGCGACGCGGTCCATGGCCCAGTCGAGCTCCACTTCGTCCCAGCTTGCCGCACCGGGCTTCCGATGCAGCACGCGGGTCATCCGGTTGGGGTTCTTGTGGAGCTGGTAGATCGCCGCGCCCTTGGGGCAGAGGGTGCCCTCGCTCAAGGGGCTCCGCGGGTCGCCCTCGATGTTCACGATCTCGCCGGCCACCGTGTGCACCAGCGTCCCGCAGCCCACCGCGCAATAGGGGCAGACACTCGGCGTGGTCTTGGCGTCCTTGATGCGCAGCTCCTGAGCCCGGGCGGTGGCCGGAGCGAGGTTGGCGCCCAGCGCGGCGAGGGAGCCGAGCGCGGTGCCGGCGGCGGTGCCGCCCAGGGAGGTGCGAAGGAAACTCCGGCGGGAAACTTCCATGGCGAAACTCCGAGGAGGAGCCGCCCAAAGAATACGCCCTACACCACGCGCTTTGCCAGCCCGGGATTCAGGTGCATGAACATGTTGTACTCGGACCATCCGCTCCGCTCCGCCACCACGTTGGGGTGGAGCGCGGGCCGGTCGGGCCCGACCAGGACCGCCTCATCGCCCACGCGCACGGCGGTTTCTGAGCCGAGCGCCACCGTGGTGTGGCTGGCGCTCACGGTCCCCACCACCGGATAAGTCCGGCCTCCAATAAGTACCTCGCATCCCTTCACCGCGCCGCTGGGGTAGCCGTCCACGTGGCCGATGCCAAGAGTCGCGAGCCAGCCGGACCGCTCGGCCTTGTAGCGGCGATGGTAGCTCACGCCTTCGCCCGCTTCCAGGAAATCCACCCGGATGACCCGAGCCTTGAGCCGATAGGCTGGCCGGAGCTCGCCGCGGGCCATGGATTCAGCCGTCGGGTATCCGCCGTAGAGCGCCAGACCCGGCCGAATGAGATCGAGGAAGGTCTCCGCTGTCGGCCGTAACACGGCATCGGAGGAGGCGGCGTGGAGCCGGCCGAGCGGCACGCCGGCGGCTCGAGCTGTCTCGGCCAGGCGGGTGAGACGGGCCGCTTGCTCGCGGTCGAACTCCTGGTCTTCGACCAATTCGGTGCACGCGCCCTCGACCCGAATGGCCCGGCGCAGGGCGGCCGACTCGAGCCACGCCAATACCTGGGTGTGCGGCAGACCCATCCGGTGCATCCCGGTGTCTATGTATAGATGGATGCTGATCGGACGCCCGACCCGCGCGGCCAGGCGGATGAGCCGGTCCGAGTCGGCCGCGGTGTAGGGAGCCAGGCGCACATCGCGCCGCGCCAGCGCCTCCGCCTCTTCGTCCGAAGCCGGCCCCATCAGGACCACCGGCTTCCGGACCCCGGCGTCCTTCAGCGCCAGCGCTTCCACGGGGCGCACCACGCCGAATCCCCAGATGTCGGGTATGGCATCGAGCAGGGGTCCCGCGGTCTCGAATCCCAGACCATACGTGTTGTTCTTGGCCATGGCGAGGATCGGTCGACCAGCGAGCCGGGCGAGGGTCTGCGCGTTGTGGCGGAGCGCGGCGGCGTCGACCTCGAGCCAGGGATCGAACTCGGAGCCGGGGGCCCGCCCCTTCGCTTCGCTCAGGGTGACGGTTCTTGCTCCGGCGAGAGCGAGGCCGGTCGCGGCGAGCATGTTACGGCGGGAGATGGTCATGGACGGGCGGGTCAGGGGTCAGCGCACCGTGAAATCGCGATACTTCGGCTCGTACATGCACGATTTCACATGCGACCGCAAGTCCGCAGGCCGGGCCGCCTGCGCATGGCCCTGCTGGTACGCGACTTCGGCAACGGCCGTAGCGATGTGGGCCGACACGCGACGGATCTCCCCGAGCGGCGGGTACAGGCTTCCCATGTCCAGGTCCGCCTGGGTGACCTGGGCCGCCAGACCGACGGCGGCCGCCATGAACATCTCGTCGGTGACGCGGGCCGAGCGGGTGACGATGGCGCCGAGCCCGACGCCGGGAAAGATGTAGGAGTTGTTTCCCTGCCGCGGCACGAAAGTTCTGCCGCCGAGGGTCACCGGCTCGAAGGGCGAACCGGAGGCGAACAACGCTCGGCCGCCCGACCAGCGGTAGGCCTGTTCCGCCGTACATTCGGACTGCGACGTCGGATTGGAGAGCGCGAAGACGATCGGCCGCTCGTTGAGCTCCGCGAGCCGACGCACCACCGCCTCGGTGAATGCACCGGGAACAGCCGAGACGCCGATAATCGCCGTCGGCTTCAAGGTGTTTACCGCAGAGGCGAGATCGCCGACACGCGGGTGGGAGTGCGCGTACCGCAGCTTGTGGTCCGCCAGATCGGTTCGTGACTGGACGACCAGCCCCTTCGAGTCCACCAGCCAGCAGCGTCGCCGGGCGGCCGGTTCGTC
>JAXIPC010000253.1:0-31391 GCA_045403135.1 Gemmatimonadales bacterium | reverse complement strand
AGGTCGCTGGTCGCCCGCTCCAGTCCACCGAGCCGAACCGGGATCCTCGACAAGGACCACACCGGTCCGTGGCGCCGAGCGTCGGTGAGCTGGGCGTCGAACACCAGCTCCCCGCTAGCCCGCGTCAGCTCCCCGGAAACGGACACCGCCCCCCGTTCCTGAGGGACTCCCCGCCCGCGGCCAATCAACCGGGCCCAGACGGGGCGCCACCAGCCATTCCCCGTTCGTGACACCGGCGCAACCACCTTGAACTGGCCGGCCTGCCGAAGCGCGCTGACAACTCGCGCGGTGATAGCCCTCGCGAGGGGGTCGTAGGTCGGGTCGCCCGTTAGGTTGGCAAAAGGCCCAACGTCGACACGCTCGGGGTTGGGGGTCGCGTCCGGCCGCGAGGTGACGAGAGCGGAGATGAGGGCGACGCCAATCCCGACGCCGCCTATCGTCCCCAGCAGGGCCCACCGGCGCGAGCGTGGAAGGGACGGCGGGGAATCCACCGCCCTGCCATTCGCCGGGGCTTCGCTGGCCGGGGCTTCGCTGGCGACGGGACCGGCCGAGACCGCGTGCGGTTCGTCGAGCTTCATGGCGGGCATCGAATTCCGCGGTCTGGCACGGGAGCGGATCGCATCGATGAGCGCTTTGGTTTCTGGAGACGGGGCGACATCGAGCTCGACAGCCATCGCGTGCACGAATCGGTCGTACGCGTAAGCCGCTCCGCCCCGGTCGCCGACGCGGTCGCACAGTGCGAGCAGCCGACGGAGTCCGACTTCGCTGAAGGGAGCCAGCTCCACGGCCCGCCGGGCGAGTTGAGCGGCGCGGTCGAAATCTCCAGCCTTCTCTTCGCAGTCGGCCAGCGCCCAGGCCGCGTTTGAGGCGCGTTCTCGGAGGCGGGCACGTTCGGTCTCCAGCCATTCTTCGAAGCCGGGTGCATCGGAAACGAAGAAGCCCGGGAGGAGGTCACCCCGATACAGGTCGAGGGCCTCCGGGTATTGTCTGGCGTCGATGGCCTGATCGAACTCGATGGCGTCGCAGGAGAGTCGGGTGCGGTCGAGCTCGATCTCATCTCGACGGCTCCGCAGCACGTCCTCCCCGAGGGCCTGTCGAAGGAAATAGATGGCGCGATTGAGCGCCGCTCGCGCGCGATCCTGATCCTGGTCACGCCAGAAGAGCGGGAGGAGCTGGTCGCGTCGCTGGGAGCCGCGTGCGGCGGTCAGGGCCAGACGGGCGAGAAGGGCGAAGCGCCGGGGCTGCGCGAGCACCGCACGCAGCTCCAAGCCGGTGGAGCTCCGCAGGTCTACCGCGCCGAGTGAGCGAAGCCGGATCATGCGACCTCGCCAGCCGTCCTGCGGTGGCGGCCGGTCTGGTCACCCGTCGGGGATGGGGCTGGTACTCGAACCTAATGTCCGCCTGGTCGGGGCGGCAACTCCGGATGGTGCGACCTCCTCTCCGACCGCTAGGGGCAGAAGTCCGTGGTGTTTCCCACCAGGACGTTTCCTTGCAGCGTGTTGCCCGCGCTCGGGCCCTGGAATCCGCAAATGTTGGCCTGAATCGTGTTGCCGAGGATGGTGTTGCCGGTCCCCCCATCGCCGAACCTGATGCCTGCGCCGCTCGTCATGAGCAGGTTGCCCTTGATCACATTGGTGGAAGCGCCAATCCCCGCGAACGCCAGGTCGATCGCCGCAACGCTGGCCCCCAAGATCGTGTTCTCCTTGATCGTATTCCCCGGCTGGCGGACGAGAAGAATGCCGGTCGGATTGTCGCTGAGGAGGTTTTCGACCACCTCGTTGTTCGTGGAGAGCTCGCCGGCCAGGTTCGGCCGGAGCATGAATGCCCTGGCCCCATTCTGCCGGGCAACGTTCCCCTTGATGGTGTTGCCACTCGAGCCCTCGAGGAGAACCGCGGTCCCGTTCCCCGTGAACTCATTGTCCTTGATGACGAGACCGGTCGACGAGACGACGAAGATGCCCCGCAGAAACCCGCGGACGGTGCCGCCGTAGATCGAAACGCCCTGGCTGGCGGTCACCCTGATTCCCTGCCCCACACCAGTCCCGGCGATGGTGTGCCCGTTCAGGTTGATCTTGAGATCGGTCCCGGTCACCGTGAGACCGTCGCCCGGACAAGTCAGGTCGCTCTCCAGGCGCAAGTCGGAGACGATCACGTCCCCGCAGGCGGCGTCCAGGACCAGGGTCGACCCGGTCAACCCCTGGGTGAGGTGGCTGGATGATGGAGCCGTCGTGTCGCGACCCGCTGTGCAAGCCGTCGAGAGCACAGCTCCAATGAGACTGACGGTGATCACACGCATGATATTCCTCCCCGGAGAGTGGTCTCGGATGGCTGGACAACCATCATGCATTGCCGTCCTCCCCTGTCCCTCCCCTGTTTCTCCCCTGTCCATGACCTGGGATGCCCGATAGCTTCCGACCCTCCTTCAACGCCGCCCCGCGACCGATGCCTTCCATTCTCGCCCTCGACCAGGGCACCACCAGCTCCCGCGCCCTCGTGGTGCACCAGGACGGCACCATCCTGGGCCAGGCCAGGCGGGAGTTCCCCCAGCACTATCCCGAGCCGGGGTGGGTGGAGCACGACGCGGAAGACCTGATCGATACGATGTTCGGCGCGGCGCGCGAGGCGCTCACCGCGGCCGGCGAACGGCCCGCGGGTATCGGTATCACCAACCAGCGCGAGACCATCGTGGTCTGGGACCGCGCCACTCTCCGCGCGGTGGCGCCCGCGATCGTCTGGCAGGACCGCCGCACCGCCGAACGCTGTCGCGAGCTGCGCGCCGCGGGCACCGAAGTCGAGGTCCGGTCCCGTACCGGCCTTCTGCTCGATCCGTACTTCTCCGCCACCAAGCTGGAATGGCTGCTCCGGGATACCGCGCTGCGTCGACGTGCCGAGCGGGGCGAGCTCGCCGCGGGGACGGTGGACAGCTGGCTCATCGCGCGGCTGACCGGCGGCCGCGCCCACGTCACCGATCCCACCAATGCGTCCCGCACCATGCTCTACGCGCTCCAGCCCGGAGCCTGGGACCGCGATCTGACCACCCTCTTCAATGTTCCTGAAGCGGTGTTGCCCGTGGTGGTGCCGTCGAGCGGCGTGTGCGGGGAATCCGATCCGGCACTCCTCGGGGTTTCGTTCCCCATCGCCGGCCTCGCGGGCGACCAGCAGGCCGCGCTCTTCGGCCAGGGCTGCGCCGAGCCGGGACGGGTCAAGAACACCTATGGCACCGGGGCATTTCTGTTGCTCTATACCGGAGACTCGCCGCCGCCGCCGCCGGATGGCCTCCTGGCAACCGCGGCGTGCAATCCCCGCGGCGGGAGAGGCTTCGCGTTGGAAGGGAGCGTCTTCATCGCGGGAGCCGCGATCCAATGGCTCCGTGACGGGCTCGGGATTCTCCGGGAAGCCGCCGAGTCGGAAGCCCTCGCCAGGTCGGTCCCCGATACCGGCGGGGTCAGCTTCGTTCCGGCGTTCGTCGGGCTCGGAAGTCCACATTGGGAACCGGAGGCACGCGGTACCATCACCGGCATCACCCGTGGCACCTCCCGGGCCCACCTGGTGCGTGCCGCGCTGGAGGCGATGGTGTTCGGATCGCTCGAGCTGCTGGAAACCATGCTCGGCGCCACGGGGCTGGAGCTGCCTGGCCTCCGGGTGGACGGGGGTGCCGCCGCCAACGACTGGCTGATGCAGTGTCAGGCCGACATGCTGGGTCGGCCGGTGGAGCGGCCGGGCAACGTGGAAACCACGGCGCTCGGCGCCGCCGCACTGGCGGGCCTGGCCCTGGGTGTCTGGCCCTCGCTGCACGCGTTCGTGGCGACGAACACCTACCAGGTCTTCACGCCCCGGGCGTCCGCCGATGAGCGAGCCAGATCCCGCCGGGAATGGCGGCGGGCGGTGGAGACGGCGCTGTTTTGGGCACACGGCGTATCACCTTGAGCCTTCGGCCGCTCCGGAGCCTCAGGGCGACTCTTCTTTGTTATATTTCGCGCTGGAGGCCTTAATGAAGCCAGGCTCGAAGTTCCTGATTGGCGCGGCGGTGATCGTCGTCGGCGTGACCGGCCTGATCGTGACCGGTGTCAAGGAGACCGGCATCTATTTCCTGACTCCCACGCAGCTGGTCGACCGGACCCGGACCGATTCGACGTTCCACGACGTCGGACTCAAGGTGGGAGCAAAGGTGGTGCCCGGCTCGGTGCGGCGCGATTCCCGGACCATCGACTTCCGGGTGACCGACGGAACCAGCGAGTTCCCGGTGACCTACACCGGGCTCGTCCCCGATACCTTCACCGATGCCAGCAACATCGAAGTGATTGTCGAGGGAAAGTACGGCCGCGACGGCGTGTTCCACGCCACCGAGGTGCTGGCCAAGTGCGGCTCCCGCTACGAAGCCGAGGTCAAGAAGTCCGGCAAGGCGTAACCCCGTGACACTGCTCGGACAATTCAGTCTCTGGCTCGCGCTCTTCACCGCGGTATGGGGGGCGGGAGTCGCCCTCACCGGACGCTGGCAGGACCGGCCCGATTTGCAGGGCAGCGTGACCCGCTCGACCTACGCGGTGTGCGCCGCCCTCCTGGTGGCGGCGCTGTGTCTCTGGAAGGGTCTCTTCGCCCACGACTTCAACATCGAGTACGTCTACCAGTACACCGCCCGGAACCTCCCCGACTCCTACGTCTTCGCTGCATTCTGGGCGGGCCAGAAAGGGAGCCTGCTCTTCTGGGCAACCATTCTGGCCATCTTCGGCGCCGCTGCCCAGACGGTCACCAGTCGCCGGCACGAGGGGCTGCTCCCCTATGTCGCCGCCATCACCAACGTCGTCGTCGCGTTCTTCGTCATCACGATGTTGTTCGCGGCCAATCCCTTCGAGCGGCTGCCGTTCACGCCCGAGGACGGCCGCGGCCTGAACCCCCAGCTGCAGAACCCGGGGATGACCATTCATCCCCCCATGCTGTACCTGGGCTACATCAGCATCACCATTCCCTTCGCCTTTGCGGTCGCCTCACTGCTCTCCAAGCGGCTGGATACCGGGTGGATCCACGCCATGCGAAAGTGGACGATCCTCTCCTGGCTGTTCCTCTCGGCGGGAATCACACTGGGGATGTGGTGGGCCTACGTGGAGCTGGGCTGGGGTGGCTACTGGGCCTGGGATCCGGTGGAGAACGCGAGCCTGCTGCCCTGGCTCACCATGACGGCGTTCCTGCACTCGGTGATGATCCAGGAAAAACGGGGAATGCTCAAACGCTGGAACGTGGGGCTGGTGGTCGCCTCGTTCCTGCTGAGCATCTTCGGCACGTTCATCACCCGGAGCGGGGTGATTGCGAGTGTGCACAGCTTCACCCAATCGGGGGTCGGTTTCTATTTCCTCGGCTTCCTCCTCCTGGCCGGGATTCTATCCTTCGCGCTGCTGTACGTGCGGTGGCCCTTGCTCGAGCCCGAAGCGCGGCTCGAATCGATGGCCAGCCGGGAGGCGGCGTTCCTCTTCAACAACCTGGCATTCGTGGGGATCGCGTTCTCAGTGCTCTGGGGCACGCTCTTCCCGATCATCTCCGAGGCGGTGCGGGGCACCAAGATCACGGTCGGCCCGCCCTTCTTCAACCGGGTCAACGTGCCGCTGGGGTTGTTCCTCATCGCGCTCACCGGGATCGGCCCCCTCATCGCCTGGAGGAAGGCCAGCCCGGAGAATCTGAAGCGCCAGTTCGTCGTCCCGGTCTCGGCCGGGCTCGTAGTGGCGGTCGTGCTGCTGGTCCTCGGCATCCGCAACGGGTGGGCGCTGACCGCGTGGGGGTTGGCCGGGTTCGTGCTCGGCACGGTGACGCAGGAGTTCTGGCGAGGCGTGCGCGCGCGGCTCCGGATCCACGGTGAGTCGGCGCTCGAAGCGCTGGCGCACCTGGTGTCCCGCAACCGGCGCCGGTATGGCGGCTACGTCGTCCACGTCGGCATCATCACCTACATCGTCGCATTCGCCGGCAACGCCTTCAAGGTCACCCGGGAAATCACCCTCTCGGCCGGCGAGACCACTGAGATCCGGAGTCCCTTCGGGCACGTGTACCAGCTCACCCATCTGGGTGTTTCTCAGTATCCCCAGCTCAACCGGTTTGTCTCCGCGGCCACACTGGCGGTCAAGAAGGACGGGGCGAGCGCCGGGAGAATCACCTCCGAAAAGCGGCAGCACCAGGACAGCTTCGGGCGCAACACATTCGAGCCGTCCACCGAAGTCGGCATTCGCAGCAATCTGCAGGAGGATCTCTACGTCGTGTACGCGGGCTCGGTGCAGGGGACCGAGCGAGCCACGTACGCCATCACCATCAACCCCCTGGTGATGTGGGTCTGGATTGGCGCCGGGATACTGATTGCCGGAGGGCTGATCACCATGTGGCCGGGCGGGCCGGCCGTGACGCCGCGACAGCGGAGCGAAGCGCAGCCGGGGTATCAGGCCCCCCTCGCCGGCGTGGAGAGCGGATCGTGAATCGTCGCGACGTGATCCGCCGCTCCGCGCTGTCAGCGGTGGGACTCGTGCTTGGCGTACGCGGCGGGAGCGGGCAGACTCCGCAGCGGCGCGACAGCTCGGCCAGCGACCCGCTTTTCCGACCCGACCTCGTGCAGGAGCGCGCGGTCGCCACCGCATCCGACAACGACCCGGTCCTGAAGGGCGTGGAGCGACGACTCAAGTGCACCTGTGGATGCAACCTCGATATCTACACGTGCCGCACAACCGATTTTACCTGCAGCTATTCGCCGCAGCTGCACCGGGAGGTCCTGACACTCCGCGCCTCGGGGAAGAGTCCCGACGAGGTGGTGGCGACCTTCATTGCCAGGTACGGTGAACAGGTTCTGATGGCGCCCATCCCGCGAGGATTCAACTTGGCGGGCTACCTGGTGCCCGGAGTGGCCGTGGCCCTCGCCGGCGCGACGCTCGCGTTCTTGCTGCTCCGGCGAAGTCGGCGATTGGCTGAGCTGGCGGCGGCGACTCCGGCATCCCCGCCCGTGGCGCGCGACTCCGCCAGCCAGGAAGACAGCGAGCGACTCCGCCGCGCCCTCAGCCGAGTGCAGGACTAATGGCCATCGAAGTGGCGGGCGCGCTGCTCATCGGCGCCCTGGTCTGCTGGCTGGTGTTCGCGCCGATGCTCGCCCGCGGACCGGAGCAACCGATGCCACCCGAGCCGATTGCCGATGAGGAGACCCGCAGCGGTCTGGCGCTGCTGGCACTCAAGGAGATCGAGTTCGACCGGGCCACCGGGAAGCTCTCCGACGAGGACTACGCCACGCTGAAGCAGCGGTACAGCGAGGAGGCGCTCGCGGCGCTCGACCGAGATCAGGCCGAGGCGATGGTAGTGGCGGCGACGGCCGATCCGGAAGCGCTGGTAGCCGCTCGAGTAGGCCAGCTTCGCTCCGCTCACGCCACCGGAAGGCCGGCGCCGCCCCTCTGCTCGGGCTGCGGTCCGCGGCCCGAGCCCGATGCGCTGTTCTGCTCCTCTTGTGGCCGCCCCCTCGCTCAAGCCGGGTTCTGCTCCTCGTGCGGGCAGCCCCTGCCGGCGGACAGCCGGTTCTGCGCCGGGTGCGGGAACAAGGTGGCGGCCTGACCGGTCACGGTCGCCAGCTGAGTCCCGCTATCAGGGTTCGCCGCCAGGTGCTCCGCTCCCGAAAACCCTCCGGCAGGTCGTCGACATTGAATGGCGACTTCGGCGTGAATCCCAATTCGCCCTCGAGCGTGGCGGCGAAGGCTCCGCTCAACGCGATCTCGAGGGAAAGCCCCGCCTGAGGCCCGAGAATCGTTCGCGCCGGCGTCCCCGGTGCCGTCCAGCGTTCCATGCTCAGGCCCACCGAGGATCTCAGCATGGGCCCACCGCGAGGCTTCGCGAGGCAGGTGGAAACCGAGGCGGCGACGCTGGTGATGGTGTATGCACCTTCGACGATGATCAACACCCCTTGCGGTGACGGACCTTCCTCGCTCAAAGGCACGCCCTGGAGTCCGATACCGGCATCCCCATGCCTCGCTGAAAAACCGAGCCGCAGGCGCTCGCGGCCGTACGAAACGGCAATTCCAAGCATCGTCGGACGATAGGGCGTGAACTCGAGTTTCTCCCCGGCTTCTGCTGTGCCGGCGGCGGCCCCGTTGAACGTCGACGTGCCGATCGAGGCGGAAACGGACCACGCGGTTCGCGCCGCGGGGTCCGGCGGTTGCGCCGCCCCGGTCGAAAGCAGTGCTGCCTGCAGCATGGTCAGGCATCGGATGGATGACGTCACGTCCGCTCCTAGCGCATCTCGAGACGAATGGCCCCGTGGGTGATGCTGTTTTCCCCTTTCACGATCCAATTCGCGTTGGGGGCGCTTTCCCTGGCGACGACGTCCTCAATCGCGGTCCCGACCACATCGTCCTGCGTGGTGATTACCGACCAGACGCTCTTGAGCAGTTTCAGAAGCGAAAACGCCTTCTTAAACGTTTTCACCGACACGATCGTCGAGTCCTTCCCACCGGTCAGGTCCCCGTACGTCGCCACGATTTGCTGGAACATCCGGTCCACCCGCGCCGAATCCGTTTTGATCATGCACGCCCCGTCATCATCCTCCAGGATGAACACCCGGACCGCCTGGTTCGGGTGCTGCGCCTTGTAGGCGTCGAGTTGCGCCTGGCTGAACAGGAGGACCGAGCCGCTCCAGACCGTGCTGTTCTGGTCGAACTGATAGGGGGCCCCTGCCTTCTCGCCGGCGCACTGATAGCTCTTCATCACATTGGAGCCGCCGTCCTGACCGAGTACGTGCACCTCAAACTCGGGGGCACCCTTCAACCATCCCTCATACGTCTGATCGAACTTCGCATAAGTCATATAGAGACCGGCACTTACAACCGATGGTGAGCCGCCGCCCTCCCCACCCCCGAAACAGGTTTCGCATTCGACCAACCCGATCCCTTGCTCGGTGAATCGCGTTTCAGCGACCCCTAGCGCGATGACCGGGGTGGCCGGTGGCTGGTCGGGATCGAGGAGGAAGCGCGTCCCGGCGGGGTTGAAGGCGACCGGTGCGTCCCGGTCCCGCTCCGCGGTAGCCACCAGGACATTCGGTTCGCCGCGCCACCGCAACCGGTGCTCCGGCACCGGCAGGTAGATCTCGATGGCCGGGGACCCCGCGAGGTCCGCGTCGATGGCAGACTGGGGTTCGCTCGCGAGCTCCGCCAATCGCTGCCGCATGGCACCGCGGTTACTGCCGAGGAACGCCTGCAGATGAACCTTCCCCTCGGCCTCAGTACTGTTGTCGAGCGAGCGTACCACCGTGGCGCGGAACTCCTCGTCCCGGAGCGCGATCGCAAAGCGGCGGGCCAGCCGCTCATTGGTGGCCTGCTGCCGCGACCCGCCCTGAGCTGGCGACTCCCAACTCGACGCGATGTCAGGCGGAATGTCGCGGCTGGGTTCCGACGGTGTGGGACGGTCGCTGCAGGCGGTGGCGACGAGAAGCGCGACCATGGCGGCCGCGCGAGAGGCAAACGGGGACATCGATCCCTCCTTGGTCGTGGAGCCGCCCGGTACCGATGTGGCTCCGGTGCGGCGCGGCCAAGGTGGGATGGTGGGACAAGCGGATCGTGACCGGCATCGTGCGAGCCCGGTACGAAAAACGGAGGTGCTACACTTCGATCGCGGCCAGCCGTTTGAGGCCGAGCCGGAGAGGAATGATGACGGCCAGGGCACAGATCGCCACCACCACGATCATCGAGAACACCACCGAGGTGGGGAAGCCGCTCGGCTCTCCCAGCTGCCAGGTACGCAGCTGCTCCGCCACCGGCCACGCCTCGACCATGATGATGAGGGTGAGCAGGCTGACCGCCGCCATCATGAACACCAGCCCGCCGAAGCTGGTGGGGATCTGGGCCGCGTTTTCGGTGTCGAACTGCGGATAGATCACTCCCAGGCCGAGCGCCAGCGCACCGACCGCCAGCGTATAGCAGACCGTCGTGATGATGCTCAGAATCATCATGAACGGCGGCGCCTGGAGGATCTGGTTGGTGACGACCCCGATGACCAGCGCCAGGACCAGCAGCGGCAGGGTCCCGACCCAGTACTTGCTCCAGAGCATCGCGCGCAGGTCCAGCGGGCTGGACCGGAGCAGCCAGAGCTGGCGGCCCTCCAGCGAAACCGACGGGAAGATGAACCGCGCTGCGATGGCCGACAGCACGAAGCCCCCCAATCCTTGGTTCAGGAACACCACCATCGTCACCAGGACGAAGGGTACCTTTTCGCCGGTGTACAGCGGGAGCGACCGGATGTTGAAGATGTAGACCAGGAGCAGCACGGCCAGCAGAATGAGCTGACTCCATTGCGTGGCGTCACGAAAGAACACCCGCAGATCCTTGAGAATGAACTCGCGGCGGGTCACCGGAAGCCAGAACAGCAACCGCGCGCCGACACTCTGCCAGATGGCTCTGCTGCCGCTCGAATTGGCGCCTTCCTGCGACTTGGTGAACCCCGCCATGTAGAGCCGGCGGTGCAGCGAGGCGCCTATGACGATGAATGCGCCCGCGGTGCTCCAGAGGAGCAGGATCGGCAGCGGGTCTCCGATTCGGAGGAACCAGTTCATCAGGGCGCTCGACGCCCACTCGCTGGGGAGAAGGGGATGGCTCGGCGCGCGCAGCAGCGCGATGAACTGCATCAGATTCTGGTAGCCTTCCGGCCGGGCGAGCTGCTCCGGCCGAAGCAGCCGGAGGAAGAGCACCAGCCCGCCGCCGGCGGCGAGGGCCAGGAGGCTCAGCAGGTCGCGGGCCCGCCGGGCCGGAAAGACGTTCACCAGGATCAGCGTGAGGACCGAGCCGATCACCGTCGGCAGCAGAAAAAACGGCAGGAGTACGCCGATGGCCACCAGGGGAAAGAGCGGCCCCCCGTCGAACACGGCTCCATAGGCGGTGAGGATCGGCACAATCATCAGCGCCACCATCCACGACGAATGCGCCAGCGTCTCGCCCAGCTTGGCCAGGTACAGCCAGATCCAGTCCACCGGAGCGGACACCAGCATGTCGAGGTCCTTCGCCAGGAAGAACGTCGAGAGGGCGGTGACCAGGTTGGAGAGTAGCAGGATCGCGGCAAAGGCGAGGAGCGCCACCGCGAGCATCTTGCCGGCCATGAGGGGGCCGATCTCTTCCACGTTCTTGATGTACTTGAGGATCCGGTAGGACAGGCCGAACACCGCGGTCCAGAAGGCGCCCCCCAGCAGAATCAGCAGCACCGCCCGCGCGCCCGCGCCGGAACGATGATTCTTCAGGCGGTGGAGAAAGCTCCGCCATTTCGGGTTGAGGATGGCGAGGATGCCGGCCGACTGCCGGATCCCCTCAGCGTTGGAATAGATCACTGAGCTCCCGCTCCGAGAAGCCTCCCGTGAGCTTGAGGAACAGCTCCTCGAGCGAGACGTCGCCGGAAGAGGTCTGGCAGCGCAGCTCCTCCATGGTGCCGGCCGCCGCCACCCGCCCCGCCTGGACGATCGCGATCCGGTCGCACATCGCTTCCGCGATCTCGAGCGTGTGGGTGCTCATCAGTACCGTCCCGCCCCCGGTCACGAATTCCCGGAGTATGTCCTTGAGAAGCCGGGCGCTCTTGGGATCGAGCCCGACCATCGGCTCGTCCACCACGATCACCTCGGGCCGGTGCACCAGCGCGCTCGAAATGATGAGCTTCTGGCGCATGCCGTGGCTGTAGGACTCGGTCAGCTCGTGTTTCCACGGCGTGAGCTCGAACAGCTCCAGCAGTTCGTCGATCTGGTCTTCGACCTCCGCCCCGCCCAGGCCATACAGGCCGGCCACGAAACGCAGGAATTCCACTCCGGTGAGCTTGTCGTAGACGAAGGGACGGTCCGGGATGAAGCCGAGCCGGCTCTTGGCCACCAGCGGGTCCCTCTGGATGTCGATGCCGGAGATCTTCACCACGCCTGAAGTGGGCTGAAGGATCCCGGCGATCATCCGCATCGTGGTGGTTTTGCCCGCCCCGTTGGGACCCAAAAGTCCGTAGAGCTCACCTTTCGGAATGGTGAGATTGATCCCGTCCACGGCGGTAAACCGCCCGTAGCGCTTGGTGAGGCCGGTCAGCTCGATCATAAAGGCCTTCGAATGGGCAAAAACCGCGCCGAGGCCGCCACCGTGAGCAGGTCAATGACATGGCTCCGTTCACCCACCCGAAGCCGGAGCAGGGAAGCTGAAGCCGGGAAGTGACCGTAAGTGGGGTCTGCAGCGGCCCATCCGTCCATCCAAAGCTCGGTCCAGGCGTGCCCGAAACTGCCCTGCGGCAGCACCGCCAGCCCGGTGACCACTCGGGCCGGAATCCCGCTCATCTTGGCCAGGGTCGCGAGCAGTCGCGCCTTCCCATCGGCATTGCCGCGCCGGGTCCGCAGCGTCGGCCCCGCGGTGCCGGACGCGGTGGCCGCAGTGTCGATGGCGATTTCCCGGAACACCCACATCGTGAGCTGCCGCACACTGTCCCGAATGGATCGCGCCCCGGCGAGCGCGCGGCTTGCGGCCGGCGCCATGGCCTCGTCCTGGGCCGGAGTATCCCAGGAAAGGCCTAGCGTGTTTCGCGCCGCCCGCGCGTTTCGCTGCACGGTGTCGGTCGGCGTGCCTCGGGTAACGGTGACCGTATCGCCGCGGAGACGCTGGCGTCCTTCTGCGAGGGCGTACGGCGCGCCGGTGACCGTGGCGCCTGAATCACCTGACATCACCCACGCATGCTCGGCTGCGGCAGTGTCGGGCCGATGGCCGGAGGCGGACAGCGCGATCATTCCCGGGATTCGGCGCCGCCACGCCGCCACTTCGGCAGTCCGGATCTGGCGGTAGTTGTTTCGAACGATCTCGAACGCCGATCGCACCAGCGTCAGTCCCCCGGCCGTTTCCTGGTGAACCAGGGCTCCGGTTTCGTCGACCCAGGATACGGTCGGCGCGCCGCCGGCATCATGCAGCAGCCGCCAGGCGCGGAGCGTGTCGAGGGCGGCAGGGGCCCAGCGTCCCGCCACCGAATCCCACGCGGCGCTGTCCGCCACGATGAAGGTGGATTCCGCGGTCACCGTCACGGTGACGGGGCGGGTGCCGAGGACGCCCAGATCGAGTTCAGGGGCCACGAATCTGCCGCCGATCCGAAGCTGATCGCCGAACGCACTGCGATACGGAAGCATCACGGGGAGGAGGGCATCGCCGGGAATGCGCATGCGCATCCGCACCGTCGGCGCGCCGTCCGGACCCTCCAGGTTGGAGAGGCCGAGAATCGAATCGGCGCCCATCTGGCCGACTAGCTGTTCGCGCGGCCCCGCGCCGAAGGCGTTGCGGGTGAAGTTCCGGAGCCGGAGGGAGCGGGACAGGTGGTAGTCCGAGCTTCGCCCGAGCTGGCGGGTGGAGTCGCCATAGGGGAGGTCGATCACCATGAACTCGGTCAAGCGCACTCCGTCCAGCGTGGTATCCACCGAGAGGTTGAGCTGGCCGATCTGTCGCGCGCCGGCGTAGACGGCGTAGTACGCCGCGCCCGGCCCAAGCCGTCTGGTGCGAATGGCGGTATCGGCGGAATCGCCCTGAGAGAACTGCCGCCGGGCCAGCCACGCGAGCGCCACGGCCCACCCCAGAAGGACCAGTCGGCCGATGTTTCTGCGGGTAAAGCCGAGTTTCATCAGCGGATCCCGGCCTCGCGCGCCTTCTTGTGCATCGCCCTGGCCTGGTCGGTCCGGCCCATCCGGTCCAGCAGCCGGCCCATCATCTTGTAGGTGCGGGGATTGTCGGGTGCGAGCGCGGCGGCCCGTTCCATCGCGGCCAGCGCGCCGGGGAGATCGCCCTGGGCCTCGAGCGCTTCCCCCAGGTAGTAGGTCGCGTCGGGATCGTCCGGCGCGTAGCGGAGCGCCTCACGCAGTGCCGTGGTGGCGTCCGCGCCCAGCCCGCGCCGCAGCAGGGTGAGCCCGAGATGGAAATGCGCGGGGGCGTGGTCGGCACGCCGCCGGATGGCGTCGCGGAGGTCCTGCTCCGCTGGAGCGGTGCGCCCGTACCGGGCCAGGATGCTTCCCCGGCGCACCAGCACCGGCACCGGGTCGGCTGCGTGCGCCAGCGCGACGGTCAGCTCCTCCAGGGCCGCCTCGGAGTCTCCGCCTTCGTCGAGCAGCTCGGCCAGCAGGGCGCGTACTCCGGCGTCCTGGGGCGCCTCGGCGAGATAGCGCCGCAGCAGGAGCAGCGCGTCGAGGCTTCGGCCTCCCGCGACCAGCTCGCGCGCCCGGCGCGGCACCCGGCTGCTCTCCGGCTCGTCCTGGACAACGGTCGTGGCCAGCGAGAGACCGGGAATGTCGGCACCGAAGGGACGGAGCCAGGGGAGCTCGTCCGCCACGGGTCCGACCGCATCGCCCTCGAGGCCGACACGGTCGAACCCTTCCAGCGCTGCCTCATCGGGTTCGGGAGCGCGGGAGTTCTGGAGGCGGCGCATGGCCGAAAGGTAAGAGGTGAGAGGTGCGAAGTGAGAGGGCGCAGTTGAATGGCGCCCTGCGACCCGGTATTTTTGGCTTCTTATGCCCCAGGAATTCTTACGGGTTCGCGGTGCGCGCGAGCACAACCTCAAGAACATATCCGTCGCGCTGCCGCGGAACGCTCTGACGGTCATCACGGGGCTCTCCGGATCGGGCAAATCGTCGCTCGCCTTCGACACGATCTATTCCGAAGGACAGCGACGCTACGTCGAGTCGCTCTCCGCGTACGCCCGGCAGTTCCTCGGGCTCATGGAAAAGCCCGATGTGGACGGGATCGAGGGCCTGTCGCCGGCCATCTCGATCGAGCAGAAGGCCACCGGGCACAATCCGCGCTCCACCGTCGGCACCGTCACCGAGATCTACGACTACATGCGCCTCCTCTGGGCCCGCGCCGGCGTGCCGCACTGCCCCAACGACGGCAGCCCGGTGTCGCGCCAAAGCGCTGCCCAGATCACCGACACCATTCTGGCGTGGCCCGCCGGTACGCGGATCGAGATCCTGGGACCGATGGTGCGAGGACGGAAGGGTGAGTTCCGCGAGCTGTTCGAGGATCTGCGCAAGCGGGGCTTCGTGCGGGTCCGGGTCGACGGTGAAACCTACGATCTCAGCGCCGTGCCGGCGCTCAATCGGCGCCACAATCATGATCTCGCGGTGGTGGTGGATCGCCTGGTGGTGCGTCCGGAGGACCGGAGCCGGCTCACCGATTCGGTCGAGACCGCCCTGAAGGTTTCCGACGGCGTGGTCGAGGTGCAGCGGCCGTCCTCGCCGGCGGTCTTGTTCTCCGAGCGGTTCGCGTGTCCGCAATGCGGGCTCTCGCTGCCGGAGCTCGAGCCCCGGCAGTTCTCGTTCAATTCCCCCTTCGGGGTGTGCAACGAGTGCCACGGGCTGGGCACCCGCCGCGAGGTCAACGCCGATCTCATCCTGGGTGACCCCAGCATTTCGATCCTCGAAGGTGTGGTGCTCCCCTGGGGCGAGCCCTCGGGGTACTTGCGCAAGGCGGTCCTCCCCGCGCTGGCCAAGACCTTCAAGTTCGATCTCAACGCGCCGTGGAGCGGGCTGCCGGCCTCGGCGCGAGACCTCCTCCTGAACGGGGCGCCGGGCAAGCTCTTCCGGTTCGGCGGGGATGGCGCCCGCGGCCGGGCCGACTACGAGTCCGAGTGGGAGGGCATCCTCAAGAACGTCCAGCGCCGCTACCACGAGTCGTCCAGCGACGCGGTGCGCTCCCAGCTCGAGGAGTTCCTGGTCGAGATGCCCTGCCGCGCCTGCAACGGACGGCGGCTCAAGCCGGAAAGTCTCTCGGTCCTGCTGGCCGGCCGGAGCATCGGGGACGTGGTGGACAAGCCGGTGGATGACGCGCTCGCCTTCTTCGACGGAATCCCGGTGGGCCGCGGTGTTGCCCGCGGCGTCGATCCCGAGATCGCGGGACCCATCCTCAAGGAGATTCGCGACCGGCTGGTCTTTCTCAGCGACGTCGGGCTCGAGTACTTGACCCTGGGCCGAAGCGCGGGCACGCTCTCCGGCGGCGAGGCGCAGCGCATCCGGTTGGCCACGCAGATCGGCTCCCGGCTGGTCGGCGTGCTCTACGTCCTGGACGAGCCGAGCATCGGCCTGCACCAGCGCGACAACGCCCGGCTGCTGCGCACGCTGCGCGAGCTGCGCGACCTCGGCAACACCGTGATTGTGGTGGAGCACGACGAGGACACCATCCGCGCGGCCGACCACGTGGTCGATCTGGGCCCCCGCGCCGGCAATGCCGGCGGGCATGTCGTGGCCGAGGGCACGGTCGAGCAGATCCTGCGCCATCCCGAGTCGCTCACCGCGCGCTACCTCCGCGGCGAGCTCCGGATTCCGGTGCCTGCGCTGCGGCGCGTCCGCGATCCCAAGAAGCGGTTGCGCGTGGTCGGTGCCCGGGGGAACAACCTGCGCAATCTGACCCTCGATGTGCCGCTCAAGCTCTTCGTGGCGGTCACCGGCGTGTCCGGATCGGGTAAGTCGTCGCTGGTCACCGACCTCCTGTACGCCTCACTCGCCCGGCAGTTCTACCGGGCCCGGGTGGTGCCCGGTGCCCACGACCGGATCGAGGGCATCGAGCACATCGACAAGGTCATCGACATCGATCAGAGCCCGATCGGGCGCACTCCGCGTTCGAATCCCGCCACGTATACCGGCCTGTTTACCCCCATCCGCGAGCTGTTTGCCCAGCTCCCCGAGGCCAAGATGCGGGGATACGGGCCGGGCCGATTCTCCTTCAATGTAAAGGGCGGGCGCTGCGAAGCCTGCGAGGGCGACGGGCTCGTCAAGATCGAGATGCATTTCCTGCCCGACGTGTACGTGCCCTGCGAGGTCTGCAAGGGGCGGCGCTACAATCGGGAGACGATGGAGGTGCGGTACAAGGGGCGGAGCATCGCGGACGTGCTCGATCTCACCGTGGCGGATTCGCTGGAGTTCTTCAGCGCCCAGACCCGGATCCGCGAAAAGCTCGAGCTGCTCAACGATGTCGGCCTGGGGTACCTGCACCTGGGTCAGTCGGCCACGACCCTGTCCGGCGGTGAAGCGCAGCGGGTCAAGCTTGCCACCGAGCTCGCCAAGCGCGACACCGGCCGCACCCTCTATATCCTGGACGAGCCGACGACCGGGCTCCACTTCGAAGATGTCCGGCTCCTCCTCGAGGTGCTCCACCGGCTGGTGGACAAGGGAAACAGCGTGCTCGTCATCGAGCACAACCTCGACGTCATCAAAACCGCCGACTGGGTCATCGACCTGGGTCCCGAGGGAGGGGCCAAGGGCGGCACGGTCGTAGCGCAGGGCGTTCCGGAGGACGTGGCCAAAGTGAAGGCGAGTCACACCGGAGAATTCCTCGCCCGGGCGCTGCGGGCGGGGCGGTAGACCCGCAGCGGAGTCCCGTCGCCATGCGTATGTTTGCCGATGCCGTCGCAGTTTCCCTCACCGAACCGACTCCGGCCATGACTCGTTTCTCGCGGCTCCTGCTCCCCATTGCGCTCCTCGCCACTCCCGTCGCGGCCCAGCAGACCGACGCGGCCACGCTGACGGTGCCCCGGATCTTTGGCGGGGCCGAGTTTCGCGCCGAGCGATTCGGACCGGCCAAATGGCTGGGGGACGGCTCCTCCTACACCACGTTGGAGCGTGCCGCCGATGGCCGGGGCCAGGATATCGTCCGCTACGATTCGGAAACCGGCCGTCGCGACGTCCTGGTCCCGGCCAGCCGGCTCACTCCTCCCGGCGCGTCCGCGCCACTCGAGATCGACGAGTATGACTGGTCGCCGGACCAGCGGCGTCTGCTGGTGTTCACCAACACCAAGCCGGTGTGGCGCCTCAACACCAGAGGAGACTACTGGGTCCTGGACCGCATCAGCGGCAAGCTGACCAGGCTGGGCGGTCCCGCCAAGCCGTCGACGCTCATGTACGCGAAGTTCGATCCCAGCGGCACCCGGGTGGGCTTCGTCCGGGAAAACGACCTGTACGTCGAGGACCTCTCGGCCGGCCGGATCGTGCGGCTTACCAGCGATGGCAGCCGGACCGTGATCAACGGGAATTTCGACTGGGTGTACGAGGAGGAGCTCGGCCTCCACGACGGCTGGCGCTGGAGTCCGGAGGGCACCCGGATCGCCTACTGGCAGCTCAACGCCGACCGGGTGCGGGACTTCCTGCTCTATCGCACCACCGATTCGATCTACTCGGCCGTCGAGCCGGTGCAATACCCCAAGGCGGGCGAGGAGAACTCCGCCGCCCGGATCGGGGTCGTGAGCGCCTCGGGGGGACCCACCCGCTGGATCGCCTTCGCCGGCGATCCGCGCAATCACTACCTCGCGCGGATGGAGTGGGCGGCCTCGAGCGCGGAACTGCTGGTGCAGCGGCTCAACCGGCTCCAGAACACCCTTGAGCTCGTGCTGGCCGACACCCGGACGGGGGCGGTGCGCCCCATTCTCACCGAGCGCGATTCGGCCTGGGTCGAAGTGGTGGACCGGTCCACCTGGATCGACGGTGGGACCCAGCTCACCTGGACCAGCGAGCGAGACGGCTGGAACAAGGTGTACACCGTCCCCCGCGTGGGCGGCGCTCCCCGACTGATTACACCGGGCAGTTACGACGTGCTCGAGATCGCCGGGACCGACGAGCGAACCGGCTCGCTCTACTACATCGCCTCTCCCGGAGATCCGACCCGCCGCTTCCTGTACCGGGCCCGCCTCGACGGCACCGGCGCGCCGGAGCGGGTGACGCCGGCGGGGGCAACGGGATCCCATACCTACGACATCGCCCCGGGAGCCCGCTGGGCCTTCCACACCCGGTCCAGCTTCGGTGTCCCCCCGGTCACGGAACTCGTTCGGCTCCCGGAGCACGGTACGGTGCGCATCCTGGCCGGCAACACCCGCCTCACCGATCAAGTGGCCGCCATCCGGCGCGGGCCATCGGAGTTTTTTCAGGTCACCATCGCTGACGGAGTGTCGCTCAATGGCTGGATGATCAAGCCGCCGGGGTTCGATCCGTCGCGGAAGTATCCGATCGTGTACTTCGTGTACGGCGGCCCCGGCTCGCAGACGGTCGTCGATGCCTGGGGAGGCGGCACCTACCTGTGGCACCTGCTCCTGGCCCAACAGGGCATCATCGTCGCCAGCGTGGACAATCGGGGCACCGGCGCCCGCGGGCGCGAGTGGCGGAAGATCATCTACGGCAAGCTCGGAGTCGTCGAAACCCGGGACCAGGCGGCCGCGGCCTCCGGTCTTGCCCGGGAGCGGAGCTACATCGATTCCACGCGCATGGGCATTTGGGGATGGAGCTATGGCGGGTTCATGAGCCTGAACGGTCTTTTCCGGGCGCCTGACGTCTACAGTACCGCGGTGGCGGTGGCGCCGGTGACGCACTGGACCTACTACGACAACATCTACACCGAGCGCTACAACGGCCTCCCCAAGGACAATGCCGCCGGCTACAACGAGGGCTCGCCGCTGAGCTACGTCGGACAGATGAAAGGGAAGCTGCTTCTGGTGCACGGCTCCGGGGACGACAACGTGCACTATCAGAACACCGAATCGCTCGTCAACGCCCTGGTGACCGCCAACAAGCAGTTCCGCTTCATGGAATACCCCAATCGCAATCACAGTATCGCCGGCGGCAGCACCGCGGTGCATCTCCGGACCATGCTGACTGATTTCCTCACCGGAGCCCTGCTGGGCACCCCATCCGGCGCGGCGCTCACACCCTGAGAAGGCGAGCGATACATTAGGCATTCCCCTACCGCGAGGCGCCCATGACGTATGAAGCCATCGTGGAGCTGCTCGACTATGCCGGCGGACATGACCAGGTAGTCCGGATTACCACCAGCGACAACCACCAGCTTGTCGGGATTCCCACCAGTGTCGACACCGACCCCGAGGCGCTCGAGGTCTTCCTCCGGCCGGTTGGGGCGGACGACGTGGAGATCGCGGTGAGCCTGACCGACATCCGGGCAGTGGTGGTGGCCTGAGAGCCGAACGTTGCGTGATGAAACATCCCCCATCATTGTTACGTACGGGCCGGCGAGTCCCCGGAAGTGCCCGAGTCCGCTTGAGATAGGTCCGGAGGAGCAATGGACAAGCAGGAGCTGGCGGTGATGATCCCCGTGATGTTCGTGTTCTTTACGGGCCTCGTCGTGCTCTCCAAAACCGCGATCGGCAAGGCGTTGGCGCGCCGGATCGGGGGAGATGCTGGAATTGCGGGCGCGCTCGAAGGCGAGGTCAGGGAGTTGCGCGCCGAGGTGGATGCTCTCCGGGCTGAGCTGATGGAAACCCAGGAGCGTCTGGATTTTGCGGAGCGGCTCGTCGCCAGCGGGCGGCGGGAGGGCTGAATGCAAATTCCGCCGAACGTATTCAATGACGCGATTCCGCTCCTGGGAATGGTCACCGGGATCGTCAGTATGGTGGTGATCGGTGTCGTCGTGGTAAAGGTGGCGCAGAGCCAGGTGGGTCAGGCCATCGCGCGGCGCCTCAACCGAGGCACCGGCGGCGGAGACCCCGAGCTCCGCGAGGAAATGATGGAGCTCCGCGAGCAGGTAGGCCACCTGGAGCAGCGCCTCGCCGAGAGCGAGGAGCGGCTCGACTTCACCGAGCGGATGCTGGCCAGCGGGAAGAAGGAGGCCTCTTCTCATGGATGACATGTTGAAGGTCCTCATCTTCGTCTTGTCCCTCATGGGCGCCGGGGTCTTCGCCTACGCCGCCATCGCCTCGATCAACGTTCGGAACCGGCGGCTTCTCAGCAGAGTCAGTCCCAGCCAGGAGCTGCTGGAAGAGCTTCACACCCGGCTCGCCGCAACCGAGGCGCTGGAAGGCCGGGTCGAGGAATTGGAACAGCGGGTCGATTTCGCCGAGCGATTGATCGCGCAGCAGCATGACCCGGAGCGTCTGCCCGCCGGGCCGGCGCCCGGTCAGCGGTAGTCGCCGACCATGGACATGGAAGGCGTTCTCGCCATCACCTTCATCTTCGGCGGAGGCACGCTGTTCCTCCTGGCGATCAGCCCGGTCGGCAAAGCCATCGCGGACCGGATCCGCCATGGCACCCAGTCGGTGGGGGCGGGCGGTACCGAGCCCGAGGTGCTGACCGAGATCGAGCAGCTTCGCCAGGACGTGACCGAGCTGCAGGAGCGGGTCGATTTCGCCGAGCGGCTGCTGGCCCAGAAACAGGCCGCCGGCCAATTGCCCGGCGGGAGCGCGCCGTCGTGAGCATCGCCGTGCAGCCTGCTCAGATCCAGACGCCGGCGCCACCGTTGCCGGATCCGAACTTCCTGCAATTGCAGTCGCAGGAGCATTTCCTGATCGGCCTCGCGATCGTCGTCATCAGCATCGCGGCTGTCCTGGTGCTCCGTCCCCTGTTCGCCGCGCTGGCCCGGCGGCTCGAGGGGAAACACGTCGACGCCCAGCTCCGCGCCGAGCTGGACCATCTGCGGGAGTTGGCCGCCGAGATGGAGCCGCTCCGCACCCGAGTACAGGACATCGAGGAGCGGCTCGAGTTCACCGAACGGCTGCTGGCCGAGCGGCGGGACCAGGACATGTTGCGTCCCGGGGGGCCGGGCTGATGGGTCCCCATGAAGTGGCCCCGTTCGTCCTGGGCGTCTTGTTCATGGTGAGTACCGCGGCGGTGCTGATCTTTCGCGGACCCATCGGCCGAGCGATCGCCCGGCGGCTCGAAGGAAAGCTCGCGCCCGATCTCGCGCTGGTGCAGCGACTGGAGGAGCTCGAGCTCCGCCTGGCGGATGTCGAGCACGACCGTGCCCGGGTGGGCGACCTGGAGGAACGTCTCGACTTCGCGGAACGCCTCCTGGCCTCAGGGCCGGAGCGGGTGAAGGAGGGCAGGGGATGAGCTGGTTCCGACGCAACATCGGATTGGACGGTTTCGACCTGGTCCTGCACATCGGCGTCACCTGCATGCTCATGTTGTGGGTCGGCGTGTCCAATGGACCGGAAGAGCTGTTTCCAGTGATCACCGGCGGATCCTTGATTGTGCTCGGCATCCGGCGCGCGCTGGCGCTCCGCAAGGCCGGACACCCGGGGCTCACCACCGGTGAGATGGAGGCCGAGCGGATCGCCGAGCTGGAGCAGCGGGTGGCCGAGCTCGAGGCGACCCAGGCCCAGGTGGCGGATCTCGCGGAGCGACTCGATTTTGCCGAGCGACTCCTGGCGCAGTCTACCCCGCCGCTCCGGGTCGTCGGGCCGGGAGATCAGCGATGATGCTGCTCCGGATGAGCGATCCTGGCGAGTTCGCCTTGTTCTTTTCTGTCGGGATGGGTTTCCTCGGCTTGTTTTTCGGCCCCATTGGCCAAGCCATCGGGCGCCGGATCGGCGGCGGGAAGTCGAAAGGCGATCCCGCGACCGGCCTCACCACCGGGGAAATGACCGCTGAGCGGGTCGCGGCCCTGGAAGATCGCATCATGGAGCTGGAGGCGGAGCGGGGCCAGCTCGAGGAACGGCTGGACTTTGCCGAGCGAATGCTGTCCCAGGGGCAGTCGGAGCAGCGGGCGGTTGGCCTCGGACGCGGGTCATGAGGCCCGACGACCTGCGGCGTCAGGTGATGGCCACCATCGCCTTGCTTGGAGTCGCCGGCATCTTCGGCTTCACTCTGCTGTCGGCCAAGCTGGGTATCGCGTTTGCGATTCCGGTGGGGATCATCGGCACCATCGCCGCGGGCGTTTCCCTCACCGGCCCCCTCGGCAAAGCCCTTGTCCGACGCCTCGAGGGTGACTCGGCGCACTCCGACGAGACCACCGGCCAGCTGCTGGCCGAACTGGACGAGCTTCGGGGCCGGATGCAGGAATTGGAGGAGCGGGTGGATTTCTCCGAGCGGCTGCTGGCACAGCAGTCGCAAACCCCCGACCGGTGAAGCGGCGACGACACGGCTTGGCGGCCGGGTCCGTCGCGTAGGTAGATTTCAGCGCCGGCTGGCTCACCCCCACCGGCAGGGAGATCGGGAGAGCGATGCTGACGCGAGACGACATTGAATCGTTCCTGGACCGGGTCGAGGGCGGCACGGTTGATGCAGCCGAAATCGAGCCCGGGCTGTGGCGGGCCAAGACGCAGACCGGGGCGGAATTCATCGTCAACTACGCGCCCCCGGTGGTGATCCTCCGGGTCCGGGTGATGGAGTCACCGGCGAACGACGACAAGCAGCGTCGGCTCTACCGCACGCTGCTCGAATTGAACGCCCGCGATCTGGTGCACGGCTCCTACGGGCTCGAAGGGGAGCATATCGTGCTCACCGACGCGCTGGAGCTGGCCGACCTGGATTTCTTGGAGTTCGAGGCGAGCTGGGATTCGCTGTCGCTCGCTCTCGCCTCCCATCTGAGCGCGCTCGCGCCGTACCGCGAAAGGTAAGAGCTGATGGGGATCTTCGATCGCTTCTCGACGATGCTCAGGTCCAACATCAATGACCTGATCTCACGGGCCGAAAACCCGGAGAAGATGCTGAACCAGTTGATCCTGGACATGAAGTCCAACTTGGCCAAGGCCAAGCAGGAAGCGGCCGCAGCCATCGCGGACGAGAAAAAGCTCCAGGCTGACGCGGAGGCGCTCAAGAAGCAGGCGGAGGACTGGGAGCGCCGGGCCATGCTCGCGGTGCAGGAGGGCCGCGACGATCTGGCCACTCAGGCGCTCATGCGCTACAACGAGGCGCTGCAGGGGGCCCAGCAGCTTCACGAAACCTGGGTCAAGCATAAGGCCGACACCGAGAGCCTCAAGGGCCAGCTCCGCCAGCTCAACGACAAGATCGAAGAGGCCAAGCGGAAGAAGAACATCCTGGTGGCGCGCGCCAAGAGGGCCCAGGCCCAGCAGCGCATCCAGGAGACCATGTCCGGGATGAACGACAAGAGCGCCTTCGAGTCATTCGACCGGATGGCCGAGAAGATCGAGGCCATCGAGCGCAAGGCACTCGCTGCCGCGGAAATCCAGCAGGAGTTCCAGTCGGACGACCTGATGGACCAGTTCAAGAAACTGGAGTACAAGGGCACCGCCGACCAGCAGCTGACCGATCTCAAGGTCAAGATGGGCCTCCTCGGCGGCTCGAAGGACACCAAGGCGCTCGGCGCGGGCGGCCGCAAGGGTGAGCCGGTCCACGACGCGGAGCTGCTGGAGAACGACGACTCCAAGAGCTAGGGGTCAGGAGTCAGGATTCAGAGGTCAGGGGCGGCGCGGTTCACACCAGAATCGCGCCGCCCGGCTATTTTCACTGACCCCTGAATCCTGAATCCTGAATCCTCGAGCACGATGACCGACAAGCCCCAATTCCTGATCCTCGCCGACGGGGACTTTTCGCCGATGACCTCGAAGACGGCCAACTCGGTGATCCGCTATCTGCCGGATCGGGTGGTCGGCGTGGTGGACCGGGTCCATGCGGGAAAGACCGTCCAGCAGGTGCTCGGATTCGGCGGGGATATTCCGGTGGTCGGCTCGATGGCGGAAGGACTCCGCCGGAAACCCGGCGCGGTGCTCATCGGGATCGCCCCCGCGGGCGGCCGGCTTCCGGCGGAATGGCGGGCCTGGCTCGCCGAAGCGCTTGAGACGGGGTGCGATCTCTGGAGCGGGCTGCACACCTTCCTCTCCGACGATGCCCTCCTCGCCGAGAAGGCCCGGGCCCACGGCCGGAAGATCCTCGACGTCCGCCGGCCTCCCCCCAAACTGCCCGTGGCGATGGGAATGGCCCGGCTGGTCGATCCGTTTGTGGTGTTGACCGTCGGGACGGATTGCAACGTCGGCAAGATGACCGCGCAGCTGCAGCTGGTACGTGGTCTCGAGGACCGCGGGCTCAAGACGCGGTTTGCCGCCACGGGGCAAACCGGGATCTTCATCGAGGGCTGGGGCACGGCGGTCGACGCGGTCGTAGCCGATTTCATCGCCGGCGCCGCCGAAGAGCTGGTGCTCAAAGCCGCTCCCGGCGCGGATATTGTGCTGGTCGAGGGGCAGGGGAGCATCAATCACCCCGGGTACTCCGGAGTGACACTCGGACTGCTCCATGGTTCCTGCCCCGATGCGTTGATCCTTTGCCACCAGGCCACCCGCGAATTCATCGGCGAGTACCGTGGCGAGCCGTGGCTCCGGATTCCGCCGCTGGCCGACTATGTGAAGATGTACGAGATGATCGGCTCGGCGGTGTATCCGACCAGGGTGATCGCCGTGTGCATGAACACCTACGATCTCACCGATGCCGAGGCACTTGAAGCCTGCGCCGTGGCCGCCAGGGACACCGGCCTGCCCTGTACCGATCCGGTGCGATTCGACTCCGCGCCGGTGCTGGACGCGGTGTCCGGAGCACGCCAAGCCTACCTCGAGCGACGATCTCTGAAGTGAGCGACCTCGACACCGCGCTCCGTCTCTGCATCGCCGGCCTGACCGGGCTGGCAGTCGGGGTGGAGCGCGAGTGGTCGGGACATGCCTCCGGCCCTAACGCGCGCTTCGCCGGGGTGCGGACCTTCTTCCTGCTTGGCTTGCTGGGTGGTCTCTCGGGCTGGCTGTTGCAAGCAGCTGACCCGATCGTGGCTGGAGCACTCCTCCTCGGTGCCGCCGGGTTCGTGGTGGCCGCGTACCTGATGGCCGCCCGTCGCGGCGGCGAGGCGATCGAAGGGACCACCGAGGCCGCGGCCCTCCTGGTGCTCGGGATGGGCGTCCTCGCCGGGATAGGGAGTCTCCGCGTCGCGAGCGGTGCCGCCGCCGTGGTCGTCATTGTTCTCCGCGAAAAGAGCAACATCCACGACTTCCTTCAGCGGATCGGGGAAGAGGAGCTCCGCGCCGCGGTGCAGTTCGCGGTGCTGGCCCTGGTGGTGCTGCCGCTTCTCCCCGAGGGTCCGATCGGACCGTTCGGGGGCATCAAGCCGCGCGGGCTGTGGACCGTCGTCCTCATCTTCACGGGGCTCAACTTCGCCGGCTACCTGGCCCGCCGCATCCTGGGCGATTCCCGCGGATACCCCGCGATGGGCGCACTCGGAGGGCTGGTCTCCTCGACTGCTGTCACCCTCACCTTTTCCCGTCGCAGCCGCCAGGAGCGTGGGAGCTCGGAAGCGCTGGCGGTCGGGACGCTGGCGGCCTGTACCGTGCTCGTCCCGCGGGTGCTCGGCGTGATCCTGGTGCTCAATAGCGCGCTGTTCCCCGCGGCGGCGGTTGGACTGGTGCCGGTGCTCCTCGCCGGATTGGTCATGTTCGTTCTCAAGCTGCGGCACCGGGCCCCGAAGCTGGACCGCACACCCGAATCGGAAAGCAAGAACCCTCTCCACTTGTGGTCGGCGATCAAGATGGCGGTCGCCTTTCAGCTGGTCATGACCCTGCTGAGCCTCCTCACCCAGCGGTTCGGCGAGGTCGGCGTGCTGGCAACCGCCGCCGTGCTCGGCCTGACCGATATGGACGCGCTCACCTTCGGCATGAGCCGCCTTGCCGAGGCCGACGCCCTTGTCGTAACGGCTGCGAAGGCTGTGGTGCTGGGGATGAGCGTCAACTCGGCCTTCAAGGCCAGCCTCGCCATGGCGCTGGGCTCGCTTGAGTACCGCCGGACAGCCGTGCCCCGGCTGCTCCTGCTCGCCGTCGCCGGGGGCGCTGGTTTCTGGCTGATTGGGAGGCTGATTCCGCCCGGGTGAGCCGCCGGCCTGACCGGGTCACGCTGCGGTCACGGGGGGGAAGGCGAACTTCCCCCGTTCGCACTCGTTGTCGCTCTCGTGGCCCCCGGCCGAGGCGCGGCTCAGACGACCGGCCCGGACCTGGGGCGGCTGGGGCCGACTTCGGTGATTCGGGCCACCCTCCCCGACGGCCGCACCTTCACCGGCCGGTATGCCGCGGTCAGCGATGGCAGTCTTGGGGTCCGCGCCGACGCTGGCGCCACCGATACCCTGCGACTCACCCAGCTGCGAAGCCGTTTGCGACGCTGCCGAGTGCGACCGAGGGGTCCCTTTCTGGTCACCATTCCTTTGTTTACCGGTGGCGGGACACTCCTCGGCGCTGCGATCGGCGCCGCGATACCCAAGTGGAAACAGGTCTATCCGTGAGGTGGGCAGCCGGGATCTTGGCGGGAGTGATGCTCGGGGCCGGCCCGGATCTTGGCCCAGGGCAGCATCGGGAAGTTCGGTCTGTTCGGCGTGGCAGGGGCGGCGCTCGGACCGGCCAACACCGACGCGCCGCCCGACTTTCCACCGCCAGACGCACGCGCGCTGGCCGGAATCTCTGCCAGCCTGAGCTTCATCCATGGCGGCATTGGCGTCGGGCCCGGAGCGATGGTGCTCCGCGGCAGCGAACGCCGGATGTACGAGTTCGGAGGGGTCGCCCGACTGCATCATGAGGGGCAACGCCGATCTCACGTTTGGTGCGGGCCGCGCCGCGCTGGTCCTGGAGGTTCGGGGCCACCTGAGCCTGGGCCACGACGCGTTCTTCGGCTCTCGCGATATGTTCTCGATCTCGGGGGGAGGTCGGGTCTCCTGGTAGTGCGGCATCCTGTTCCATGGCGCGTCCGAAGGATGCCGCTTCCGGTTGAACTGGTGGCTAGGGTGGCGGCATGCGCCAGCCCGAAGCCGTGCTCCGGCTCTTCCTCCCCGAGGTAACCCCGGCCGCCCTGGCTCGCCTGCGCGCTACGCTGCCGGACATCCTGATGATCCCGCTCGGTCTCGAGATTCCGCTCGGCGATCATGCTCCGGAAGAGATCCTCTCGCTCTTTCTCCAGTACGGCATTACCGCCCGGGCTACGCGCATCACGCTGCGAGGGCCGTCCGGTTGACGCCATTCCGCCCGGGGCCGTAGTTTCAGCCGGAGATCACTCCGACCTGAACTGAGCCCCCTTGCTCCAGCCGGCCGCCGTCAGGGACGTCTTCACCAACATCGCCGAATTCTTCGGCACCAGCCGCGGCACGGTGGTCCATCGGATCATCATCGTCGTCGTGATCTGGCTGGCGGCCTGGGTGGCTTATCAACTCGTGCGCCGCATCGCCCGGCGCGTCATCGCAGCGGTTGACGACGGCGATGAAGCCACCATGACGCAGGCGGAGCGGCGGGGTCACACCGTCGCGCAGATCGTCCGGAGCGTCGGGCGGGTGGTCATTCTCCTCATCGCCGGGCTGGTCACGGTGGGACAGTTTCTCCCCATCGGGCCGCTGCTTGCCGCGGGGGGAATTCTCGGCCTGGCCGTGTCCTTTGGCGCCCAGAGCCTCGTCAAGGACCTGATCGCCGGCTTCTTCATTCTCTTCGAGAATCAGTTCGGCATTGGCGATGTGATAGAGGCCGCCGGCAAGAGCGGCACGGTCGAGCGGATGACCATGCGGGTGACCATGCTTCGCGATCTCGGCGGTGTGCTGCACGTCGTACCCAATGGACAGATCACCACCGTGAGCAATCTGACCCGGAGCTGGTCGCGCGCCGTGGTGGAAGTGAGTGTCGGCTACCGGACCGAGCTCGACCGTGCGCTGACCGTGCTGCGGGACGAGCTCGCGACGTTCCAGGTGGATCCGGTCTGGAAATCCCGCCTGGAAGGTGTGTCCGAGGTGCTCGGGGTGGAACAGCTGGCCGACCATGGAGTGGTGATTCGCACCATCCTCCGAACCGCGCCAGGCGCCCAATGGGAGGTGGCACGAGAGTTTCGCCGCCGGATCAAGAACCGCTTCGACGCCGAAACAATCGAGCTGCAGTGGCCTGAGCGCCCCTCGCCGAGGCGACCGGCCTCCTCCGGCCCGGCAGCCGGGCTTCCGGGGGGCGCATGACACTCCGTCTCCATAACACGCTGACCCGGACACTCCAGGACTTCCATCCGCTCGCGCCGGGGAGAGTCACCCTCTATTCCTGCGGCCCTACCGTCTGGAGTTATGCCCACATCGGAAATTTCCGGACCTTTTTGTTCGTGGACTTGCTGCGGCGGTGGCTCACGGCGCGGGGCCATGAGGTCTACCACATCATGAACCTGACCGATGTGGACGACCGGATCATCAAAGAGGCCGGGAAGCAGGGCACCAGCATCGATGAGCTGGTTGCTCCGTTCATCGTCGCGTTCCACGAAGACCGGGAGTACCTCAGGATTGTGCCGGCCCACGAGTATCCCAGGGCCACCGATTTCGTCGAGGCGATGGTGCGCTTGGTGGAAGGGCTGCTCGGCGCTGGGGTGGCGTATCGGGGCGAGGACGGCTCGGTGTACTTCGCCATCGACCGATTCCCGGCGTATGGGCGCCTCTCCCAGCTCGACCGGAGGGAGCTCAAGACCGGGGCCTCGGGACGCGTTTCCACCGATGAATACGACAAGGAGAATGCCCGGGACTTCGTGCTGTGGAAGGCGGCCAAGCCCGAGGACGAGGCGGTGAGTGCTGTGTGGGACGCACCCTTCGGCCGCGGCCGCCCGGGGTGGCATCTCGAGTGTTCCGCCATGGCCCTCGAGCTGATCGGCCGGCGCTTCGGGGTCAAGGTGCTCGACATCCATACCGGCGGGGTGGACCTGATTTTCCCGCACCACGAGGACGAGATCGCCCAGAGCTGCGCCTACACCGGCGAAGGGGATTTCGCCAAGCTCTGGATGCACGGAGCCTTCCTCCGGGTGAGCGGGGCCAAGATGTCGAAGCGCTTCGGCAACATTACCACCGCGCGCGACCTCAAGGAGGACGGCATCGACCCCGGCGCGATCCGCCTGCTGGTCTACCAGACCCACTACCGCCAGGAGCTTGACCTGACCCACGACGCGCTCACCGCGGCCGGCGAGGGCGCCCGCCGTCTGGGCGAGTTCGGCAGGCGGCTGGCTGCGGTCGTCGGCACCACGGACGATGCGGGCTTCGCCGCGGCGGCCGAGCAGCTCGAGCGGGGGTTCATCCTGGCGATGAACGATGATCTGAATTCGCCTCGCGCAGTGGCCGAACTCTTCGACTTCGTCTCAACCGGCAATCGCTTGCTCGACCAGGGCGCCCATCCCGGAAAGCGCGCACGAGAGGCCTGGAGGTTCACCGATGCGGTGCTCGATGCCACGACGGTACCAGCGGTGCGCGAGGTCAAACTGCACGGGACCATGACGCCGACCGGCGCAGGGACCACTGGTCTGGTGACCGACGCGTTGGATGATCCAGGCGAGACTCCTCCTGAGCATCCGGCGTTGCAAACCGCCTGGGCCGAGGCCTGGACACGCCAGCGGCTTTCAGCCAAGGGCAAGCGGGATTTCGCCGAGGCGGACCGGATCCGGGCCCTGCTGGCCAGCCACGGGTGGGAGGTTCGAGATCGCAAGGACGGAGTGGCAGAGGTGTTCCGAAAGCCCTCCCAATGACGGCGCCGCCGTTCGATTCCGCGGACCAGCTCGCCGGGCGGCTGCAGGCGGCGATGGCGAGGGAAAAATGCGTTGGGGCCGGACTGGGTCAAACCGTCAGCGACGGTGTGCTCGGCGGGCTGGGGGCCGGTCCTGAGTCCAGCGCCTGATTCGTCGGTTACGGCTTTTGTTCGGTCGCACTCTTCAAGCCTTAGGTGGCCCCCGGACTGGTCGAGTCGGGGGCCTTTTGCTGCGGTCGGGATCGGGTCCGCAGCGTCCCGGTTTGGCGGCCATATGGGTCCGGTTGACTGCCAAAGCGGAGTGAGCTAAAATACGAGTCTGTCACAATCTGCGTGCCTTTGGCTGGCGTAGCTCAATCGGCAGAGCAGCGGTTTTGTAAACCGCAGGTTGAGGGTTCGAGTCCCTCCGTCAGCTCCAGTGTCGCAGGATATCGCTACGGGTTTTCGGAACCCCGCTCGGTGAAGCGGGGTTCCGTTTCCTCGGCAATGTGATGGCACGGTGGGGTGGCCGAGTGGCTAATGGCAGCAGACTGTAAATCTGCCGGGCTTCGCCCTACGAAGGTTCGAATCCTTCCCCCACCATTACGGTGAGGACAGTCGGCCGGTGGGGACGGTAGAGGACGGACACCAGGAATCGTGGACCGCGGGATCGGTTCTTCCGACCGCACGGTCCGCCCTGAACTCACCGTCCGTCTTAGACGCGGGTGTAGCTCAGTTGGTAGAGCATCAGCCTTCCAAGCTGAGGGTCGCGGGTTCGAGTCCCGTCGCCCGCTTACAGAACGGTCGGTCGGGCGGACCGGCGGACAGATAATCGAGAGCGCCAGGTTTCCGACCGCCTGACCGCCTGACCGCCTGACCGACTGAGATTGCTCGCGTAGCTCAGTTGGTAGAGCGCATCCTTGGTAAGGATGAGGTCAGCGGTTCAATCCCGCTCGCGAGCTCTGAAGACGGGAGGACGGGAAGCTGAGAGGCCGGGAGATCGAACGGAGAGTTTCCCGTCGTCCCGCCCTCCCGTCCTCCCGACCGAGACACGGAACTCAACCGGGCACCGAGCCATGGCGAAAGCAAAATTTGACCGCAGCAAGCCGCATGTGAACGTGGGGACGATCGGGCACGTGGACCACGGGAAGACGACGCTGACGGCGGCGCTGACCAAGGTGAGCGCGGAGAAGGGGTGGGGGTCGACCTACATCCCCTACGACCAG
>JAXIPC010000260.1:0-4838 GCA_045403135.1 Gemmatimonadales bacterium | reverse complement strand
ATGCGGGCATAGCCCGAGCCCGCCGCAACGACGCTGGGCGACGCGCCCATCAATCGTAGGAGGTCGGGCGCGAAGATGCCGCCCACCAGCGCGATGGGGATGGCCACCAGCACGCCGAGGATGATGGCCTGGACCGCGGCGCGGGCGGCCCCGTCGGGATTCTTCTCGCCGATGCGGCGCGCCACCGTGGCGGTGGCGCCGATGCCCAGCCCCATCCCCAGGGCAAAGATGGTGCTGAACATCGCCTCGGTGAGGCCGACGGTGGCGATCGCGTCGGCGCCGAGGCGGCCGACCCAGAAGACGTTGACGACGGCGAAGACCGACTCGAGCGCCACCTCGAGCACCATCGGCACCGCGAGGAGCAGCAGGGCGCGACCGATCGGACCGGCGGTGTAGTCGTGCCGGTGGGCGCCGCGCACCGCTTCCTTGACCGCCGCCCACACAGTGGGCGGCGGCGGCTCGGGTGGTGCGGGAGCCTCGGCGGCTGCGTCGGTCATGGTGTGGGTCGGAGTCGGTACAGGCGCACCTGCTCCACCTCGTCAGGATCCTGCCAGACGCCGAGGGCGTACCCGGGCCCGGCGTGGTGGAGGGTGAATCGCGGGGGGAGAATAACATGGCCCAGCCACTGGCCGTCCCGGTCGAAGACATCGTAGCGAGCCGGCAGGTCCACGGCGGGCTGATCGTACCGCCGGACCCAGAGCGCGCCGTCGTCACCTACAGCGAAGCCGTCGTAGGCCGGCTTGGTGGACGGGAAGGTCATACCCTCGAGAATGTCTTTCACCCGGTCCCGGAACGGTTCCTCGCCCGGCGCGAACCCTTCCAGCCGCTGCCGCTTCATCGCGGCGACCTCCGCGCCGGTCACCGGGACGGATGCATGGGTCCATCTCATGAGCCGGATGAGCGTACCGACGGAGTCATAGGCGAAGATTTCATACCGATCCGCGGTGCCGACATAGAGCCTGGCCCCGGCGGCAGCAAGCGTGAGCGTCCTTCCGAACGGCAGCATGGTGTTCGTCGTATACGCGATCATTCCAGCCAAGTTTCTCTGCACGCTGACGTACATTTCCGTACCGGGGAATCGCCCGAGCGGAACGGCCGGCGCAGCCCAGCGCGGATAGCGTACAACCGGCACCGTATCCCGGCGCGAGCCGCTCTGCAGCGATTGAGAAAACTGCTCGCTCCGCACCAGGAGATCCGCGCCGAGCACCCCGAGCACGAAAGGAAATCCATCCGGCGCCTGCGAGAGCGTCATCTCGCGACCCAGCCTTCCATCCGCTCCGAACACCGAAACCCGCCGGTGATTGATGTCATACACCGCCAAGCTGTCCGGACCGAGCGGAAATACTGCCCCGATCATGTCGAATTCGCCCGGTCCTCCGCCCTTCCCGCCGGAGGTGCGGGTCCAGGCTCCGGTCGAGTCGAAGAACCTGAGCTCCTGGCTGCCTCCGTCCGCGACCACGATCACTCCTCCCGAGAGATGAGCGAGCCCCGAGATGCGGCCGAATTCTTCGTGGGGATCGGCCCCACCCCCGATCTGCACCGCCGGCGCCGAGTCCACCAGGAACGCGACGCTGTCGGCCGCGAGCGGTCTCGCATTCTCGACGATGGTGACGCCGGCGCTGTCCCGTGTCGATGCGCGCGCCGGCGGCTCGGCGCCGGAGCCGCATGCCGCCACCAGCCCGAGAGCCAGCAGCGTAGGCCTCATGCCAGCAACCCTCCGTCCACCACCAGCACCTGCCCCGTCACGAAGGACGCCTCGTCGCTCGCCAGGAAAAGTGCCGCCGCGCCCACCTCATCGGGCTGACCGAGATGGGGGAGCACCTGGTCTCCGGCGAACTCCTCCCGCCGCGCCGGGTCCTTCCAGAGATACTCGCTGAATTCGGTCTGGATCAGGCCCGGCGCGATGGCGTTGACCCGGATCCGGTGGGGGCCCAGCTCGCGGGCCCACGACCGGGTGAGCATGATCAACGCCGCCTTGGTCATGCTGTACAGCATCCCGCCCACCTGGGGCTTGAGCCCAGAGATCGAGGCGAGGTTGATGATCGAGCCCCCGTTGCCCCGCGCGATCATCCCCGGCGCCACCAGGTTCACCAGCCGGAACGCCGATTTGAGATTCACCTCGACCATCTTGTCGAGCTGCTCGTCGGTGGCCTCGAGGGCCGGGCCGAGCTGCACGTTGGTGGCGCTGTTGTTCACCAGGATATCGATCGGGCCGAGCTCGGCCTCGGTGGCCCGGACCGCGCCCTCCAATTCCTCCCGGCGCCCCACGTGACAGGCGATCGGGTGAACCCGCCCGGGCAGATGGACGAGCTCCGCCGCGGTCTGCCGCAGCACCTCGAGCTTCCGGCTGGCGATCGCCACGTCCGCCCCCGCCTCCGCCAGGCGGGTTGCGATGGCGCGCCCGATGCCGCGGCCACCACCCGTCACCAGCGCCACCTTCCCCGCCAGCAGGCCCGACTCGCTCATCCCGCCTCCCTCCCGAGCATTCGATTGCCCGGCTCGCACCAGTGGTGTTGATTCCGGCGATGACCGTTTCGGCTTACACGAATTTCGGCCGGGCCGAATGGGCCCGGCTGCGCGACGCGACGCCCCTCACGCTCTCCGAAGCGGACCTGGCCGAGCTCAAGGGCCTGAACGAAGAGCTTTCGCTCGACGAAGTGGAGGAGGTCTACCTCCCGCTCTCGCGCCTGCTCAATCTGCACGTGGCCGCCACCCGCGAGCTCGAGCTGGTCACCGACCGCTTTCTCGGCAAGACCGTCGCGCGGAACCCGTACATCCTGGGAATCGCGGGCAGCGTCGCGGTGGGCAAGAGTACCACCGCGCGGGTGCTCCGCGCGCTGCTGGCCCGGTGGCCCGACCATCCGCGGGTGGATCTCGTCACCACCGACGGATTCCTCCATCCGAACAAGACCCTCGAGGAGCGCGGCCTCATGGCCCGCAAAGGGTTCCCGGAAAGCTACGACGTGCGGCGGCTGCTGCGCTTCGTCGGGAACCTCAAGGCCGGCGTGGAAGAGGTGTCCGCGCCGGTCTATTCCCACCTGGTGTACGACATCGTACCGGACGCGGCGCAGGTAGTTCGCCAGCCGGACATCCTGATCCTGGAAGGGCTGAACGTCCTGGAGGGGGGCCCACGACAACCAGAAGACGGGGCCCGGATGTTCGTGTCGGACTACTTCGACTTTTCGATCTACGTGGACGCCGCGGAGGCCCACGTGAAGGAATGGTTCCTCCAGCGGTTCCGCAAACTCCGGGAGACGGCATTCCGCGACCCGAAGTCGTATTTTCGGAAGTACGCGCATCTATCGGACGAGGAGGCGGTCGGGTTCGCCGGCCGGGTCTGGGACGAAATCAACGGGGCGAACCTGCGGGAGAATATTCTTCCCACCCGGGAGCGGGCGCACCTGATTCTGGAGAAGAGCGCGGATCATCGGGTGGAACGGGTGAGGTTGAGGAGGTTGTAGGAGCTGAACCAGTCATCGCGAGGCCCCGACGGGGCCGTGGCGATCTCTGAGATTGCTTCGCCGCCCAAGGCGGCTCGCAATGACTTGTAATGAAGCTCTGAGGGCGCGCGGTGCGTTCTGGCGTCAACCAATCAACGAGGTCCAGTCTGGGCCCTTGCCAGTCCGAGATGGCACCTCCGGGCGGACTCAAGCTGGTGATCGCCATGGAGGGCGCGGTGTGGAAAGTGACGCTTGCGGTGGTGTCCGACCAGCCGATCGACGCGGCGGAAGTGCGCGATTTCAAGGTGGAGGGAAACGATATTACCTGGACTCAGGACATCATGGACATGGAGTGCAAGACGCTGGCGCACCTCACCGCCGGCAGCACGCTCACCGGGGGGACCGAGTGCACGCAGGCCGGGACGGTGGCGATTACGGCGACGTTTGTTCTGTTAAGGCAGTAGCTTGTCCAGCCTGCGCACCGCCTCCAGAATCGTCCCCACCGCCTTTCCGAAGAAATCCGGGGTCAGGGTTCCCGCGTCATCGGTCGGACGGTGGTAGTCCTTGTGGTCTTCCACTCCGAAGTAGATGAACGGGATGCCGGCCTTCAGGAACACCCGGTGATCCGAGGACCCGGTCCAATCCTCCTCCCCGGCTACGCCGGCCCGATCGTGGCCCAGGCGCAGCGTCACGGGCGCCTCTCTCGCCACTGAATCCAGCACGGGCCGAAATGCCGGCGTCCGCCCGCTGCCCGCGGCCCAGAGCTCGCCGGTTTCACTGTGGCCCACCATGTCCAAGTTGACGTTGAGGACAATCGAGTCCCGGGGCACCAGCCCGGAGTCGAGAAACGCTCTGGCACCGGGCGACCCGATCTCCTCCGCGTCCAGCAGCGCCACGACCACCGAGTGATCGAGCGGCGTGTTTCGAAACGCTTCGGCGAGGGCCAGCACCGCCGCAGTGCCGGAGGCGTTGTCGTCGGCGCCGTTGTAGATCTGTCCCCCGCGCACTCCGACGTGGTCGTAGTGGGCCGAAAGCACGAGGTAGCGGCCCGGGTAACGGGTGCCGCGAATAACGCCCAGCAGATTCGCCGCGGTGCCGCCGTCTCGTGGCAGCGCAAAGTTCTGCTGGTATTCGCGCCCCAGCGGCGGGATGCTCAGCGCCACCAGTCGGCGCTCCAGATAGGCGCGGGCCCGGGCCCCACCGGGTGAGCCGGCCTTCCGGCCCTCCATCGAATCGGCGGCCAGCACCCGCACCGTCGCCATCAGCGCCGCGGTATCGGCGGTGCGAATTCCCTGCGCAAATGCCCCCGGGGCCACCACGGCCACCCCCAGCGCGAGCGCGGCCGCCCAAAAGGCCGGGGGCGGGCCAACACCAACCCCCGAGGGGGCGCACACCGGG
>JAXIPC010000024.1:0-15472 GCA_045403135.1 Gemmatimonadales bacterium | reverse complement strand
TGCGCGCGTTGTCGGGCAAAGGCGCCCGCATCCGGGAGAAGAAGGACCTGTAGCCCCGGAGCCTCCGCGATGCCTCCCGGACCCAGTCTCCGGCGGGAACGCCTCGCGTGGGCCGAGCGCCGGCTGCTGGTCGGCGTGGATGAAGCAGGCCGCGGCCCCCTCGCCGGTCCGGTGGTGGCCGCGGCCGTCGTGTTTCCGGCAAATGCCCCGCGGATCCGCGGCGTGGCGGACAGCAAGACCGTGACGATCAACCGGCGCGAGCAGCTGGCCCTCAAGATCCGGGCGCGGGCGATGTGCTTCGGAGTCGGGGCCGCCTCCTGCCGGGAGATCGACCGGGTGAACATCCGGGTGGCGACGGCGCTGGCCATGCGCCGCGCGGTGGTGGCCGTGCTCAGGGCGATGGCCGTCGCTGGTCACGGCAAGGCGCCGGCTTACCCGGGCAGTCATTGCGAGGCGGCGGAGCCGCCGAGGCAATCTCTCCCCGCCGCCTACACGATCCTCATCGACGGCCTTCCGTTCCCCGAACTCGGCTACCCCCACGAGGCGCTCGTGGATGGCGACGCGCTTTGCTTCAGCATCGCGGCGGCGAGCATTGTGGCCAAGACGGTACGGGACCGCCTGATGCGCGGTCTGGCCGCGCGCCACCCGGAGTATGGCTGGGACAGCAACGTGGGGTATGGGACGCCCGAGCATCTGGCCGGATTGGCCAGCGTGGGGCCGACCCGGCACCATCGGATGACATTTGCGCCCTGCCTGCAACGTGATCTATTTCAGTAGCCCGGGGGCGTAGCTCAGCTGGTAGAGCAGCGGCCTTTTAAGCCGTAGGTCGTGGGTTCGAGTCCCACCGCCCTCATCAGTGGCTAAGAGGCTAGGATGCTAAGAGGCTAGGAAACCACTTAGCCTCCTAGCGTCTTAGCCTCTTAGCCTTCTGCTACGGCCTCCAGAAAAACCTCAAGACTCCCGCCCCGGGGTCGAGCCGGTCAGCGTCGATTCCCATGATGCCGCTCTTGGGAAAATCCACCTTGAGCCCGGCCGGCTGCCCGACCAGCAGTAAGGCCGCGAGTTGGCTCATCCACGGCTCGTGTCCCACCAGCGCAATCCGCGCCTCGGCGCCGATCTCGCCAATCTCTTGCGCGAGCGCATGGAGGGTGGGCGGCTCGGCCAGCGCCTGGCAGGCGACCCGGTCCTGTTTCGAAAGCCCCGCTTCCTCTACGACGATCCTCGCGGTTTGCCAGGCCCGTTTCCACGGGCTGCTGAAGACCCGCTCCGGCGTCACGCCCTGCTTGGCGAGGCGCCGGCTCATCCGTTCCTGAATCCGACGTCCCTTGGACAGCAGCGGGCGCAGCGTGTCATCGGGATGCTTTTCGGCGTCCTGTTCCGCGGCGATGGCGTGGCGTATGAGCAGCAGAAGCATGGGTGGGGCTCCGGGTCGATTCTGGATAGCCTGTGACCTGCCCCCAAGATTACTTTACGCGGCTGGTCCCTCCAACACCCCCACCGGAGTCGGCATGGCGACGATCTGGATCGATGGCGAATGGCACGACAGGACGACGGCCCGGGTGTCCGTCTTCGATCACGGGTTGCTCTACGGTGACGGGGTGTTCGAAGGCATACGGGTTTACGCCGGCAAGATTTTCAAACTTCAAGCCCACCTCGACCGTCTCTACGACTGTGCCCACGCGATCCTGCTCACCATCCCCATCCCGAAATCGGAATTCGCCGCGGTGCTCGAGGAAGCGGTCAAGCGTTCCGGCCTGAAAGAGGCCTACATCCGTCCCATCGTCACCCGCGGCCAGGGCGACCTCGGCATCGATCCCCGGAACTGTGGCACCCCAACCTTGATCGTGATCGTTGACAAGATCTCCATCTGGCCGCCCGAGCGCTACGATCTGGGGTTGTCGGTCGTCACCGCGGGCACGCCGATCCCGCACCGTGAATCACTTTCTCCCCGGATCAAATCACTCAACTACCTCTGCCACGCGATGGCCAAGATGGAGGCCAATGTGGCCGGCGCCGACGAGGCGCTGATGCTGGACAACACCGGGCATGTGGCCGAGGGAACCGGGCAGAACATCTTCATCGTGAAAGGCCGGGTCGTTCGGACGCCGCCGCTCCATGCCGGGATTCTGGCCGGAGTGACGCGCGCCGTGGTGATGGACCTGGCTCGAGAAGCGGCGTGTGAGGTGCGCGAGGAGATGCTCAACCGCTTCGACGTGTACACCGCCGACGAGGCCTTCCTCACCGGCACCGCGAGCGAGATCGCCCCGATCCGCTCCTATGACGGCCGCACCGTGGGCAGCGGTAAGGCGGGCCCCGTCACCCGGGATCTCATGACCCGGTTCCAGGCGTACGTTCGGAGCTGAGGAAGACGCGAAGACGCTACGACGCTAGGTTGTAAGAGCTCTTTCTTAGCGTCTTAGCGTCGTAGCGTCTTGGCGCCTAGCGTCGTGCCCTCAACACCGCGGCATGCACCAACGCCGCCAGGTCCCGGTGCAAGGCCTTGCCCGCTGCTTCACTGGGAACTCCGCGGGTCAGGATGACCAGCGCGTACGGCTTGCCGTCCGGCGGATAGACCAGGGCGGCATCATGCCAGGTGGCGGTGATGTTGCCGGTCTTGTGGGCCACTCGAGTGCCCACTGGAAGGCCCGCCGGAATTCCGTCGTTGAATTCCTGAGCCTCGAGAATCCGGAGGAGCTCCCGCGTAGTGGCGGGCCCAGCCGCCGCGCCGGCGGCGACCGCCAGGAGCAAGGTGGCCAGGTCGCGCGCGGTCGTGGTGTTGTTGAGCCCCTGCTGGTACGCCTTGCCGTCCTCCACGCCGCGCAGCACCGTCATCGAATCGGCGCCGAGGCTCCGGATCAGGCGGGTGGTTGCTTCGGGCGTCGCGACGGTGGCGAGCAGGACGTTGGTGGCGAGGTTGCTCGAGCGCACGATCATACGTTCGGCGAGGTACCGGACACTCCGCCGCTGGCCGGCCGCCCCGTAGAGCGTGGAATCGCTGTCTTCTCCAGCGGTAAGCTCATAGGGCGAGCCGTCCACGATGGATGCAAACCGGTTCACCACCGGCACCGAATCGTCCCAGAAAAGGGACCCGGCATCCACCCGTCGCCCCAGAGCCATCAGTACGGGTACCTTCATGGTGCTCGCGGCATGAAATCTGAGGTCAGGATTGACCAGGACCGTGAATCCGCCGACCGGGTCCCGAAGCGCCACCGCCACTGTGGCACCGCTGTCCCGGCCGATTCGCTCCAGCAGGGCGGCGCGCAACGAATCGGCGGGGCCGTGCTGACCGCCCAGCGCGAGTGCTACGAGGATGGAGAGCGTCATGACCGGCAAAGATAACGTGCGATGAGCCAACGGCTCCGATTCGTCAGCTTCAAGCTCGACCGGCTCCCCAGCGGCGAGTGCCGCGCGCGGGTGATTCTGGCATGGCCCGACGCCGACGGACCCCGCTTCGAGGGCGAGGCGCGCGGCCTCACCTCGCAGGCCGGGGAGCTGCGCTGTGCGGCGCAGGCCGCGCTGCTCGCGCTCGCGCAGGCAGTGCGGGATCCTTCGTTCGAGCTCGTCGGGGTCAAGGCGGTGCGCGCGTTCGACGCCACCGTCGTCATCGTCTCGCTGGGACTCCCCGGGCATTCGGAGGGCCCCCGCGTGGTCGGCTCGTATCTCACCGAGGGTGATGGGCCGCGTGGTGCGGCGCTCGCGGTGCTGAACGCCACCAATCGTCTACTCGCAAAACGCACCAGCTCCCAGGCTTAGCCCCATGCGCAACGCTCGGCGCGGTTCCTGCATCAGAACAGGGGGTCGGCGCGATGGCCTGCTCCGATGCCCGGTCCCAGCTTGAACTTCCGCCTTTCTATGGGGATCGTAATGACGCGTCGATCCGCGCTTTTCTGCGCGCTGCTCCTCGCAGCCTGCGCCGCACAGCAGCCCGAAGCAGCGCCGGTGCCCCAGAATGGGCCCCGGCCCTCCGAGGACGCGGGATTGCCCGCACCGTCCGCGGCGCAGGCCATGGACAGTTCCCGTCTGTTGCGCCTCGCCGCCGACTCGATGGCGCGCGATTCCGCGATCCTCGCCGCGGTGGCACGCGATTCCGCGCTCGACGCCGCGATGCTGGACCGGATCGCCGCGGCTCGCGTTTCGGACAGCGCGTTGCCGCCCGCGGCTCCGGTCGAGGGCGAGTCCGCCACGCTGCGCTCCATGTTCGATATCGACGTCGCGAATTTCGAGGAGCATGCGCGGGTCCGTTTCTGGGTCACCTTCTTCAGCGGTCCGGCGCGCGAGCGCATGGGCATCTGGCTCCAGCGCATGCCACGCTACGAGCCGGGGTTTCGCGCCAAGCTGATCGCGAAGGGACTGCCGGGAGATCTGGCCTACCTGCCGCTGATCGAATCAGGATACTCATCCACCGCCGTGAGCCGGGCCCGAGCGGTGGGGATGTGGCAGTTCATGAGGGCAACAGGCAGGTTTTACGGCCTTGCGGTCGACGCGTGGGTGGACGAACGACGCGACGTGCCCAAAGCCACCGACGCCGCAGTCCGCTATCTCGCCGATCTGACCAAGCGATTCGGCTCGGCCTACCTGGCCGCGGCGGCCTACAACGGCGGGCCGGGTCGGATTCAGCGCGGGCTCAACCGGATGGGGCCGGACGACGACGAGGCTGCCGAGGACGATTCCACCGCCGCCGCCGACGAAGATGGCTCGCCCCTGGCCGGGGATGTCGCCTTCTTCCAGCTGGCGGACACCCGCTTCATCCGCCAGGAAACCAAGGACTACGTTCCCAAGCTCATCGCGGCCGCGATGATCGCCAAACGGCCCGAGCGCTACGGCTTCCCGGCACTCTCTCCCGACGGGACCGGTGCGCCCGACTCGGTGGTGGTCACTGATGCGACCGGGCTCGATGTGGTGGCGCGGCTGGCCGGTGTACCGCTCGCCGACGTGGCCGAGCTGAATCCGGGGTACCTCCGCGCGCTCACCCCGCCCAAGCGCCGCGCAGTGATCCGCCTGCCCGTGGGCACCGGCGAGGCGGCCGGCGCCGCGCTCGCAGCGCTTCCCCCAGGCGAGCGGCTCGGCAGCTTCGTGCATCATGCGCGTGGCGGTGAAACCCTGACGGCGCTCGGCAAGAAGTACGGCATCGGGTTGGCCGCGATGCTGACCGCCAACCCGGGGCTCCGCACTCGCCCGCCGCGGCGCGGGGAAGCGGTGGTCGTTCCGGGCGCGGCCCGTTTGCTGGGGTGGGTCTCCGAGAACCGGAAAGTGTCTCTCGCGGCGGGAGGCGCGGGCGGGTCCCATCGCGTCAGAAAAGGGGAAACGCTGGGCGGCATTGCCCGGCGCTACCGGGTGACCGTCTCCCAGCTTCGTTCGTGGAATCGGATCGGCCCCAAGGGCATAATCCGCGCAGGCCAGGTGTTGCGGCTGGAGGCCGGCGTGTCGGGCAGCCGACCCCGCGCCGCGAAGAGCACCACTACCAACACGACCACCAATAAGAACACGGCCGCAGTGAGCTCCCGGGCTCGAACCAAGGTCCATGTCGTCCGAGCGGGCGAGACTCTCTCGAGCCTCGCCCGCCGGTATGGAGTTACGATTCAGATGCTGCGTACCGCCAACGACCTGGCCCCCAGCCGGCCGCTGCCGGCCGGCCGCCGGCTCACGATCCCTTCTTGACCCCCCGCAGCACGACTTCTGCATAGCCGTTGGCAGGATCTTCGCCGCGGGCCATCATCTCCACCACGCGGGTCGGGCCGCGATTGTACGCCACCAGGGCCATGTGCAGATCCTGGTCGAACTGGCGCAGCAAATCCTTGAGGAACCGGAACCCGATCCGGAGGTTGGTGTCGCGATCGGTGAGATCCTGCTCCGAGAGCCCGGCCTGGTAGCTGCGCGCCGTCTTGATGCGGAGCTGGGTGTAGCCGATGGCCCCGCGGGGGCTGCGCGCGTCCGGCTTGAAGCCGCTTTCGACCTTCACCAGCTGAAAGCCGAGCGAGGGATGAATGCCCTCCGCGAGGGCGATGTCGTAGATGGCGCCGGCGAGATCGGCCGGGACATCGTACATCGAGGAGTACCGTTCCACCGAGGTCATCCGCTCGAGGCGTCCCGACAACGTGGTCACCTCGGAACGGGCGGCGTCGAGCTCCCGGTGGAGCGCGGCCACCTGGGCCGGCTCGGTGACGGAGGCGGGCGTACGATTGCCTCCGGCAGTGGAGAGTCCGGTCAAGGTCACGACCAGCCCGCCAGTCAATCCGACGCCGGCCACCAGGCTGCTCGCCATGGTGGCCCAGCGCCGGAACCGGCTGGGAGCACCGTCGCGCCGGGTGAGAACGTGCCAGGGATCCCGCATGATTCCTCCTATCAGTCGGAACGGGGCGGCGCGGTGTAGACACCGCTTCGTCCGCCGCTCTTGTGAATCAGCCGAACCTCCTCGACGACCATGCCACGATCGGCTGATTTGACCATGTCGTACACCGTGAGACACGCCACCGCGACCGCGGTGAGCGCTTCCATTTCCACGCCGGTTTTGCCGGTGGCGCGAGCCGTGGCGGTGATGCGCACACCGGGCAGCGCCTCATCGAGGACCGGCTCGACCTCGATGAACCCCAAGGCGAGGGGATGGCAGAGCGGGATCAGATCTGCTGTCCGCTTTGCCCCCTGAATCCCGGCCAGCCGGGCGACCGCAAGCACGTCGCCCTTGGCGACGGCGTTGTTCTGCACCAGCGCAAACGCCTCGCGCGACATCCGGACGGCTCCCTCGGCGGTGGCGCCACGCTCGGTGTCGGGCTTGTTCCCGACATCCACCATCCGGGCGCTGCCGTCGGGACCCACATGGCTCAGCGTCACAGCACCTCCGCCAATTCGCCCGCCAGCGAAGCGAGCAGCAACTGCGGGTTGATGTTGCCCTGCGCGTCGGCGCGGGCGGCGCGGACCCGGTCGAGGGCGAGGACGTAGGGCCGGGCCGCGGCGCCCCCGTCAGCCTGGCGTGCGCGGCCCGCGAGCTCGAGCGCCACGGCATCGAGGAGGTCGGTGAACGCGCCGCGTGCCGACCAGGGCGCCTGTTTAAGACCGCGCTCAAAGCGGGCGCTCCCCCCCTTCTGGATGGCGTCCAGAAGCGCCCTCGCCTCCACCGCCGCCTTCTCCCTGCCCTCGCTCGGTCCGACGATCCGGCCGATGATGCCGTCGGCGCGCCGAACCACGGCGTCCAGCTCGGCTCCCGCGGGCGCCGGACGGAGCGTTGCGGTCGCGAAGGCCCGAACTTCCTCATCCTTCAAGCGCGCCAGCCGAAGCGGGACCGCGCGAGAGCGAATCGTGGCCAGGACCCGCTCGGGCTCCGGCGTAGTGAGCACAATCCAGGTGTCCGATGGCGGCTCCTCCAGGAGCTTGAGCAGCGCGTTGGCCGCCTCGGGGCTCGACTCCTGGGTGACGAGCCGTTCCGCCTCCCCTACCACAAAAACCTTCCGCGAGCCTTCGACCGGTGTCAGGGCCGCCCGGCGGAGCAGCAGTCGGGCGCTGGCCAAGGGATGGCCGGCCATGCCATCCGCCGCCTGGTACAGGGGCTCCTCCCGACGGGAGGCCACCGCCTCCGCCAGCAGCTCCGCGGCCTCCTCAACCTGTTTGCCGACCTCCCCGGCCTTGGGCCGTGGGATCGGGATGAACCAGTGCAGGTCCGAGTGTGCGAGGTCCAGCGCCAACCGACATTGGCGGCACCCGCCGCAGGGACCGCTGGGGGTGCGGCGCTCGCAGAACAGGAGCTGCGCCAGCCAGAGCGCCAGCCGCTGCTTTCCCACCCCTTCGGGACCGGTGACCAGAATGACCTGGGGCAACCGACCCGATTCGAGGGAATCGACTAGCCGGCGCCGAACGCCCTGATGGCCGACCAAAGAGTGGATTGCCATAGTCCGGAAAGCTAACCGGGAGGACCCTGTATTCCTAGGTAAGCTTGATCGCTAACATGTTGAGATATAATGTTTTATCATACTATGGCAGGTGGAAAAGATACCGCACTGAAACTGGGGAAAAATCGCGGCTGTGGACACTTGTTCTTAGTGCCGGTTGGGTAACGACTTGGGGCGCCAATGTACCAATGTGGCCGATGTGGATAACTCCGGTGGGGATTGTGGGGATTGTGGGGACTGTGAGGACGAAGATGGGGGGTGACAGCATGCGGCCGGACTCCGCCCCCTCCGCTTCGCTCAGGGTGACAACCGGTGGGGCGCCCGCTATTTTACGCGCCGTTCGAGTATTCCCGAGTAGCTCAGTTGGTAGAGCAGGTGACTGTTAATCACCGGGTCGGGGGTTCGAGTCCCTCCTCGGGAGCTCCGGAAGTCGGTAGGTCGGTAGGCGAGACCGCGATCGAACAACGCCCCGCCAAGCGGTGCTGACGGGGTGTTTTCATTTTCCCTACCGACCGACCTCAGGGCGCCGGGGTCTCCCCCAGCGCAGCCTCCACCGCCTGCTTGAGCCGCTGACCGGTAAACGGTTTCTGCAGCACCTCCACCGCTCCAAACTTCCGCGCCACCGATAGATACTCCTCGGCTTCGACCCGTCCTCCGCCCGAGATTGCCAGCACCCGTGCCGACGGGCTGATCCGCCGGAGTTCCTGGATGATTTCGAGTCCGTCGATGTCGGGCATGATAAGATCGGTGATGACGAGGTCGGTCGGGTCGCTGCGGTACTGATCAAGAGCGCCACGGCCGTCGACGGTGCTGTAGACGACGTAGCCTGCGCGCTCGAGCATCTTGTGAATTGCTCCTCGGCTCAGGTCATCGTCGTCGATAAGCAGGATGCGCTTCATTAAATAACCTCAATCTAATAATACGCGTCGCCGGTGGGTCTGCAACCGGGTGCATCTTAGGCAGCACTCCACCCCTTCGCTTCGCTCAGGGTGACAATGAGGCGGGCGGACCCGGCCGGAGTTACAATCCCTCAATGTCATCCGAGGCGGCCCACTACTTCGTCCGCGACCTCGCGCTGATTCTCGGCACTGCGGCCCTCTCCACCGTCATTTTCCAGCGGCTCAAGCTCCCGGTCATCCTTGGCTACCTCCTGGCCGGCATGGTGGTCGGCCCCCTGACTCCCTGGGAACTGGTGCACGATCCCGAGACAATCCGCACCTTGGCCGAGCTGGGTGTGGTGCTCTTGCTGTTCTCGATCGGCCTCGAGTTCCGGTTTCGCAAGCTCCTGCTCCTGGGCCCCCGTGTTGCGCTGGCCGCCCTGGCCGAGGTCGGCCTGATGCTCCTGCTCGGCTACGGGATGGCGCGGGCGATGGGCTGGGCCGCGGTGCCCAGCATGCTGGCCGCCGGCGTGGTGGCCATCTCCAGCACCATGGTGGTGACCCGCACCCTGGCGGACAATCACGCGGACCATCGGCTCCGGGATATCGTCTTCGGCGTGCTGGTCATGGAGGACCTGGCCGCGATTCTGCTCATCGCGGTGCTGACGACGATCGCATCAGGAGAGGCTGTTTCGGCCCCGATCCTGGTGCGCTCCTTATGGCGGCTGGGGCTCTTCCTGGTCCTGTTGTACGTCGGCGGCCTGCTCGTGGTTCCACGGGCGATCAAGCTCGCCCTTTCCTTTCGGCGGCCCGAGACAACGCTGGTAGCCTCGCTGGGCGTGTGCTTCGGGCTTTCGGTGATCAGCGTGACCGCAGGGTACTCGGTGGCGCTGGGGGGATTCCTCGCCGGATCCCTGGTGGCGGAATCGGGGAAGCACCGCATCATCGAGGAGGTCATCCGTCCGGTCCGTGACCTCTTCGCCGCCATCTTTTTCGTGGCGGTGGGGATGCTGTTCCAGCCCGCCGCACTGCTGAAGGCGTGGCCCGCCGCGCTCGCGCTCACGCTGGTGGTGTTGGCCGGCAAGCTGCTCGGCGTGACCACTGGCGTGCTTCTAGCCGGGTACGGCACCCGCGACGCGGTCCGATCGGGGATGAACATGGCCCAGATCGGCGAGTTCTCGTTCGTCATCGCGGGCCTTGGAGCCGCGTACGCCACCGCCTCGAGCGAGCTGTACGCGGTGGCTGTCGCCGTCGCCACGGTGACCGCCTTCACCACGCCCCTCATGGCCGCGCGGGCCGACGCGGTGGCGTCGTGGGTGGACCGCCGGCTGCCGCATCCGGTGCAGACGGTGGCCACGCTCTATTCCTCCTGGGTCGAGCTGCTGGTGGCGCCCAAGCCCCCCGGGGGACCGGCGGCGCACCGCAAGCGGCTGGTGCGCTTCCTCATGCTCGATGCCGCGGGGGTTTCGGCTGCGATCATCGGCACGTCGGTGGCCTACCGCCGGCTGCCCGAATGGTTCGGGCCGGAGCGGGGTGAGTCCCTCGAATTCCGGGCGCTGGTGCTCGGGCTGGGCGCCTTGCTCGCCTTACCCTTTGCGGTGGGGCTGGTGCGCACCATGCGGCGGCTGGCCCAGGAGCTGGCGGAGTCCGCGCTGCCGAAGCCGGCCAAGGGAATCGATCAGGGCCTTGCCCCGCGCCGGACGCTCATGGTCACCCTCCAGATCGGGATGGTGGTGGCTCTGGCGATTCCCATCACGCTGCTGACCTTACCCTTCGTGCCCCCCTTCGGGATTGTGGGCGTGATCGCGGTGTACCTGCTGGTGCTGGGCGCCGGATTCTGGCGCACCGCCACCGACCTGGACAAACACACCCGCGCCGGCGCGGAGCTGGTGGTCCACGTGCTGGCCAAACAGGGACACAGCGGCGATACCGGGACGTTCGAGGTGGTCCGCGGGATGTTGCCGGGCCTTGGAACCATCGTGCCGTTGGAAGTCGGGAGGGGAAGTGAGGCGGCCGGGAAAACGTTGGGCGAGCTGAATCTGCGAGGTCGCACCGGGGCAACGGTCGTGGCCCTCTCGCGCGGCGGGGAGCGGACCGCGCTGCCGTCGGCCTCGACCGGGCTTCACGCGGGTGACATGCTGGCCCTCACCGGGAGCGGGAGCGCGATCGGGCTCGCGGCTGCTCTGCTGCGCGCCAGAGATACCAGCTCGCCACCGAGCGGTACGGACGCCACCGCTCCCCCCGGCGCAGCACCGCCTCCGGCTCCGGAAGCTCCCGGCGGCGCATGATCCTGGCGAGTCCCTTGCGGACACCCAGGTCATGCGCCGGCAGAACATCCGGATGGCCGAGTCGGAAGAGGAGCAGCATCTCGACGGTCCAGCGACCCACACCCCGCACGACGGTCAACCGCTCGATCACCTCATCGGGGCTCATGCGGCGGAGCTCGGGGACCGTGAGGATAGTGCCTTTGCCGGCGTGCTCGGCGAGGTCGCGGATCGCGCGCGCCTTGGCCTCGGAAAGGCCGGCGCTTCGCATGGCAGCGTGCGGCGTGGCCAGCACCGCATTCGGCTCGGGAAAGTCAAGGCCGTCATACAGCGCGCGAAACCGTCCGAAGATCGTGGCGGCCGCCTTGCCGGAGAGCTGCTGGTAGACGATGCTGTGGGCCAGGGCTTCGAAAGCCGTGGTGTTTGACGGCGGGGGAAAGCCGGGGCCACCCACGCGCTCGATGATGGCACCAAGCCCCCGATCGCGTGCCACGAGCTCACGGCAAGCACGCCCCCAGTTCACCGCGTGAACGCCGGGCTCGTGCCAGAGGCAGCGGATCTTGTGGCTCATCCGGGAATCCTAATATGGCCCGCGACATTGCACTGACTCTGGCAGGCGGCGGCAACCGGGCGCTGCTGCAGGTCGGGATGTTGCGGCGCTGGTGGCCTCTACTCGAACCGCGCGTCGCAGTCCTCACCGCCTGCAGCGCGGGCGCCAGCATGGCGGTGAGCGTCCTGTGCGGACGGGAGCTCGAGGCCACCGCGTACTGGTTCGGCCGCCGCGCCGGGGTGATGAAGAACGTAGACTGGGGACGGCTGCTGCGCCGGCAACGGCCCACGCCGCACACGCCGATCTATCGCGATACCCTGCGGTACGCGCTGGCCGAGGGCGGAATGGAGCGGCTCCGCGCGACCCCGTTTCCCGTGCTGGTGCTGACGGCGGCGCCGCCCCGCTGGCTTCCGGCGCCGCTGGCCGCGCTGGTCGGGATCTCGGCATATTCGCTGGAGCGCCAGTTCCAGTTCGGGAAGCTGCATCCGTCCTCGGGCAGAAGGCTTGGTTTCCGGCCGGTGGTGTTCGATTTGCGCGACTGTACCGGCCCCGACCAGGTGGTGGACATCGTGCTGGCGTCGTCCGCCACGCCTCCGTTCACGCCGATCGGCCGCGCGAACCGGCGGGCCCTGCTCGATGGCGGTCTGGTGGACAACGCCCCCGCGTTTCTGGCCGACCGGACGCCGGGAGTCGCGCGGCACCTGGTCCTGCTGACGCGGCCGTACCCCAAGGCGTCGGTGGGCCGGAAGGGAATCCGCTGGTATCTCTGCCCCGCGGAACCGGTGCCGATCTCGCGCTGGGAGTACACCCGCCCGGACCAGGTCGAGGCAACCATCGCGCTCGGCCACCGCGAATCGCTGCGGCGGGACATTGAACTCGCGGAGTTTCTCGATGGCCGATGAGCTTCCCAGCCTCCACACCGAGGCGTTCCGCCGGCAGGCTCACCAGGTCGTGGACTGGATGGCGGACTACCTCGCCCGGGTCGGCACCCTGCCGGTGCAACCGAGCCTCGACCCCGGCGCGATTCGCGCGCTGCTGCCGTCGGAGGCGCCCGATGCACCGGAGCCTTTCGAGCGGATCGTCGAGGACTTCGAGCGGCTGATCGTTCCGGGGCTCACCCACTGGGGTCACCCGGGGTTCTTCGCCTACTTCCCCGCCAACAGCAGCCCGCCGTCGATCCTGGCCGAGATGCTCACCGCCACCATCGGGGCCCAGTGCATGTCGTGGAACACCAGCCCGGCGGCGACCGAGCTGGAGCAGGTCACCATGGAGTGGCTGCGCAAGATGACGGGACTGCCGGATGCCTTCACCGGAGTGGTTCAGGATACGGCGTCGACGGCGACGCTGGTGGCCCTGATTACGGCGAGGGACGAGACGCTAAGACGCTATGACGCGAAGACGCTAGGAGAGGACGGGAAGACGGGAGGACGGGAGGTCGGGAAACTGACGGTCTATGCATCCGAGGAGGCGCATTCGTCGGTGGCGAAGGGCGCCCGGATGGCGGGGTTCAGCCCCGACCGGGTCCGGGCGATTCCGGCTGATGACGTGTTCGCGATGCGCTCCGAGACGCTGGCCCAGGCGATCAGCGCGGACCGCGCGGCGGGGCTTTCCCCGGCCTGCGTGGTGGCCACGGTGGGAACCACGTCCTCCACCGGAATCGACCCGGTGCCCGACATCGCGGATATCTGCGAGCGCGAGCGGATCTGGCTGCACATCGACGCAGCCTGGGGCGGCTCGGCGGCGATCGTTCCGGAAATGCGCTGGATCTTCGTCGGGGTGGAGAGGGCCGACAGCGTGGTGTTCAACCCCCACAAGTGGATGCTGGTCAACTTCGACTGCACCGCCTTCTTCGTACGGGACACCGAGGCGCTACTCCGTTCCTTCGCCACCTCACCGGTCTTCCTCAAAGCTGCGCACGACGACCGGGTCGTGAATTTTCGCGACTGGGGCATTCAGCTCGGGCGCCGGTTCCGGGCGCTCAAGCTCTGGTTCGTGATCCGTACCTACGGGGCGCAGGGGCTCCGGGCGATGATCCGGGAGCACATCCGCCTGGGGGCTCTGCTGGCCCGATGGGTGCAGGAGGAGCCCGAGTTCGAGCTGATGGCCCCGGCGCCGCTCGGCCTAGTGGTATTGAGATACCTGGGACGGGAGGGCGGGAGGATGGGAGGACGGGAGGCAAGCGATGAACGGGAGCTTGATGCGCTCAACGAGCGCTTATTGGCCGCGCTTCACGCGACCGGCAAGATCATGCTGACCCAGACGCGGCTGAAGGGGAAGTACGCGATCCGGCTCGCGATTGGGCATCTGACCACGACGGAAGACCACGTGCGTGCGGCGTGGGCCTTGATCAAGCAGGAGGCTGTGGCGCTGTCACGCTGAGCCGTCAGCGTGACAACGCCTCGGCTTCGCTGCGCCCAGGGTGACTGCCCTGGTTTCCTAGCGCAGTTTTCAAGTACCGCCCGGTGTGGCTCGCCGCGCACGCCGCCACCTGCTCCGGAGTGCCCTGGACGACGAGTTTCCCACCATCGTCTCCCGCCTCCGGTCCGAGATCGACCACCCAATCCGCCCGTTTGATCACATCGGTGTGGTGCTCGATGACCAGCACGGTATGGCCCGCGTCCACCAGCCGATCCAGCACCTGCATCAGCACCCGTACGTCGTCGAGGTGGAGGCCGGTGGTCGGCTCGTCGAGCAGGTAGAGCTTCCGGCCCTCGCGCTTGCCTGCCTGGGCCAGCTCGCGGGCGATCTTGAGCCGCTGGGCCTCGCCGCCGGAGAGCGTGGTGGCCGGCTGGCCCAGCCGGAGATAGCCGAGCCCGACCTGCTGGAGCTGCCACAGCGCCGCGCCGAGCCTGGGCTGGTGGCGGAACCGGGTAATCGCATCATCCACCGTCCATTGGAGCACGTCGTGGATCGAGACCCCGTTGATCCTCACTTCCAATACCTGACGCTGGAACCGGGTGCCGCTGCACGACTCGCAGGGGACGAACACGTCGGCCATGAACACCATCTCGACCAGCACGGCGCCGGCGCCCTCGCATTGCTCGCAGCGGCCTCCGGCCAGGTTGAACGAGAACGTGGCCGGGGTGTACTTGCGCTGCCGCGCGAGCGGCTGCGAGGCGAAGAGCTCCCGGATCTCGTCGAACGCCTTGATATAGGTGATCGGGTTCGACCGGGGTGAGCGCCCGATCGGTGACTGGTCCACCAGCACCACGTCCTTGAGGTGCTCCCACCCGCTGAGGCCGGCAACCTCGCCGACCGGCTCTCCCAGATGCGACTTGGCCGAGTGCTCGCCGTGGAGCCGGGCCTCGAGGTGGCGGTAGAGCACGTCGTGCACCAGGGTGCTCTTGCCGCTGCCCGACACGCCGGTCACTGCGGTCAGGGTGCCGAGCGGAATGTCGGCGTCAACGTCGTTGAGGTTGTGCAGGGTGGCGCCTCTGATCTTGAGCCAGAGCGGGCCGGCCGGACGCCTGACACTGGGAACGCCGATGCACTTCCGGCCGGTCAGATATTCGCCGGTGAGAGTATCGCCCACGCCGGCCACCGGACCGGCGTACACCACGCGGCCTCCGTGCTCGCCGCTTCCGGGGCCCAGCTCCAGCATGAAGTCGGCGTGACGAATCGCGGCCAGGTCGTGCTCCACCACCAGCACCGAATTGCCACCATCTCGAAGGCGGTGCAGCAGCGAGAGCAACCGGTCGGTGTCGCGGGGGTGGAGCCCGACCGAGGGTTCGTCCAGCACATAGAGGGCGTCGACCAGGCGCGCCCCCAGCGCATTCGCGAGTGCGATCCGCTGCGCCTCGCCGCCCGAGAGCGTTCGGGTTTGCCGGTCCAGCGTGAGGTAACCCAGACCCACGTCGAGCAGGAAATCCACGCGGGCGGAGAGCTCCTCCATGATGTGGG
>JAXIPC010000010.1:0-9372 GCA_045403135.1 Gemmatimonadales bacterium | reverse complement strand
CGCGCCACCCGCGCCGAGCCGACCGTGGCCCTGCGCCACGAGTGAGTCCTTGCACCCCCGTGGGGCGACAGGCTTCGAAATCCTCGTCTCGCTCTCGCTGCGACGCGTACCGTAGCGCCTGCCTGAAGCGGGTCTTTCCATCCACCTCCTCGAGGGTTGTCGTCACCAGCACCTTGAGCGGCGAAAAGTCATAGGTTTCGAGGTACACGAACCCACTGGGCGGATCGAAACGGCAAAGACGATGCGGCGGGGAACAGCGAACGACCGGGTGAGCACGATCTCCTGATCCGATGGGTTGGTGGCGCGGACTGTGTCTTCCTGGTTCGTGGGTGAGGGTTGCACGCCGGCATCCTGGGAGAGGAGGACCCACCCGAGGGCTGCCAGGCCAAGGCCCGCGGCCCCGATTCTAGCTGCGAGGATCGTCCGCTTCACGGCCGTCGAGGAACCCGAGCAACGCCTCGACGAGGCGGTGAGGATTCTCCTCCGGGATCCAGTGGGCCGCGCCTGCCACCCGGCAACCGATCACCCGCTCGGCGACCTCGCGCATCATCCCTTCGACGAGCGGCCCCGAAAGGAGCGCTGGCCCCTACCGTGCGCGCGCGAAGTGAAAGACGTTCTTGCCGGCGACGCCCTGGTGTTGATAGGTCCACTCCTGAGTGAAGTGATCGCTGTCGTCCGGTGCCACGACCAACCCCGTGTTGTGCCAGTCGTCCGGCAGCTTCAGCCCTGTCACGCGCGTCAGCGAGAAGGCCAGACTCTTCGCTTGCGGCTCGGTGATGGCTACCGACTCCATCTGCGGTTGGTTCCGCGCGCTGCAGTAGTGCGTGGCGATGAGATGATCGCCGTCCACCGAGAACATGGTCATCATCGTCGGGCCGTTCTGTGGCCGGAACTCCTCCATCAGCACGCTGCCATCCGCGATGAGGGTATACGTCACCTGGACCTCCGTACCCGACAGTACTCCCGTCCACTCGCCCAGCAGGGACGCCAGGTGCTCGAATGCGAGCGCGCTTCGTGACTGTTGCGCCGCCACGGTGCCTGAGGCCCCGCCCACCGTGAGGGCCACGATGCCGAACGTCACAGATCGAATACTGCGATTCATCCTGTGCCTCCGCCAGTTTACGTTCCGCGCTCTATCGCGTCATGGCCCTGCGCTTCATGCGGTGCTCTTCCTCGAGCCGCCAGGTCTTGCCCCCGTCGCGGGACTTCTCGCCACGCCAGACGAAGGAATCGACCTGGATGTCGTTGAACGACCAGCGCAGCGTCGCCCCTTCATCGTCCGTGCCGCGGAGCACGATCCGGGTGCCCTCGACTCCACCTTGCACGGTCAAGAGCCCGCCGTTCGCGGGGCTCACGAACACCACGCGCCAAGTCCTGGAGTTGTCGTCGAAGAAGCGAAGCGAGGTGCCCATGTTCCGCTCCTTCGTACTGTCCTTGGGGTAGCTGATCCAGATGTCTTGGAGGGCGCGGCCGTCGAGCACCCAGCCGAACGTGAGCTCGCCCGCGGCGCGCCTCACGCTGCCGTCGTCGAGATAGAAGCCGAAATCGCAGGCCCACGTGCCGACAAAGCGATCCCAGACCCACGCCTGGTCGCCGAGCGACGGGTGGGGCGCCGATGCGGCGAGCACCGAGGTCATCTCCTGTCGGGGATCAGACGGCGGCCGCGCGCTTCCCGGCGCGGCGCAACCGCCGGCCGCGATCAGCATGGCACCGGCCGCCACCGTGGCGGCGGTCCGGCGGGACCTAGTCATGGTCGTCCTCCGTTGAGCGCCTCGAACGGTCGCGCCTCACCGCGCCCCCGTTCGCCGCTAAGCTAGACTTGGACGCCGGCTGGCGCTTGGATTTTCTTGCGCTTGAGGAGGGCCGCCATCGAACCTTCTACGCGGGCGATCCGCGTCAGTTTGAAACTCGGCCCCCAGCGCCAACTCGTGTCCATCGTTGGCCAGGCGATGGCCCTGCCACGTGAATGACTTGGGACGAAGGTCGGGGAATTGCCAGCGGAGGGGCGGGCCGCCGTCCTCGCCAAGAAGGGTGATACCATCGCCATCGGGCCCTCCCCGCAGGTGGATTTCCGCTCCGGAAACGGGATTCACCCACACGATCTTCCGCTCGTGCCCGGCACGATCGAATCGGCGCAACGTCGTTCCCTAGCGGTCGTAGGCGGCGCCCGGCGGCTTCGGCTGGCCTCGCTCTTTCCGGGAAGGAGAGCCAGACGTCTTGCATGGCCCGGCCCTCCGAGTACCCAAGAGAACCACCACTCGCCGCGACACGTCCGAACGGCTCCATCCGCGTTGATGTCGTGGACCGAAGCGCTCAGCCCCCGACCAGGACACCGAATACCAAGGCCGCTTCACCAAGCTCCGGAGAAGGTCCATCAGCCAGCAAGGCATTGACGAATCCGTCGTGGGCGGGCGACCCGCCGCGCGACTCGCGCCCAGCCGACCGTGCCCCTGCGCCACGAGTGAGGCTAGCGAAGCGCGAGGAGGAAAAAGAGCCCGAACAGTGCGAGTGTTCCCAAGGAGAGCAAGACCAAGCTGCCGAGGGGCCATCGGATCGTCACCGGCAGCTCGCGCACGAGCGAATGGATCTGCTCCGGGCTCGCGCCGTCGCCCAACAGGTCCTGCGCAAGGAGGGCAGGCTTCGTCCAATCTCGTCGGGCGCGCGCGCCCTTGGTCCATTCTCGGAAGAGCCGCTTCAGGTCCCTCGGTGACTCAGCCTGAACGAAGTGTCTCGCGGCTCGCCGCCCGACGCTGGATTCCGTAAGCCCGTGCACCATCAGCGCCCGCCCCCTCGCGACATGCGCCGCCCGTCGCTCGGTGGCACTTGCGAGACGAAGCATCGTTTCGCCCACTTCGTCATGCGCCAAGTCCCAACGATCTCCCCTCGACGCGATGTAGCCACGGCGTTCCAGCTCCATGAGCGTCTCGGCCGAGATCTGACCGCCGGAGGCGGCGCGTTCGATTTCTTGTCGCGCGAGCGGCGCGCCAGTCGCGGCCAGCGCCAGCAAGAGCTGACGGCCGGATGGAGAGAGAGACGCCAGTCGTAACTCCAACGGGTCTTTCTCGCCAAGCCAGGAGACGAAACCATCCAGGTTGGCGATCCGCCAGGTTCCTTCCCTCCGATCGAGCTCACCTTGGTCGATGGCGAGTTGAACGATCTCCTGCATGAGCAGGGGAGACCCTTTGGTGGCGCGATGGAAAACCGCCGCCAGTCGGCGCGCCGAGGGGGCATCCGAGAATGAGGCGAGACTCGCCAGCAGGCTCTCTGTGTCGCTCAGGGAGAGAGGGGCGAGAAGGACCCGCCTCGCTTCCCGGAACTGCAGCTGACCGGTTCCGGTGGGTCGCCCCGCGGTGAGGCAAAAGACTCGAGCGGAACCGAAGCGCAAGACGGCTGCCGAGAGGATTTGACTGGATTCCGCATCGAGCCAATGCACATCATCGATCAGGAGCGCCAGGGGGGATTCTTCTGCCACCGAATTGACCAGATCGGTCAGCGCCAAAGCGCGCCGCCGGATCCTATCGCTCCCCCCGGGCGCCGGGGAGATATCGGGGTATTGTGCTCCGAATGCCGGATGCAGACCGACCAGTTCAGCAGCCGTGCCCGGCGATACCGCTCTAGATCCGGGCAGGTTGCTGAGCTCGCGAACGAGATCTCCAACCAGGACGGCATCGAGCAGCTGCTCGCCCGGCATGGCGCGCACGTAGATCACCTTTCCGCCCAGGGTTCGGACCCGCCCACCCAGTTCCTGCAGCAGGCGCGTCTTCCCCAGGCCCGCACGAGCCTCAACGTGAACATGCCGGGCAGGGCCATGACAGGCTTCGCGCCAGGCCGACACGATCATATGGAACTCGCGTTCCCTGCCCACGAGTTCCGGGAAAAGACCGGGAGTCTCCGATTCGACCGAGCCGCTGATGTCCCCGGTGACGGCCAGTTCGAGCATCCGGAGCGTGGCAGGCTCGGGGGTACGCCCCTCCTCGTCGAGCCAGCGGCGCAGCCCTTCTGCCTCGGCAACCGCACCAAGGTCATCCCGCGCGGCAAGCAGCACCTCCAGCAGCAGCCGGCGCATCGCCTCGGAATCCGGGGCTTCGCGGCAGAGTCTACGAGCGAGGTCGAGGACCTCGCGCGGGCGGGCCCGATCGAGCGCTCGTCGGACAAGCCCCTCGCCGGCGCGCACGAACAGGATAAGGAGGCGCTGTCGCTCCGAGTCGATCCAGCGTTCGAACTCCGCGGCCCCCGGACTCCCATAGTTGGGAAGGAAAGCACCACCGTAGGTGGCAAGGGCGCCTTCGAAATCATGTCGGCCAAGCGCCACGAGGAAGTCCTCTCGATCCGAGCTCAGCGGTGCAGCCAGGTGGAGTTCCTTGCCCTGGTCTTCGACTGAGTCGGGACCCAGGACATGGCGAAGCCTGGCGAGATGCCGGAGCACCGGGCGGGCTTCAGACTGATCGCTCGTCGCCCAGAAGGTGGCTGCAAGGTGATCACGGTTCGCGGAGCGGCCGGGCGAAGCATGGAGGTAGATGAGGAGCGCGAGCGGCGCGCCGGGCCCCAGCACTTCGAACCCGCTCTGGTCCAGGAGCGCCATCGCTCCGAGGGTCCTGAGCCGGAGGGCAGTCGCACCCGCCTGTGCCTGGGCAGGCGGAACGAAGGGTCGAGACGGCATACGGCTCCTCGGGCTTGCAGGGACCGCCAGCGCCTCGGCGAACTCGGCGGCCCTGGCGAATCGGTCTGCCGGGGTTCGCGCCATCGCTTTTGACACGGCTCGTTCCACATCCTCGGGAACCGCGGGTCGAATCCGCCGGAGCGAGGGAACGTCGCAGCTTAGGCGCTTGGCGGCGACTGCGGCGGGCGTCCGGGCCGCGAACGGCGGCTCCCCGGCCAGCATCTCGTATAGCACCACACCCAGCGAGTAGATGTCGGTGCGACCATCGAGGTCGCGCTCAGCGCTCGCCTGTTCGGGCGACATGTAGGTCGGGGTTCCGATCGCCAGGCCGATTCCCGTCAGTCGCGCATCCCGGCAGTCCGCGAGGACTCGGCCGATTCCGAAATCGGCGATCAGCGCTTGCCCGTCGGAAAGCAGGATGTTCTCCGGCTTGATGTCCCGGTGAACGACTCCATGCCGATGGGCGTAGTCGAGCGCCAGGGAGGCCTCGCGAGCTATGCGAACGGCTTCGTCCACCGGAAGCTGCTTCTCTCGGCTGAGCCGGTCGCGCAACGATTCCCCGTCCACGAAGGGCATGGTGAACCAGAGTCGGCCAGCCGCCTCGCCGGAGTCGTGGACGCCCAGAATGTGCGGGTGCTGCAGTCGCGCGGCGAGCTTGATTTCACGCTGGAAACGCGCTGCCGCGCCCGTCGAAGCAAGCTCGGGGCGTAGCACCTTCATCGCGACCTCGCGGTCGTGGTGAAGGTCGATTGCGAGGTAGACCGTCGCCATACCGCCCCGGCCAAGCTCCCGACCAATGCTGTACCGGTCGGCGACGGCGGCTTGGAGCGGAGAAACGGGGTCCGGCAGGGAGCCGCCTGGAGGAAAGTGCTCCAAGATACCAGTCGAGAAACGTCCCGGCTAGAGAATCGAACGAACCAGCTCCACGTCTGCCTGGTCGATCTCCCACCTAGTAGATCTCCCACCTAGTAGATCTACTAACCCGCTGTCGCTCCATTAACCCGCTTTAACCCTGTCTCCTAACCCGAGCATTCGCATGTTGGTCCGCCCGGTGGTAGATTCTCGGCCGCCCGAGTTCCGCCCCGCGGTTATGGAACCCGCGGCGGCCCTTCACATTCTTCAGCATTGGTGACTGCAGCTATGGATCAGCAAGGCCGTCAGGCTGACCTGCTCCAGGATGCCTTGGCTTCGGCCCACAACCGGCTGCGCGACGCCCTTCGCGAGGCCACCCTTGGTGAGTTCGAGATCTATGACGAGCTCGGCAAAGGCGGGATGGCGACCGTCTTTCTGGGCTACGACATCGCGCTCGACCGGCACGTCGCCATCAAAGTCATGGCGCCCTCCCTCCTCCTGGAGGACGGAATGGCCGAGCGCTTCCGCCGGGAAGCACGTATCGTGGCCGGGCTCAGCCACCCCCACATCATTCCAGTGTACGGAGTCCGCCAGACGGAGCAACTGTCGTTCTTCGTGATGAAGTACATCGATGGCAGCACCCTCGATTTCGTGATCCGGGAACATGCACCCTTGCCCACCGACATGATTCAGGTGCTGCTGGCTCAGGTGGGGAGCGCGCTTGCCTACGCCCACAAGCGCGGGATCGTCCATCGCGATGTCAAGCCGGCCAACATCATGATCGACGCCGATGGCTGGGCCGTCGTCACGGACTTCGGGATCGCGCGAGCCTCCGGACTCAGCGGACTCACGGCAACGGGGGCGTCGGTGGGAACGCCGTACTACATGAGCCCCGAACAGTGTTCGCAGGACCAGATCACCGGGCAGTCCGACCAGTACGCGCTGGGCGTTGTCGCGTATCAGATGTTGTGCGGGGGGGTTCCCTTTGGCGGCAGTGGCATCGGCGAAGTGATGCGCGCCCACATCATGGACATCCCCGAACCCGTACTAAAGCGGCGTCCCGACTGTCCTCCGGCCCTCGCGCACATCGTCATGCGAATGCTGTCGAAGAATCCGGAGGACCGGTGGGCTTCGCTGGACGCCGTGGTGGCGGAGCTCAAGCTCCATCCGACCGAATCCGGTGATCCTATTCGCAGCCAGCTCATTACGCTGGCCCGAAGTGGTGCCCGGCAGGTTCCGTTGCCGAGCCCTCCCACTAGCCCAGCCCCCAGCAGTCGTCGCATCGCCAAAGCCGTTCCGCCCGTTTCGAAGCCGTCGTTCTGGCGCTCCCGATCCGTCCGGCGGGCCTTCCTGTCATTCCTCGTGCTCGCCGTGGGCGCGCTGGGCCTCTGGAAATGGGCCGGTGCCCCTCCGATCTCAGAAGTATTGCCGGATTCCACCGTGACTCGCGTTCCGGAGAGTCCGCCGCAACCGGCTGCCCCTGCTCCACCAGCCGTCGCGGAGGACAAACGCGCCCGCCCCGGCGCCGGCAATGCGGCCACCCCGCCCCGCGACCAGCGTTCCAGGGTCACACCGAATCAGGCGGGTTCTGCCCTGGTCGTTCCGCCGCCGCCGGCACCAGTCACTGCCGTAGCGGCGGGCAGCTCGGTGACCCAGCCCGCCGACACCGCCACAAGGGCTCCGGCGGAAGCCTCCAACTGGGCGTGGGTACGTCTCGGAACCCGGCAGGAAGAATCCGTGCTCTACATCAATGGCATCCCCCGGCTCCCCAGGAATCCCTCGATCAGATGGTGGCGAGTTCCTGCCGGCAAAGTGACTTTCTCCCTCCAGGCGGAGGGTTGCACCCCCTGGCAAGACAGCACGGTGTTAAAGGGGGGAGATTCTGTGAGCATCGGAAATCGCTTTCCCACCTGTCCCTCACCTTGACCGGGGAACGGAAGCTATGGCTCTTCGCGCCCACTTCACCGCATTGGTGCTTTCGCTCCTGATTTCGGTCGGCCCGGCCGCAGCGCAAACGCGCTCGCCGGTACAGGATCTTCTCGGCGCGTCTCGGGCGGCGCTCAACGATCTCCGATACGCCGAAGCCGACTCGATAGCGCAGGCCGTGCTCGATTTCGGACAATTGCGCCGAGCCGAGCGCATTCAGGCGTACCAGCTGATGGCGGGCGCGAGATTTCCCGAACAGGAAACGGCGCAGAAACGCGATCTCGCGATGGACGCGCTGCGATTGCTCGTGAAGATCGCCCCCGCCGCAGCATTGCCGCGGGAAGTCGCTTGGCCAGGGCTCGAAGCGCTCTTTCGGGAAGCCAAGCTGTCGACCTTCGGGATCAGCGCCTCTCCGCGTGAACGCAATCAGTTGATCGGCCCCGACCAGAGTCTTGAGATCAACGTCATGGCCTCGCGACCCGCCAGATTTCGCCTGCTACTCCAGCCCGAAAGCGGGCGGCCGGTCCAAGTGGATTCCCTCACGGGAGCGACTCAGGGCACCCTCCGGATGAAGGTTCTTGCGGGCGGGACACCTCGATTCCCATCGGGACCGTACTCGCTTCTGGTGACCGCGGCGGATGAGGTGACCAATGACACGATCACGCTGTCCTTTGCGACCACCATTGCCGCTCCTCCCCTGATCTACCTTTCGGTCCCCGAGCGGTTCGACGAGCAATCGCTGCTCGCGGAGTCGACGAGGCCAAGGCGAGCCAAAGGAATCGTAGGAGGCGTCTTGGCGGCCGCCGGCACCATCGTGGCGTCGCGAGTGTTACGAGGGAGCGAGTTTCGAGCTTCGTCGGGTTCGGATGGCCGAGCCGTCGGTATCGGACTGGTACTCGGCCTCGGCACGGCCGGGGGCGTATGGCTGCTGGACAAGGGAGAACCCATCCCGGCCAATATCAAGCTCAACGCAGACAACCGCGCACAGTTTCACAAAGGCGTCACAGATGCCGGAGCAAAAAACGTCGAGCTCCTACGAACCTATCAGGCCGACATTACGATCAATCCGGAGCCGCGGCCATGAAAGCACTCACGAGAAGCCTCCTTCTGTTGGGATTTGCCCTTCGGCCGACTCTAGGCCAGGCACAATCAGAAGTGCGATTTGGCGGCATGATGATCTCTACAAGACAGAACGTGCTCAGTAGCGGCCCCATTGTGCAGGCCTCGGCTTCGCTTACCGGGGCGGAGTTTCTCGCGCAGAACCAGTCGATGGGTTTCTACGCTCGTTACCTCACCGGGGCGATCGGCAGCGTGAGCGCGCGCAGTCAAAGTGGCGAGCTCCGGATGGCGGAAGGACGGCTTATGATCGGCGCGCAAATCTTCAGCGTCGAAGCTGGCTTCGCGCTGCGGGCCCGCTCGGCTTCGCTGGGCGAGCCCCGGGACAAGCTGATCCGTGGAGGAGCCCGGTCGTCAATACCACTAGGCCCCAGCGGATTCTCGGTCTCGCTCTCGGTAGGGGCCTACGCCCGATCCGATTCGGTTCCGACGGGCGGGACCAGCGGAAGCAACGACAAGAAATTCGGCCTGGTCGGGTGGGAAGCCGTCACTGCGGTGATCTACCAGGCCCCGCGTCGCTTGCCATTTTACGTCATGTTGGGTTATCGGTATGAGCGCCTCCGGTCGGAGGACAAATACATCCCGATCCGACGGGAGGAGCTCAGCGGAATCCAGCTGGGGATCGGCATTCGCCACGTCACGGGAAAGAAGGCTGCCACCCCGCCAGCAGCGACCCCGACGCCGTAGACCGACGGCGAACACCAGCGGGGACGCCGTAGGAGAAACCTCGATAGTGACCCGGGCGGTGGGTGGGGCGCGCCGGGTGGGGAGGGGGGGCGGGGCCGGGTTGGGGGAACCCCCGGGTTGCGGGTGGCCCC
>JAXIPC010000159.1:0-6556 GCA_045403135.1 Gemmatimonadales bacterium | reverse complement strand
GCCATCGCACGCGGCTTCAAAGCCGCCGACATCGAGGCCATGGAGCGTCTGCTGCTGGAATCCGATTTCGGCATCCCGGCCACCATGGACCTGGTCGAGATGCTGGAGGACGGCGTGCGCCGCGGCCGCCTCAAGACCGAGGACGATCTGCGCAGCGCGCTTCAGGCGCGGATCACCGAGCTGCTCTCCAGTTCGGGAGATCCCGCCGCCATCGCGCGCGCCGCCTCCGGACCGACCGTCGTTCTGGGAGTCGGGGTGAATGGCGCCGGCAAGACGACCTCGATCGCCAAGCTCGCCCGGCGGCTGAGTGCGCAGGGAGACAAGGTGATTCTGGGTGCCGCCGATACCTACCGCGCCGGCGCGGTGGCGCAGCTCGAGATCTGGGCGGAACGGCTCGGGCTGCCGTGCGTGTCGGGCGCCCCGGGCGGCGACCCCGCCGCGGTGGCGTTCGACGCTATCGAAGCGGCGCAATCGCGCGGGATGACGGTGGTCATCATCGATACCGCCGGCCGCCTGCATACCCAGGAGGGATTGATGGAGGAGCTCAGCAAGATCGTCAGGGTCATCGGGCGAAAGGCACCGGGCGCTCCCCACGAAACCTTCCTGGTGCTCGACGGGAGCGTGGGCCAGAACGCGGTGCAGCAGGGAAAACTCTTTGCCCAGGCGGTGCGCCCGACCGGGCTCATCGTCACCAAGCTGGACGGCACCGCCCGGGGCGGCGCGGTCGTGGCCCTCCGCCGGGAGCTCGCGTTGCCGGTCCGCTTCCTCGGGACCGGAGAGCAAGCCGCCGACCTCGAAGTGTTCGATCCCCGGAGCTTTGCCGAAGAACTGGTAGGGAGCAGCGAATAGTGGTGCCCCTCCTCCGCCTCGATACACCGGTCAAGTTCCTGAAGGGCATCGGCGAGCGCCGGGCGGAAGCGCTGGAGCGACTCGGTATCTCCACGGCGCAGGATCTCCTCTGGCATCTGCCGCACCGGTACATCGATGCCTCATCGCTCACGTCGCTCGCCCGGGCCCGCGTGGGCGACGACATCGCCTGCGTGGGCCGGGTGGTGGCCAAGGGCGTAGTGCCCACGAGAAAGGGACTCCGGATCTTTCACGCGGTGCTGCGGGACGAGAGCGGCGCCCTGGAGTGCGTCTGGCCCGGCCAAGCCTTCCTCGACCGGACCATCGATGTGGGCCAGACTCTGCTGGTAGCGGGCCCGGTTCGTTTCTATCACGGCCGCCAGATGGTTCCGCGGGAGTTCCTGATTCTGGCGGAACCGGATGGAACCGATGAATCCGCGTGGCAGCAGGGCAAGGTGCTTCCGGTGTACCCCGCCACCGCGGGGCTTTCTCACAAGCTGATCCGCGCGCTGATCGACCGTCACCTGAATGCGCTGGCCGCCGCCTGCCCCGAAATCCTTCCCGAGACCCTTCGGCGCCGCTTCGATCTGCCCACCCTGCCGGACGCGCTCAAGTCGGTGCACCGCCCGGCCACGATCGCCGAAGCGGAGCGGGGCCGCCGCCGGCTGGCGCTGGACGAGCTGTTCGATCTTCAGCTCATGCTCGGACGGGCGCGCCATCTCGCCAAACGGGGAAGGGTGGGCGTCCAGTTCTCGGTACGACGCAAGCTCACGAGCGCGCTGCGGGAGTCCTTGCCGTGGGAGCTGACCGCCGACCAGCGCCAGGCGCTTCGGGAGATCACCGCGGACATGGTTGCCGCCCAGCGAATGCACCGGCTGCTCATGGGAGACGTGGGCACCGGCAAAACGGTCGTGGCGCTCTTCGCCATGCTGCTCGCGGTGGAGAACGACTACCAGGCCGCCCTCATGGCGCCGACCGAGCTGCTGGCCGAGCAGCACCAGGCGACGCTGGCCCGGCTGCTGGCGCCGCTCGGTATTGTTCCAGAGATCCTCACTGGGCGGCTCACCGCCCACGACAAGGCGGCGGCGCGTGAACGGCTGAAGAGCGGCGAGGCGCGCGTCGTACTCGGCACCCACGCCCTGATGCAGGAGGGCGTGGCCTTCCGGCGGCTCGGACTGGTGGTCATCGACGAGCAGCATCGCTTCGGTGTCGAGCAGCGGGCCGCGCTGATCGGCAAGGGCGCGGCGCCCGATGTGCTGCTCCTCACCGCCACTCCGATCCCCCGATCCCTGGCGCTCACCCGCTACGGCGATCTCGACATGTCAGTGCTCAGGGCCAAGCCGGCGGGGCGCGGCAGCGTCCGCAGCGCCGTCCGCACCGGAAGCCAACGCGAGCGGGTCCTCGACTTCGTCCGGGAGGAGTGCCTGGCCGGACGGCAGGCGTACGTGGTGCTGCCGGTCATCGAGGAAACCGAGAAGGCCGACCTGCGCGCCGCGACCACGATGGCGGAGTCGCTCAAGGCTCGCTGGCCCGAGCTCACGGTCGGCCTGGTGCACGGCAAGCTCAAACCGGAAGCGCGGGACCGCGTGATGCTGGACTTTCGCGCCGGCACGGTTCAGGTGCTGGTGGCCACCACCGTGATAGAAGTCGGCATCGACGTGACCAATGCCACCATCATGCTGATCGAGAACCCCGAGAGGTTCGGCCTGGCCCAGCTGCACCAGCTTCGCGGCCGGGTCGGCCGGGGCGCCGAGGAGAGCCATTGCATTCTGCTCGCGGAGCGGAAATCTCCCCGGCTGACGGCTTTCGCGGCCATCTCCGATGGGTTCAAAATCGCCGAGCTCGATCTGGCGGAGCGAAGCCAGGGCGACCTGCTCGGCGAGCGCCAGTCGGGGATGGCGGAAATCCGGGTGGCGCGGTTTCCGGAAGACACCGACCTTCTCTCGGTGGCGCGGGACATGGCGCGGGATGTTCTCAACGCGGATCCAGGCCTGGAGCAACGCGGTCATGGCGCGCTCAAGCAGCGGGCCCTGCTCCGGTATCCTCGCGCTGAAGCGTTGTTCCGAGTGGGCTGAGCCTCTGGGAGGGAGTATGGTTGCCCGTCGCGGCTTGAGTCTGGTTGTTGCGGGCACCGCAGCCGCGGCCCTGGCGTATGCCGCCGCGTTTCTCCCCGGCGGCGCGCCGCGATGGGCCCCCTGGGCCATGACCATCGGGATCGCGTTGCTTTGCGTCGGCTTCATGGCGCTGGGCGCCGCCCGCCCCGGGCGAAGCCTGGGACCGCTCTGGATTCCCCTGGGGTTCACGTTCGTGGTGCTGGTGGGCGGCTTCGGACTGGCGCTGGCGCTTCCGGGTGCGGAGGGGCCGGCGACCCGGCTGGTGGCGGGACTCCCGCTCCGGGCGGCGCTGGTGGTGTATGGCATCGGGCTGCTCCCGGCGCTGGTGTTGCCGCTCGGTTACGCGCTCACCTTCGAGCGGTTCACCCTCGACGCCGCGGACATCGAACGGATCCGGGCCGCGCGGTTCGCCATGGAAGATCGGACCGGAGCGGCATCGTGACCCTGGCGCTGGCGCTTCAGACGGCGGCGCTGCCGCGCGTGGCCCAGCCGACCGTCCTGGCCAGCGCGCTCGCGTACCTGCTGGTGGTCGCCGCGATTGCCGTCTGGGCCAGCCGCCGCACCCGAACCGCCCGGGACTTTTTCGTGGCCGGCGAGGGGGTCGGGGTGTGGGCGCTGGCCATCGCCGCCATGGCGGCAACCCTTTCCGGTTTTACCTTCATCGGGGGGCCGGGACTCGTCTACAGCCTCGGTCTTGGCGCGGTGTTCATTGTGCTGCCGGCCTCCATCACCAACACCATGTCCGCGTGGACCCTGGCCAAGCGGATGCGGCTCCTCGCCGAGGTGCGGGGGCTGATGACCGTTCCTGACGCGATCGGCGCCAGGTACCGTTCCCGGAGTGCTCAAGGCCTGGCGGGGATCGCGATTCTCGTGGCGATCGTCGGATATATGGCCACCAACGCACTCGCCCTTGGGCTCGTGATCGATGCCGTATTCGGGACCGGGCTCACCGCCGGGATCTGGATCGGCACCGCGATCATGGTGGCCTACTCGGCCGCGGGAGGCATTCTCGCGGGAGTGTACACCGACGTCTTTCAGGGCAGCGTGATGGCCGCCGCGTCCCTCCTGGTATTCTATTTCGCCCTGGAGAGTGGCGGCGGGCTGGCCGGCATTTCCCGCTCTATCCTGGCATCGGATCCTGCGTTTCTCGGACCCTGGGGTAAGGTCACTCCCCTCGGCGCACTCTCCTTCTTTTTCGTCTTCGGGCTCGGTTCCCTGGCGCAGCCCCACGTCATTCACAAGTTCTACATGCTGCGCGACCCGCTTCGCCTCAAGTGGTACCCCACCATCATGACGGTGGCGCTCATGGTGACGGTGTTGCTCTACTTCGGAGTGGGGATCGCGGTGAAGGCCCTGGTGGCCGAAGGGGCGATGGCGCCACTGGCCCGGGCCGACGACGCCACCCCGCGGTTTCTGCTCAGCGCTGCGCCGGTGACGCTCGCCGGGCTGGTCTTTGCCGGCGTGGCGGCGGCGATCATGAGCACGGTGAATTCGTTCATGAATGTCGGGGCCGCGGTCGTGACCCACGATTTGCCGGTCGCGCTCGGCCGGCGAATTCGCAATGAATTGTTCTGGGGCCGCCTCACCACCGTGCTCATCGCGGCGGTCGCCGCGCTGGTTGCCCAGGTTTCGGGGACCCTGGTGGCCTTCCTGGGCATCTTCGGCTGGGGGCTGTTCGCGTCTACGCTGGTGCCAGCCCTGGCCATCGGGCTCAACTGGCCCGGGGCGACCCGCGCCGGGGCTATCGCGTCGATCTCCGTCGGACTGGCGAGCACGCTGGCCTTCGAGTCGATGGCCTACTTCCGCCTTTACACCTTCCCCGCAGGCGTCACCATCTCGGGGCTGTCGCTGGTGCTGTCGCTGTTGGTCTTTCTCGTGGTTTCACTTGTCACTCGGGGTCAGGCGGACGACGTGGATTCCGACATTCGGCTGGTGATGGACACCTGAGGAGTATTGCGGAAGTCATCGCGAGCCGCAGTTGCCTCGCGATGACTTTTATTCGGAGCTTCGGGGGCGCTCAGGCGCTGGCCAGCTCGCCCTGCTCGACTTTGCGTGGAGTGAACTCGAAATGGGCGGCCTGCACTGTTTCGAAATCTCGGCTGGTCTTGAGGCGGGCAATGCGGCGGCCAAAGATATCCACGCGGCGGACCGTGACCCCGGGAAAAATCGGGGAGACGTCGTACCACACGCCCGCGCTCAGCCGAGGATACCGGAGGCTGAACTCGGGCTTCAAACGGGCTTGCATGTCGCAGTTCATATGCACCTCTGGATGCGTGTGGCCGGCTAGCTAGTATCGGCAACTTCGCCATGGCTTGCAAGATTCGAGAAAGGCGACACCGTCCAATTCCTTGTCAGTTCGCCGGCGAATCTCGGCGATTGTGAAGCCGCGTTGACCCCTCCCGTGCCCAAGGCTACAATCCGGCCTCCAATCGAGGCCCCCACTACTCGCGAGCGCGCCCGCCAATGCCGTCGGTCTATGTCAACCAGTTGGCCCGGCACGTGGGAAAGCCGGTCACGGTCCGGGGGTGGGTGGTCACCACGCGGTCCAGCGGCAAGATCGCCTTCCTGGTGGTGCGCGACGGCACCGGGTACGTCCAGGCAGTGGTCGCTCGGAAGGAGGTGTCGGACGCGGTCTGGGATGCCTTCGGCACGCTGACTCAGGAGACGTCCGTAGCCGTTAACGGGGAAGTTCGGCAAGAATCGCGCTCGCCCGGAGGCTACGAGCTTACTGTCTCGGGTCTCACGATCATCGGCCCCAGCGTGGACTACCCGATCACCCCCAAGGAACACGGCACCCAGTTCCTCTTCGAACACCGTCATCTGTGGCTCCGCAGCAAGAAACAGGTGGCCATCGCCAAGGTGCGGCACGCGGTGATCCAGGCAATCCACGACTTCTTTGACCTGAACGGCTTCACCCATGTGGACACGCCGATCCTCACCGGCTCCATCGGAGAGCAGGCCGGTGAGCTGTTCGCCACCGACTACTTTGACCTGGGGAAGGCGTATCTCGCGCAGACGGGCCAGCTCTACGTCGAGGCGGCCGCGGCGGCGCTGGGCAAGGTGTACTGCTTCGGGCCCACGTTCCGCGCGGAGAAGTCAAAGACCCGACGTCACTTGACCGAGTTCTGGATGGTGGAGCCCGAGGTGGCGTTCAACGACTCCGACGACAACATGCGGCTCCAGGAGCGGTTTGTGAGCTTTCTCGTGTCGAGGGCCCTCCAGCGGTGCGCCGAACCGCTCAAGGAGCTGGAACGCGACACCAGCCGGCTCGAGCTGGTGACCGAGCCGTTCCCGCGCATCACCTACACCGAGGCCATTGCCAAACTGCAGGCGATGGGGAGCCCCATCGTGTGGGGCAGCGACCTCGGCGCGGAAGACGAAACCCTGCTGTCGAAGGATTCGGACAAGCCGGTGTTCGTGATGAACTATCCCAAGGCGGTGAAGGCGTTCTACATGAAGGAGAATCCCGCGGATTCCCGAACGGTGCTGAACAACGACTGTCTCGCGCCCGAGGGCTACGGGGAGATCATCGGCGGCTCCCAGCGGGAGGACGATCACGACCGGCTGCTCGCGCGCATCGTCGCGCAGGGTCTCGA
>JAXIPC010000047.1:0-9529 GCA_045403135.1 Gemmatimonadales bacterium | reverse complement strand
CGGTCGGCCAGCGCCCGCAGCATTCTGCGCAGCGCCTGCTCCCGGTCTTCGCCGTACACCTCGTCGTGCTCTGGCATACCCTGCCTCGCTGCCGCCAAGTGCCCAGGCCTGCGTTCGGGGCGCCGCCAAATGTAATGGAAGGCCGCCGCGGGGTGGTGTTGCCAACCTTTTGGTCTTCGGCATCGTATGGTGGTTGAACCCCGGCCGCAGAGGACCTGGCCCCGGGACTTTGCGCCCGAACGGTACAAGCGATTATATTGTGTCTGAGCAATGGCTTACGCCGGGCTAACGTTTCCGGCGCCCACCGATCAAAGGACGGTGCATGACGAACAAGAAGAAGACCGAACGCTCCGCAGGACCTTCGGTAGTGGAGCAGGCGCGGGACGAGCTCTTCAGCCACATCTTGCGCTGTGGTGTCCTCGAAGCCGAGCCCGAGCACCAGAAGGAATGGATCGACGATACCATGCAGTATCTCGCCGAACGGTACTCCGATCTGGATGAAGAGCAGTTGATCCAGGTTCGGTTGTTGGGTGAGCGGTTCTGCAAGCCGGTCGTTCGGGGCAAGCCCGAAGTCGCCGGCTCCTCCAGCTCCTAGCTCCCTGACTCCCTAGCTCCCCAGCTCCCCAGTCAAGGCCGCCAGCCCCGCGGGAAGCGCCGCCAATGGTACGCGGCACGGATGCGGTATCCGCCCCCGAGTCCCGCCTCGACCGCCCAGCCCGACGGAAGCCCGGGACTCCGTTCCAGGCCCGCGTACGCCATCAGGTAACCTCCCTTCCCACCTCCGACGACGCCGACCAGACCCCCTCCGATATAGACGCCGGATCGATTCGCCGCCCTGGGCGTGAGCACGTATTCCAGCGCCACGGTCCCGCGTCCGGTCGACCGATCGCCCCGGACCCCCGCACCCAGCGAGAGCGCCAACCGGGTGCCTCCGACCGAACGAAACGCCGCACGAGGCCCCACCACCAGGCCTATTGTATCCGACGCGACGGTCACGGTACCGTGAACCCCCCACTCGACCACCACGCCCTGGCCCTGTGCGGCGAGCGGAAAGGTCCAACCGGCCAACGCGAGGAGCGCGGGAGCGCCCGACCGCCCGATTCTCACCCGAGCGCGATGTCGTACGTGATGGCGATGTCCGAATTCAAGGAGTGCAGCACCGAGCAGTACTTCTGGTGGGAGAGGTCGATCGCGCGGCGCGCCTTTGCTTCGTCGAGGCCGGCGCCGGCCAGCCGGTAGGAAAAATGAAGGGTGAGGTATCGCTTCGGATGATCGGGCGCCCGCCGGCCGCTGACCTCGGCGGTGAACTCCTTGAGGGTCACCTGCATTTTTTCGAGAATGCTCACGACGTCGGAACCGCTGCAGGCCGCGGCGGCCAGAAGCAGCGTGACCATCGGCCCGGGCGCTTCCTGCCCGTCGGCGTCGACCAGCGAGGTGGCCTTTCCCACGGTACCACCCCGAAATCGCATCCCGCCCTCCCACGTGATTCTGGCGCTGCGAGTGTTGTCGTCGGCCATAGATGCTCCATTGAATTCGGTCCAGCGTCCTAGCGTCCTAGCCTCCTCGCCTCTTTGGCGACCCGCACATAGTCCCCGATCGCATACAGCGCCACCGCGGCCGTCGCCCACGCCACCGGCCGGAGGAGCGATGATTCCAGCAGGTACGCGAGCAGCGTCAGCAATTGACCGACGGTCACCACCTTTCCGCCCAGCCGGGCGGGAATCGCCGCCGGCCGCCGCAGCAGCACCGTCGCCAGAAACGCGACCGCCGCCGCAACATCCCGCGCCAGCACACCCAACACCTCGAGCGGTGCGAGCGCGCCGGAGAACAGCACTACCGCGAACGCACACGCCATGAAGAGCTTGTCGGCCACCGGATCGAGGAAGGCGCCCAGCCGGGAGCCGCCCCAGCGCCGCGCCACGAATCCGTCGGCGAAATCGCTCGCGGCGGCCGAAGCCAGGATCACCAGGCGCCACTCGTCGTCCGGGACCAGCAGGAACGCGATGGCGAGGGGTATTCGCACGGCGGTGAGGATGTCCGCGGGCGACCACCACGGGCGCATTCGGGCGGTGACCGGAACTCCGCCTGTTCCCGCCGATCTCTCCAGGTCCGACATGTCCCAAACATAAAACGACCGCTGTCGAGTCAGGCGTTCGCGCGCTGTCCCCGCACCACGCCCTCGACCCTGAGGGACGGGTCGAGATAGCGGTTCGCCAGACCCTGGATCGCGAACGCCGCCACCGACTTGAACCCCGCGGCCGGATCGGCCAGCTCCTCGAGTCCGGTGCCGACCAGCCAGGCTTCCGCCACTTCACCCGCGACGGCCGCCGCGGTCTGTCGCTGGACCTGGGCCTGGCCGGCGAGGTAGTTGATGGCCCGCGACAACTCGGCGGCGTCCGGCGGTGCCGCCCGAAAGCGGGCCAGCTCCCGCAGCAGCGCCTCGCGCGCCTCTTCCTCTCGCTCCGGCGAGGTCGCGAGATAGACCAGAAGCGCCCCGGCACCCGCGCGTTGCCAGGAGGATGCGACCACGGTGTAGGCGAGGGACTTCTTATCCCGGAGCGCGTGAAACAGCCGCCCGCCAAGCCCGCTGGCCATCGCGGCCCACACCGACCCGGCAAACCGGTCGGGATCGGCCCGCGAGGGCCCGGGGAACAGGACGGCCATTCCGGTCTGGCGCTTGGCGCGTTGCACCGCGTGAACCCGCGTGGCGTCGTCCGGAGCGCGCCATGCCGCGACCGCTGCGATGCTGGCTGGGTCGCGCGCGGGGTCCTTCCGGAACAGGCCGGCCAGCTCCCCGGCGAGTCGCTCCGGATCCAGGTCTCCCACCGCCACCACCGCGGTTCTGCCCTGGGCCAGCTCGCAGGCATGCCACCCGCGCACCATCCCATCGGTCAGCGCGGGGACCGACTCGGCGAGTCCCTGGACCGGGAGCCCGTACCCCGAATCGCCGAGGCCGGCGCGGAGGGCCAGCTGCACCGGATACCGAAGCATGTCGTCGGGGGTCTGCGCCACCTCATCGGCCAGGGTTCCCCGTTCACGCCCCACCTCATCCGCGTCGTAGCCGGGGGAGTGCAGCACCGAGTGCAGCAGCGCCGCACCTTCCACCGTGCGGTCGGACAGCACCGAGGTGCCGAACCCGAACCAGTCGGGCGAGGTGTGCGGGGAGAGCCCTCCGCCCAGCCGTTCGAACGCCAGCGCCAGCGTCGCGGCGTCCAGGCCGCCCGCGCCGCGCGCGGCGGAGCGCACCGACAGGGCGGCGAGCCCCGCGGCCTTGACCGTATCGGTCATGGTCCGGCGCCGATACACCCCCAGAGACACCAGCGGTACGCCCGGCTTCCTTCCGATCAGGAGATCCACTCCGGGAAGCTCGACGTGCAGCACCCCCGAGGTGACCGCGCCGCGAGCCGACACCGGCGGCGGGATCGAAGGCGATGGCGGCTCGCTCGCCTCGGGCAAAGTCCAGGCACTCTCCCCGAACGCGGCCTGCAGCCGATCGGGATCGATCTCCTGACCCTCTCCCTCCGGTAGATACGCCACCGCAGCCAGGGTATCCGGAGCGAGCCATTCGTTCGCCACTCGTCGGACCTGCTCCGGCGTGACCGAGAGTAACCGCTCGTACTCCTCGTCCAGCAGGCGCACACCGCCCAGCGCTTCCGCCGCCGCGAGCGCGCCGGCGCGGCCTTCCACGCTCTCCAGCCGGCGCGCCCAGCGCGCGGAGAGGAGGCGCCTGACCCTGGCCAGGTCGTCGGCCGAGGGTCCGTCCGAACGGAGCCGCGCGACGCAGGCGGCCATGCCGGAGACCGCGTTCGAGAACCGCTCGGGATCGAGGTCGGCGGCGATCGAGAACACGCCCACCTCGGTCGGCGAGTAATGCCATGCGGCCACCGACATCACGTGCCCGGGAGAGCGCAGCGCGCGATAGAGCCAGCTCGCCCGTCCCGCCCCCAGCACCGTCGCGGCCACGTCGAGCGCGGCGGCGTCGGGGTGGAGCGCCGGCACGCCCCGCCAACCCACCACCAGCTCCGCCCGGCGGACATCGCCCCGAAGGGTGCGAACCCGCACTCCATGGTGCGGCCGTTCCTCGGGGGACGGATTGTAGGCCGCGGCCGCAGCCGGCCAGCCCCCATAGCACTCCCGCGCGGCGTCGAGCGCAAGATCGGGATCGAGATCGCCCACCATCGCGACGATGGTCCGCTCCGGCACGTAGCGGGAGCGGTAGTAGCCGGTAAGATCGTCGGGGGAGAGGGCAGCGAGCTGCGCCTCGGTTCCGATGCGCCAGCGCCGGATCCGATGATGGTCGTAGAGCAGGGCGTGCAGGGTCTCCGAGGCGACGGCGGCGGGAGTGTCCAGCTTGCGGCGGGCTTCCTCGATGATCACCTTGAGCTCGCGGCGAAGCTCCTCCGGGTCCAGGAGGCTGCGGCGGAGCGCGTCCGATTGGAGATCCAGGGCAACCGCGAGGGAGCCGGCCGGGAGCACGGCGTAGTACGTGGTGTGGTCGTAGCTCGTCGCCGCGTTCAGGTACCCGCCGGCGGCCTTGGTCTCCTGGGCAATCTGTCCCACCCCGCGGGTCGGGGTGCCCTTGAAGAGCATGTGCTCCAGCACATGGCTCACCCCGACCAGGCGATCCGGTTCATCGAAGAACCCGGCCCGCACGTGGCTCAGCACCGCTACCGCCGGGGCCGTGGAATCGCGCTGAACCAGCAGGGTCAGGCCGTTGGGCAGGACGAGGCGGCGGACCCCGTCGGTCCAGCGGACGCTCACTGGACGATCCGCAACACTCCCGCTTCGGCGCTCCCGCGGATGAAGGCTTCGGCGTCGGTGAGCGGGATGATCACCCCGGTTTCTTCCCGACCTCGACGGGCCTGCCCGGCCATGAACTCCGAGAGGGAGAGCTGCGCTGCCCCATGCTCGACCGCCTTGAGCTGGAGCAGGATTTCGTCCCAGGTGCCACCAAGCGTCGTGCCGGTGAGTGTGGTGACCTGATGCGGGTCGCTGCGCCCGTGCTTGCGCTGCATGCCGGGAAGGTCGGCGACCAGCGCACCGAAGAGCTCGAGCTGGTTCGGGTCTCGGACGGTGCCGTCGAGTTGCTGGGCCTCGATCTCCGCGAGCAGATCCTCGGTCGGGTCCGATTCCGGAGCGAGCTCGCCCAGACGGCCGAGCCAGGGCGCGAGCTCCAGATCGTCATCCGCCAAGCGGTAAAAGGTCTTCTTGAGCTCCACCGTGCGCCACAGACCCAGCTCGTCGAAGTGGTCCTCCGGCTCGGTCTTCTGGAGATGATCGAGCGCCGCGGCGCTTTCCCCGCGGTCGTAGAGCATGTTCGCGAGATAGATGCGCGCCTCGGCGTACTTGGGATCGATCGCCAGCGTGCGCCGCAGCCAGAAGAAAGCCCCTCCGTCGCGGCCCAGCCGGTGCGACACGTAACCCAGGCACGCGGCCGCTTCCGCGCAGTCCGCTTCGGCGCTCTGCGCCAGATCGAAGTAGCGGTAGGCTTGCACCAGCCGCCCGCTCCGGAACAGCGCGCGGCCCGCCTGCAGCATCATCTCGTGATCTTCTTGAAAGCCCAGTTGCAACAGCCGCTCGAAGCTCGCCAGCGCTCCGGGCTGATCGCCCACCGCAAGCAGCGCCTCACCCATGCCGGCGAGTGCATCTTCGTGATCGGTGTCGAGGAGAAGCGCCTGCTCGAAGGCGCGGCGGGACCACGCGAACTCTTCCCTGGCCAGGTAAGCGTAGCCCATCCCGATGTGCAGCTCTACCGCGCCGGGATAGAGGGCCAGACCGTCCTTTAATGTCTCGAGAGCTTCGTCGTACCGTCCTTGGTTGTAGAGTTGGTGGGCTTGTTCATCGAAGTCGTCGGAGCTGAGAAAGGCATCCGACATCCGGTGGGCCTCCCGAGGGGGTATTGGTAAACATATGAAATGACAGGGGTTGGGGCAAGCCCCTTCAAGCGATGGATTGGGTGCCCTTGGGGTCAGGCACAGGATCGATTCTCAATCCGCTCGACCCGCACCCGCTGGATCACCGTGCTCCGCATCCCCCGCCGGATGGGTCCCTTGGCTTCGATGCGCCCGGTAACCGTGATGGTCCGCTCCCAGCGAATCGGCCCGCGCACCCGGTCCCAGGTCATCGTCCCGCTCTCCTGGAATTGGCGTCCCATCGGCACCACCAGCGTATCATCGACCACGCCGCTGGTGTCGGCCCTGAACTTGATCGTCCACGCGTAACGCTCCAACCCGCCCGCCCCCTCCCTGATTCGGCGGACGGAAACCTCCCGCCCGGGATACTCCTCGAGGGCCGGAAAGAAATCTCCCATTAGGCCGCGCAGATCGGCGATTTCGGCGACGTCGTCGGGAATGAAGGGGGATTCGTTGCCGTGGTAACGACCGCTGGGCGAGAGCGTGCCGCGCCACCGACCCCCGAGGAGTCCTTCTGCATCTGGGGCGGTGCGGCCCTCGGGGCCCTCGCGGTATACGAGAAGAGAATCGTACCATGCCGTGAGCGCGAGGCTGGAGTCCCCCCGGGCCGCCTGCACCAGAAGCACCCCGTCGCGGCCGGCGCGCTCGTCCCGAAAGATGGTGCCGGATTCGTTCCGGATGTCGCTGCGCACCGCTTCCCGGAAGGCGGCACAGGCGAGCATCTCCTCGGTGTACCGGGGCGGCGCCCCCTGCGGGACCCCGGCCAGCAGCAAACCGAACACCGCCATTGTCTGGCGTCCCGGAACGGCGGCGGATAGCATGGAACGGATCATCGCCCTGAAAACTGGGTCCATACCCCCGGAGTGTCCATGCGCCCCATCGCGCTCGCCGTCCTCGCGCTGCTCCTAGTCGCCACCCGAGAAGCCGCTCAGGCGCAACAATCCCCCCAGCGCGTGCTGATCCGCGCCGGCCGGCTCATCGATGGGCTCACCGCCGAGGCGCGGACCGATCAAGGCATCGAAATCATCGGAGATCGGATCACCGCAATCGGCCCCTGGGCCTCGGTATCGGCGCGCGGCAGGCCGGTGGAACACATCGACCTCTCCGGCATGACCGTCCTGCCGGGATTGATCGACGCGCACACCCATGTCCTCCTCCAGGGCGACATCACCGCCGCCGAGTATGACGAGCAACTCCTCAAGGAATCGATTCCCTACCGGACCATCCGCGCCACCATGGCGGTGCGCACCGCCCTGATGCACGGGTTCACCACGCTCCGTGACCTGGAAACCGAAGGCGCGATGTATGCGGACGTGGACGTGAAGAACGCGATTGCGCGAGGCGTGATTCCGGGACCGCGGATGTTCGTCGCCACCCGCGCCATGGCCCCAACCGGGATGTATCCACTCTCGGGATACTCCTGGGAGCTCAAGGTACCGGAGGGGGTGCAGATCGTGGACGGGCCCGACGCGATCCGCCGCGCGGTACGGGAGCAGGTCAAGTACGGGGCCGACTGGATCAAGTTCTACGCCGATCGAGCCTACTACTTCGGACCCGACGGCCGGCTCCGCAGCAGCGTCAACTTCACCGACGACGAGATGAAGGCCCTGGTGGAGGAAACCCATCGGCTCGGGAAACGGGTGTCCGCTCATGCGATGGGCTGGGACGGCATCGACGCCGCCCTCAGAGCAGGCGTCAACAGCATCGAGCACGGCTACGGCTTGACGCCCGACCTGATCGATCGGCAGGTGAAGCAGGGTGTGTACTGGTGCCCGACGATTTTCGTGGGGACGTGGGTCGCCCCCGGGAGGGGCGGCAACTGGCCCCGGATGGTGGAGTCGGTGAAGACAGCGTTTGCCGAGGCACTCCGCCGAGGCGCCGCGGATTTCATCGCCTACGGGACCGATGCCGGCGGCTACCCCTGGACCGAGGATCAGGCGCAGGAGCTGGGCCTCATGGTAAAGCTGGGAATGACGCCGCTGCAGGCCATCCGCACCGCCACCGTCACCGCCGCGCGCTTGCTCGATCAGGAGGCAAGCCTCGGCGCACTGACCCCGGGCCGCCTGGCCGACCTCATCGCCGTGAGCGGAGATCCCCTTCGGGATATCGAGGCGCTCCGCCGGGTGAAGTTCGTGATGAAAGGCGGGGTGGTATACCAGCGCGCGCCGCGCCCCTGAACGGACGCCGGTAGGCCTACGTCAGGCCCATTTCTTGCTCTGGCAGTTTAGAAAGCCTGGGGGCTTTTTCCCGGGTCCGGACCGAGTTAGGCTCAACCCAAGCTCCTCGCTGCGTCAAACCTCAACGCGGGATTCGATCGCATGTACATCGGGCCTGATGTCACGATACCGCTGGCGTCGGCCTTTGCCGCCATTGTCGGGGTGTTGCTCATGTTCGGGCGGCGAGTCGTCGGCGGACTTCGGGCAGTGGGCCACCGCATCACTCGGCTCTTCAGCGGACGCTGACCGGCGCCCCACCCACACCCCTGCCGCAGATGGCGATGACAACGCCAGCTCGGCAACGCCGATTTCGGACCTGGATCGTCGGTAGAGATTCCCTCGGATTCAAGCTCGGATTGCTCTCGCTGGTTGCCTACCTCCCGGGATTCCGGTGGGGGCTGCCTCACGCTACCCACGCCGCCACGGTTCGGGGCTGGGCCATCGACAGCGTCTCGGGTATCAGTACCCTCGCCGAGCTGCACAACCTCTTCGTACATCCCGCCGCCGACTGGTATACCGCGTACCCGGTCTTTCACTACCTGTTCCTGGCCACGCTCTACGCGCCGTATCTGCTCTATCTGAAGCTGACCGGTGCCTTCGCCAATCCCTCCGCGGATTTCCCGTTCGGGTTTACCGATCCGGAAGCCGCCTTGCGAGTGCTGGCAGGAACCGGGCAAATGGTGAGCCTCCTGATGGCGGCGGCGACGGTCTGGATTGTCTACCATATCGCCAAGGCCCTCGGAAACCGTCCCGCAGGTGTTCTTGCCGCGCTGCTGGTGATGCTGGCCGGCCCCATGGTCTACTACGCACGGACCGGGAATCTCGACGTGCCGGTTCAGTTCTGGACCGCGGCCGGTCTTCTCGTGGGAGTGTACGCCCTCCAGCGCGGACTCTCGGAGCGGTCCGGCGTATTGCTGGGGTTGCTGGCCGCGCTGTCGGTGGCCACCAAGGACCAGGCTTACGGCCTCTGGATCCCGGCCCTGCTCTACCTGGTGGTCCATCATCTCCGGAACGCGGCGGACGGACGGACCGGATCCGCCCGCTGGAAACCGGTGGTAGCTCTCGTCGGGTCCGGGGCCGCGGGTTACGCGGTGCTGAGCGGGCTGGTGTTCTGGCCGAATCGGTTCGCGCAGCACCTGCACTACATCCGCAACTTTGACCAGACCTTCTTCAACGTTTTGAATCCCACCAGTATCACCGTGCTGCATCCGCCGACGCTCTCGGGTTACCTCGGACTCCTCGGCGATCTGGCCGCGGCCCTGGCCGAGGCGATCGGGCCGGTCTCCCTGGCGCTCGGTGTCGCGGGCTTGATCTTCCTCGCGCGCAACTCGGCCGGCGCCCGCTTCCTCGGCCTGGCTCTGCTCGGGTACGTCGCGCTGACCATCATTCCGGTCCGGCACA
>JAXIPC010000089.1:0-8209 GCA_045403135.1 Gemmatimonadales bacterium | reverse complement strand
TGCCGGGCGCGCTCGACCCAAAGATTCCCATCCCTGCCGATCAGCAGCCGCTCATAGAAGGGGAATGACTCGGCAAAGCGCGGGTTCTCCTGATTCTTCCGCCATTCGGCCTTGGTCTGCTCCGACGCCCGTTGCCGTTCCGACGCCGCCGAATTCTCGCGAATTCGCTGCGCCCTGTATTCTTCGGTTACGGGCTCCGCGGGTGTGGCGCTTCGGATAACCCGAACCAGCCGTCCATTCGCCTCATAGACCCGGATGTCCGCCGCTTGGTTGGTGCCGACGTAGATCCGCGTTCCATCGGTGGTGAACACAGTCTCCCTCCCGAACTCCAGATCCCGCAGAGTGGGAAACACCTGGCCGCCCTCGCGGGCGACCGAGGGGTACATCTCCGGACCGGGAACTACGACCACGGTATCGAATTCATCCGGTCTGACATCGATCACGACAACGGCGGAGGGCACCCTGCGAACAGGGCCTGAGGTCTCTTTCATATCACCGAAGACCGTTTCGTCCCCCACAAAACGACCGTCGAGCAATCGCATGGAAGCGCCGACACTGCCTCGCGCCGAGCGCACCCTCCCTCCGGAGCTGCGCACGAATTCGCCCGATGGAACGAAAACGGAGAACCGCATTAGCTGGTTGTCCATCGCGACGAGCGTGTCCCCCGGCAAACGCCACACCATCCAGAGTGACGCAAATTCTCCAGGACCCTGTCCTTTCCGCCCGATCGCATATAAGTACTTCCCCGTTGTGTCGAATACCCGGAGTTCACTGGTTCCAGCATTGGCCACAACAATGCGGCCATCACCGAGCCGCACCGCACCGCGGACGCCGTCGAGCTGCTGTCCGGTTTCCTCGCCTTCACCAATGTCCAGCACCGGCTCACTCCGCACACCCCACACCGGCAACGAGCCCTCGTAACCGGCGGCGTGCTCGACGATGGCAATAGCCGCGCTATCGCGGAAGGTGACGCCGGCGGCGGGCGCGGGTGGCGCGTCACCGCCAGCACACCCGAATGCCAGCAACGCCAAGGTTGAAGTCAGCGTAGTCCGGGGATTCATCCGTATTCCGTCTCGTCGCGTTCCTCAGGGTGAAGACCCAACTTCGCTAAGACGTTCCCCTAAAATGTGTAACTGGCCTTGGTGAGAAGGAACCGTCCCAGATTCGGCAGGCCAACGAAGGTCGAATAATGCTTGTTGAACAGGTTCTGCACGTTCACCGAAACCAGCATGTTGCGGGCGCCGATCGGGGGCTTCCAGGTTCCCTGGAGATCGAAGACGCCATAGGAGGCAGTGGGCAGGAGACGGCCGGGATCATCCGGGTCGGGAGCACTTTCATACACCCCGGAGCGGACCGGGAATCCCTTCACCGCGCGGAACCGGGTCTCGGCGCTCCACCCGTTGAGATCGTCCCGCCAGCCTACGGTCAGCGATCCCTTGCTCCTGGAAGCGTTCAGAGCGATGTCGGTCGGTCCACCCACCTCCGTCTTCGAGAAAAAGTCCTTGTTGACGAAGGAGTAGCTTCCCGCGAGGGTGAGCTTCGGACCCACCACCATGTCCAGCGCGAGATCCGCGCCCCAGAGATCAACTTTGCCAAAGCTGCGAGTGGTCAGAAAAATGTCGGGCCGCTCTGCGAGCAGCGTATTGGTCGGCACGACGGTGCCGAGGGGAACGCCGGTGGTCGCGACCGTCGGAGCCGCGGAGAGGCCCGCCATCCCGGTCCCGATTGCCGCCGCTTTTTCCGCCGCGTCTGGCACGCCGTGATCCGCGAAGAGGGCGGTCAGATACGCGATCGTTGCAGCCCGCTCGAGGAAGACGGACGGGGACTCGACGGTCAGCGGCCCGGTGAAATCCCGCTTGTGCTCGTACCAGGCATCGGCGGAGATCTGGAAGCGACCCCCCACCAGCGCCTTGTATCCGATCTCGATCTGATTGTTGATCGTCGGCTTGAGGCGGTCGATATCCCGTACCCGGTCGACGGGATCCGCGATATCGATGAATTGACCAGTGGGATTCAGCAGTCGCAGCTGGGTTCCCACCTGGGTGGTCGGCGCGTGGTCCTGCATCAGTTGGCAGAGCTCCTGCCCGGCCGTTGCGCACACCGCCCCGACGGCGACCTGCCAGAGCAACACCGCGTTTGCGGGGAGCAGCTGGGGAGTGTTTGGCGGCAGCAACGGCTGGAAGGGCGTCCGCATGCAGAGCCCGTCGCCTGCACCCCCGGGGCACCCGCCATTGACCCGAAACCGGAATCCATCCTTGGGTACCCCAAGAAGGCGGACGTCATAGGCTACCCCACTGTCGATCGGGATCCGCCCTTCGACGAGGTCGAGGAACAGGTCGTTGTTGGTCGGCGTCGAGAATGCGCGGTTGAAGGTGACCCGGAAGGCCTGGTTCTCCCTCGGCTTGTAGACCAGGGCGGCCCGGGGAGACCACTCCGCGGACTCGAGCCTGCTGTGCTTGTCGAGCCGAATCGCGGCGACGAAATCGAGTCTGGGACCGAGTCGGGTCAGGCTGTGGATGTAGCCGCCGATTTCCCTGATGCCATCATCACCCTCATTGGAGCCGTTGATCGTCCCGCCGGTACGGGCGTCGGTATGGATGTAGTCGGCTCCATAAAGCAGGGTCGTCTTCCCCGCGAACAGGTCTACCCCATGCTGGAACTGGGTCGACCAGACCCGCGAGTTGTCCTCGACTGGGTTGCCGTTCCGAAGCAGAAAGGTGTGGCCCGCGTTGCTGGAATTCAGGAACCCTTGAACGAAGAGCCGGCTGCGTCGCAGCCGGAGCTGAGCCGCGGAATACCTCCAGTCCCTCGCCTGGGCTGCGCCAGCACCGGTGTATTCGATATAGCTCGCGTTGGTAAGGCCGTAGGTGCCGATAATCTCGGTGTTGAGGTCGGGGTGGAAGTCCATGCGGGCCTCACCACCATACAGCTCGACGCTGAAGTCCCGGCAGCCGGTGGTGGTATTACATCGGCCCGGTGGGAGGTTGAGGCCGGGCCTCAGGATGTCGAGCGTGTCGGGCTCCGCCCGATCCCGCTCCTTCCAGTCGGTACCCTTGAGGTAGTTCCCGGCAACCTTGAAGGCGACTTGGGAGCCGAGCTTCATCGCATGCCGCCCGGTAACCCGCCAGAGACCTCGAGTGCCGTCGCTACACTTCGCGTCGTTGCATACCGGGCCGGTGGACCCCCCGCGCACGCCTCCCTCCAGCGTGAGGGTGGTCCCGGTGGACGTGAACGGCGACCGAGTGATGATGTTGAGCACCCCGTTCGCCGAGTTGGGCCCGTACAGCGCTGCGCCCGGACCGAGCACGAATTCGATCCTCTCGATGTCTTCGTGGGTCGTCGGGAAGAGGGTTGCCGAGTTCACCCGCAACGAGGGCACGGCCGCATATCGGTAGTCGATCAGGGTCAGCAGCGCACCGGAAAAAATGTTGTTGAAGCCACGGGCGACCATGATGGACTGCACCAGGCCTCCCTGCGCGACATCGGCTCCCGGAATGGTCTTGAGGTGATCGGCGATGGTGAGCACCGGGCGCTCCGCTAACTCTTCCCGAAGCTGGGCGAACACCGCCGCGGGCGCCTCGGTCTGTTTCTCCTCAACTTTCGAGACGCTGGTGACTGAAACCTCCTCGAGCCGCATCGGCCTCTGCGTCAGGACGACGTCGACCGTCACCACCCCGCCCGTGGATACCGCCGTGTTGGGGAAGTCGCGGTGACCATATCCGATTCTGCGGACGCTGACGGTGTAGGTGCCCGGCGCGATCGCGGTGATACGGTAACTGCCATCCGAGCCCGTCCGGCCCAGCGCGGCTACCATGCCGTTGGCCTCGACTCTTACCTCCGCCCCCGCGATTGGAGCGCCGCCGTTGGTATCGGTCACCTTGCCCCACAGTGTACCCGGCTGCGCCGACGCGGGAACGACCGCAACCAGCACCGCGACGACCGAGATCAGGAACGTCCTTTGGGCGCGCGCCATAGGGCAGCACCTCCTGGGAAGCACAACAAGGCAGGAGGTCAATGTACGGCGGCCGGCAACCGGAACGCGAACGGAGCCGCTCCTCGAAAGAAGCGACTCCGTAGTGTATCCCCATCCTGCGGTTACGGCTTACAGGTCACCGCTTGCCGCTCACCTCACTCAGCGCCGTCAGCGACTCCAAGCTCGCGTCCAGTTCTTTCTCCCCCGCATCCCCGCCCCGCCGAGCCTCGGCCAGCGAATGCCGGGTGAGAAAGAGAGAATGCCACGCTCCGCGCGGGGTGCGGCGGAGTGCCTCCAGCGTTTCCCGCAGATCCGCCGGCACTACCGGCTTCACCAGATAACCGCGGAAACCCGCCTGCCGGAGCCGGGTGGCATCGCCCGGAGTACCCACGGCGGGCAGCATGATCAGCGCCGGCCGCTCCAGTTCATCCTGGTTGTAAATCTCCCGGCCCGCCTCCTCGTAGCCCAGCGCATCGTGATCGCTGAACACCACGATCGCGGCCGGCCGCCCCGCCGCCGCGCGGCGCCGCAGCTCCTCCATGGCCTCGTCGCGGGTAGCGTAGCCAGTGGCCTGATAGTCCGTGGCCTCGGCGATGGCGGCCCAACCGGCGCGTTGATCGGGATCCGCGTCCACCACCAGGAGCCCCCCGCCAGACACCACCGGCAGTGAGGCTTCGGGCCCGGACATCCCGTAGCCCGACGGAGCGGCAGGAGCCGGCTCTTCGAGCAGGGGGAGCGGCAGCGACACGGCAAACCGGCTGCCGGACTCCGGCAGGTTGCTGGCCGTGAGATCGCCCCCCATCAGGTGAGCCAGGTGCCTCGCGATCGGCAGCGCGAGGCCGCCTTCTTTGCCGTGATAGACGTCGCCCCTCGAGAAGGGCTCGAACAGCGTCGGAAGCAGATCGTGGGGGATCGCCGGGCCGGTGTCTTCCACCACGAACCGCACGCCGCCCTGCGCGGATCGCATCGCGCCGCGCGCCACCTCGACCACAATCTCTCCGCGCTCGAGCCGGGCCATCGCATCCCGCACCAGCGCGGTGAGCACTTGCCGGATCCGGCCCGGGTCGCCGGTGACGCGGCGCGGCGTATCGGGCCGCCAGGCCAACCGGAGAGCCAGCCCCTTCGCTTCGGCCTGCGCCGACAGCGTGCCGGCCATGTCCTCAACCATCACGCGGAGATCGAACGGAATCGGCTCGAGCGGCAGCGTCCCGCCCTCGAGCCGCGAGAAGTCGGAGACATCGCTCAGAATACGGTGCAGCGCATGGGCGGCGCCGTTCACCGCGTCAACGTAGGCCCGCTGGGTCGGCAAAAGTGCGCCGGTCCGGAGCAACCCGGTAAGTCCCAGGATGGCGTCCGTGGGCGTGCGCATCGTACGGCTGACCGTGGCCAGCACCTCTCCGCGGACCAGATTGGTCGATTCGGCGGCCGAGCGGGCCCGGCGGAGGGCATCGAGCTCGACCAGGAGCTCGTGCAGCTCAGTCGTGGCGCGCTTCAGCGCCGCAGCCAGTCGGTCGCGGTCGTCCTGCGCCTCGGCGAGGGTCACATCGAGCCCCTCGAGCATCTCCCGCCATGCCGGCGGCAGTGCCTCGAGCGACCCGAAGGTGCGCAGCAGTGGATCGGTCAGTCGGTCCAACACGGCGAAGAGCCTCCCGGATAGGCTTGTGCCGACCGTTCCGTAAACCGACGGAATGGATGGTGGCGCAATCTCGTCCGATATTCTCGTGCATTTATCGCTCCAGATTGGACTTAGATGCACTAGACCAACGTGCTATGTCGATGTATTCGTGAGCATACTATAATAAAACAATACAGAGTATTAATTGCAACTACTTTAATGATTATGAGCGAGTCGCGCTCCTCCTTCAAACCGAACGACTTATCCACCTTATGGGGAGGGCTACGGAAATCAGACAGCCGGATTGGGGCTAACCTGCGGCACAAAAACCGGGCGGCCGGACGGGACCTGAAGCCCTGCCGACCCCGGGATTGACCAGCCTCTACCCCGCGCAGACCGCCAAAACCCCTCGCTCAGCGCGAGGCTGACGAGGCTGGCATGACGGGAATCCGCACCCGGGTCCCTTCCCAGGCCAGGACCAGTTCGGTCCGGCTGCTGTCGCCCTGAGCTTCGGGAGCCACCGTGATCGTGAACCACTCGACTGGTGGAGTGGCGCTCTCGCTCGGCACGATGGTGCGCCCCAGCTCCTGTCCCCGCACCGCCTCGGTGTATTGCGACTCGTGGCCCCATTGCCGGGTGGAGCGATTGAGGACGATCTCCCAGGTTTCCGGGCCGGGCACCGTGTAGAGCGCGACCCGACCTGGGGGCACCAGCATCCCGGCCACCTTCAGCGCCACCGGCGTGATGATGGTGGTGGGCTCGTTCGCGCCGGTGCGCCAGATCTGGCCGTAGGGAACATTCTTCCCGCCGAGCATCCGGCGGCCCCGTGCGGCCGGGCGGCTATAGCAGATCTTCACGGTCGCTCCGTCCACTTCGAACGTGACCGCGGTCATCGGGCTCGCGCGGAGCATGAAGGTCGTGAGCCGGGTCCAGTTCCGGGGACAGGGCAGCAGGATCGTGGTGGCCGGCGAGGCAGGCAGGGCGGTGAGGATCACCGGAGAGAGCACCAGGAGCACAACCACCGCGCCCGCCCATGCCCTGCCGGTCCAGGTCCTGAGGATGCGGTACACCGCCGAGAGCAAATAGACGAGAACCAAGAGCCACAAGAGCGAGATGGCTGGGATGGCGGAGGGACCGAGCACCGGCGCCAGCCGGATTCCCGCCAGCAAGGCGAGGCCCGCCAGCACGACGGCGGCGCGGAATCTCGACCGGGCCACGCCGCTACCGCCAGGCCATGCGGTCTCTGAGCCCGGTGATATGGGCGACGTGGTGCTTGCCGTGCCACGCGTACATGGCGAGGATGCGGTCCAGCCGGAGGGCCTTGTTTTGCTCGGGGTGGAAATAGGTACGAGCCCACTGCTCTTCGGTAAGGGACTTGAGCAACACCACCCAGCGGCGGTGCAGTGACTCGAGCAGCATCAACGAGACGCCCACCTGGGTGCCGGCCGTATCGGGCAGCTCGGCCCACCGGGCTTCCTCGTACGGCTTGATGGTGGGGTTGTCTTCGGTGAGCGCCAGCTTGAATCGCATGTAAGCGTTGAGGTGGCTGTCGGGAACGTGGTGCACCAGCTGCCGCACCGTCCACCCTTCCGGCCGGTAGGGCGTGTCGAACTGCTCGCTGTTGAGCCCGTACACCGCCGCGCGCAGCCGTGCCGGAGCCTCCGCGATCTCCGCGATCCATCCCTCGATTCGGGCGGGGGTGATTTCGCCCGACACCGAGAATTCTCCAATTGGATAGCGCAGATCGGGCATTCCACATCCCCTCGTGAGAAGAGGCTACGACGCTATGACGCTACGACGCTAGGACGCTAGGAAAAACTCTTACCACTTAGCGTCTTAGCGTCTTAGCGTCTCGCTCAGCGTCGTAGCGCCTTAGCGTCTGTACTCAACACAACCATCCCCAGCCCCAACACCACCTTGCCGTCCTCTGGAATCTGCACATACAGGTCCCGCCCGCTCTTGGTGAGCTCCGGATAGCGGGCGCCGACGTCCAGAAGCAGCGAGTGCAGCATCAGCTCCGGAACCGGAAACATGCCGACCTTCACGCCGCGCAACCGGAAGTGGGCCAGTCCCACGGCCGCGGGTACCTGTTCCACCTCGGCGATGATGATGGTGGCCGGATCGATCAGCGCGCTGAGCGGGCCGACCATGGCCTGTGCCTCGGGCGGCAAGTCTTGGAGCCGGCCCGAAAACGTGATGAGCAGGGTATCGACCGACACGACCATCCCCACGCTGTCGGGGAGCGGGCTGACGCCCAGCCGCACCATCAGATACGACGCCCAATCACCGCCCTCGATCGAGCCCCTTTCGACCTTGCGGTCGAGGAAGACGGAATCCACCACCGCCTGGGCCCGCGCCACGCCGGCCGGAGTGATCCGGCCGGCCTGCTGGGCCATGAGTTGCGACACCGCTGCGGCCAAACCCCCAAGAACCAGCGCCCCGCGCACCAGTGATTTCACGACACTCCCTCCATGCCATCCTCCCGCCATAAGACGATGGCCAGGAGCACCGCCCCCACCGTCACGCCCACGTCCGCGAGGTTGAACGTCCAGAAGCGCGCGTTGCCCACCCCGATGTCGATGAAATCCACCACGCCGAGCGGTGACTGCAATCGATCGAGG
>JAXIPC010000176.1:0-5125 GCA_045403135.1 Gemmatimonadales bacterium | reverse complement strand
AGATCGGATCGCCGGTCGATCCGAGGCCAACCGGCGCGGCTCCCGTCGCCGGCAGGGTGATGCACGCGTCGTAGCGGTCGTGCAGCGCGGCGTGCACCGCGCGGACGCGCTGGCGCTCGACGAGCAGCGCCTGGTACTGCTCCTGCGTCATGGACTCGGCCTTGGCGAGACGGTCCTGCGCCGAGCGACTCAGGGCCGACCGGGTCCATGTCGCGCGCGTACGTGTTCAGCGGCCAGCGCCCTTCCCAGGCGTTGATGTCCATCGACAGCGACCACGCGTTGTCGATCGCGCCTTCCACGGCCTCGATCGCCGGGTCGCTGGTGCGATCGGCGATCTCGATACCAGCGGCGGCGAGCGTGCTGCGCGCGCGCCGCCAGGCCTGCTTCGCCTCCTCCGTGGCGCGATGCCACCCCGCGGTTTCGAGGAGCGCGATCCGCCGCGGCGTCCTGGCCGCCGGTAGCTCGACGGGACCCGAGACGCCCGGGAAGCCGGGATCGCCCCCGGCGCGGGCCGAGATCTCGCGCGCGACCGTCCACGTCTCGGCGAGGCTCGCCGCGAGCACGCCGGTGCAGCTCTGACTGAACTCGTCGAAGCTGCCGCCACGGTTCATGCCGCCGACGCTCGGCTTGTAGCCGATGCAGCCACAGAAGCTCGCCGGCCGCACGATCGAGCCGATCACCTGCGTGCCGAGCGCCGCCGGCACCATGCCCGAGGCGACCGCCGCTGTCACGGCCGGTGGGGGAAAAGTAGATGTAGTCGGTGGGGGAAGTAGCGTCAGCGCTTCATGGCGCATCTTCTTCAAGGAGGGCCTGGAGAAGAACGTGTGTTCGGCCGCCCGCGATCATCGAGCCGCGGGGTGCGACGAGGGGGCCTCGGCGCCGGGCGGTGCGTCCAGGTAGCGCCAGCCGCGAAAGCGCGGCGACGGCACGGCCGCAATAGGCGTCCAGTGCCGGGGATCGAAGATGAGCGCGTAGGGCGCCGTCGCGTCCTGCGGGTTCCAGAGGACGTCCCCGGACAGCGGAAAGTAGCCGCGCCACCACCCCGCGCACGCCACGAAGAGCCGGTTCGTCCACCCCGGCGTCACGCGCGTCGGTAACCGGCGCGTATTCCACGTCGCTACCGCGCGCCCGGCGCGGCCGTCCGCCCGCTTGTCGTGTAAGACCTCGCCCCGCATGACGATTCCGAGGTCCATAAAACCCGCCTCGCGGCAACTGCGCGAAATTGCAGGGATGCGATGGGCACAAGCACTCAAGTGTTCCCCTGGTCCTGGTCCCCGTCAAGCGGACGCTGAACGACCTCCAGGAGGACACCGCCGATGCGCCACCCGCCGCTGTCGCTCGCCGAGCCCGTGGACCCGACGCGCGTGCGCACCCTGCCGCGTCACTTCGCCTGGATCGATCACCGCCTGCGCGAGCGCCTCCGCGACCTCACCCTCGAAGAGATCGCCCTGCTCCTGTTCCTGCACCTCGCCGCTGATCGCACTGGCTGTTCGTTCTGGGCCGACGCCACCATCGCCAAGAAGCTCGGCCTGCGCGAGGGCGACGTCAGTCAGGCCCGCTTCCGGCTCGTCGCCCAGGGGCTGGTCGTCTACCGCTACCCGCTCTATCAGCTGCTGCCCCTCGACGACGCCCGCCCGTGAGCGTCGTGCTCGACGTGCCGATCGCGCACCTCGCCACCACGCTGGCGCCCCTGCGCGGGCCGCGCACCGATGCCGCCAGCGGGCTCGCCCCGTTGCCGTTGCGCGTGGCCGCGACCGGCGACGGCACCTACGAGGTGCTCGATGGGTTCAAGCGCTTGGCGCGCTGGCGGCGCGACGGTCACACGCACGTGCCGGTGGTCGTCGAGGACGCGCCCGGGGTCGTGCGCAAGGCCCGGCTGCTCGAGGCCAACGCCCCGCGCTGCACGCTGAGTCCCATGGACGAGGCGCGCGTCGTCCGCTCGCTCAGCGATGACGACCAGCTCACGCCCACGCAGATCGCCAAGCTGCTCGGCCGCGGCCGCGGCTGGGTCGATCGTCGCCTGACGCTCGGGCGCCGGCTGGCTCCGGCCTTGGCCGCGCACGTCGATGACGGCCGGCTCTCCGCCACCACCGCGCATACCCTCGCGTCGTTCCCGCGCGCCGAGCAGCCGCGTCTGGCGGAGGCCATCACGCGCCACGGCCTGCGCGCGCGCGAGGCCGAGGCCTTCCTCGCCACCTGGCGGGTCGGGGGCGACGCCGCCACCCGCGAGGCGCTGCTGCGCGATCCGCGCGGCGCGGTGCCGGCCCCCGGCGCCCCGGCCGTCTCGCCGCTCGGGCCCACGGCCCGCGAGCTTCAGGTCCGCTTCGATCAGACCGAGCGCGCCCTCGACGACCTGCTGCCGCTCGACCTCACCGGCTTCGCCGACCCCGACCGCCGGGTCCTGGAGGCCTGCCAGCGGCGCCTGGCCGCCCAGGTCGTCCGGCTGGCCCGCACCATCCAACCGCCCATCCAGGAGGAGACTGCCCATGCTGACTCCCGAGGAACACGACGAGCTCCAGCGGCTCCAGCGCGAGCACATCCCGCTCCGCGCGATCGCCCGCCGGCTGGGCCGGGACATCAAGACGATCCGCCGGGCGGTGGGCCGGCTGCCCCACCCCCCGCCGCCCTCGAAGCTCACGCCGTATCAAGCCCTGGCCCAGGAGCGCTTCGCCGCGGGCCTGCGCGCGCCCCGCATCCTGCGCGAGCTGCGGGAGCGGGGGTACCCGGGCGGCCTCACGATCCTCAAGGCGTACCTGCAGACGCTGGGGCCGCCGCGCCGTCCGCCGCGCCCGACGTTCCGCCGCTTCGAGACGGGGCCGGGGGTCGAGGCGCAGTCGGATTGGAGTCCCTACCGCGTGACGATCGCCCACCGCGAGACCGTCGTGCACGCCTTCGCGATGGTCCTGGGCTATTCGCGCAGAAACTTCGTGGCCTGCTTCCGTGACGAGCGCCTGCCCACCCTGCTCTGGGCCCATCGCGAGGCATTCCGCGACCACGGCGGCGTGTGTCGCCGCATCGCGTACGACAACCAGACCGCGATCACCCTCGGGCGCGTCGGCGGCCGGCCGCGCTGGCATCCCTCGTTCCTCGCCTTCGCGCACCACTACGGGTTCGAGCCCTCGGTGGGCCGCCCCCGGCACAAGGAGCGGCGTGGCAAGGTCGAGCGCCCCTTCCGCTACTTCGAGGAGGACTTCCTGCGCGCCCGCACCTTCGCGTCCTGGGACGACCTGCGCGCTCAGGTCCGCACGTGGCTGGACACCGTCGCCAATGTCCGTGTGCACGGCACCACCCGCCGCCGCGTCGACGAGGCGTACGCCGAGGAACAGCCCTGCCTCATCGCGCTCCCGGCGGTGGCCTATCCCGCCGAGCGGCGTGAGACCCGCACCGTCCAGAAGGACGGCCTCGTGCCGATCGACGGCTCGTATTACCCGGCGCCCGGCCAGCCCGCAGGCCAGCAGGTGAGCGTGCACATCGACCCGGCGCGCGTGCAGATCTTCGCCGCCGCCGGCGCCCTCGTCGCCACGCATACCGTCCCCGATCAGCCCACGCGGCTCCCCACCGCCCCAGAGCCGTCTGGCCGCCATGAGCCGAGCCTCTCCCGCTCCGCCCAGGCGGCGCGCTTCCTCGCCCGCTTCCCGGACGCCGCCGCGTTCCTCGACGGCCTCACGCACCGCATGACGACGCTGACCCCGATCCACCTGCACGCCCTCACCCGCCTGGCGGAGCTCTACGGCGAGGCGGCGGTGCGCGAGGCGCTCGCCGTCGCCACCGCCTACGGCAACTTCAACGCGCGGGCGATCGAGCGCATCCTCGCCCGCGCCCATCCCACCGTCGTGCCCGAGCCCGCGGTCGCCACCGGGGCGCCGCGCCTCGAGGCGCTGGGCGCGCTGGATGACGTCGATCCCGGCTCGCCCCAGGACTACACGCTGGACTCGATGGCCCCGACAGGAGGCTCCCCCGATGGCGCGTAAAGCTGACGCTCAGGATCCCCTCGCCCGCGTGCGCACGCTGCTCGAGCAGCTCAACCTCACCACCGCCGCCCGCCGCCTCGCCGACTTGCTGGCGCAGGCCGAGACGGCGCAGCCGTCCTACTCGAGCTTCCTCAGCCAGATTCTCGAGGCCGAGGACGGCGCCCGCTGGGAGCGCAAGCTCCAGCGCCGCCGCCGCTGGAGCAAGCTCGGCCCGCCCGTCGCCCTCGACGGCTTCGACTGGGCCGCGCGGCCCCAGCTCCCGCCGCAGGTCGTCAAGGAGCTCCTCACGTGCCGCTTCGTCGACGAGCACCGTAACGTGATCCTCGTCGGCCGACCGTCCACCGGCAAGACCACCGTGGCCAAGGCCCTCGGCCACGCCGCCTGCGCCCGCGCGCTCAGCGTGTACTACGCCTCGATGGCCGAGGTCCTCCAGACGCTGCACGCCGCGCGGGCTGACGGCACCTACCGCAAAGTGTTCCGCCGCGTCACCGGCCCCGAGCTCCTCATCCTCGACGATGCCGGATTTTCCGACCTCGGCCGCGACGCCGCCAACGAACTCTTTCGCGTGGTGTGTGCCAGGCATAGGCAGCGCTCGACGCTCGTGGTTTCAAATCTTCCCTTCAAGCAGTGGGCCGAGTTTCTCCCGTCGCCGGCCCAGGCCGTGGCCATCGCCGACCGCCTCGTCGACGACGCCACGATCCTGCGCTTCACCGGCAAACCGTATCGTCAACCTCGCGAGGTGCACGGCGCGCCGCTCGACGGCGACGAATAACGCCGCGCCGATCACCGGCCGCCGACTCACCCTCGCGTCCGAATGGGACCACCGGCCGACGGCGCCTCCGCGCGGGGGCGCCGGCCGGCCGCCGCAATGCCCCCTCTCCGCGCGGGGAAGTAGATCCACATCGCGTGGGAATCTCGACGGTTTCCGCCATCCTCCGCTGCCGGAAGTAGATACCCCCCTTCCCCCACCGGCCGTGACAGCGGGAGATGCTCGTCTCTGTCTTCAACGATGCGGACCCGGGCAACACCCGCTCCTTACAGGCGGCGATCAATGCGCTCCCTGGTGTCGACACGCTGAAGCACCAACCGCAGGTCAACACGCACGAGGTCGGAGCGGACATCGTGAAGTCATTCGAAGGCAAGCGCCTGACGCC
>JAXIPC010000119.1:0-24279 GCA_045403135.1 Gemmatimonadales bacterium | reverse complement strand
GTCGACCGTCTCGGCGCAGGCCTCGCACAGGCGGCGGAGGAGCCGTTGGGCCACGACGCCCTTGAGCACCGACGCCACCTTGAAGGCGTCGACCCCCATGTCGCGCAGGCGCACGATCGCCGAAGGGGCGTCGTTGGTATGCAGGGTGGACAACACGAGGTGGCCCGTGAAGCCGGCCTGGATCGCGGTGGTGGCGGTCTCCAGATCCCGGATTTCGCCCACGAGCACGATGTCGGGATCCTGGCGGAGCACCGAGCGCAGGGCAGTGGCGAAGGTGAGCCCCTGGGCGTCGCTCACCTGGATCTGCGAGATGCCGGCCACCTGGTACTCGACCGGATCCTCCACCGTCACGATGTTGACCGTGCCGGTCTTGAGCTGGTTCAGCGCCGCGTACAGCGTCGTCGTCTTGCCGCTGCCGGTGGGCCCGGTCACCAGCACCATCCCTTCCCGGTGCCCCAGCAGCCGCTCGATCATGTCGCGCTCGTGGGCGGCCAGGCCCAGGTCGGTGATGGTGCTGCGGAGGTTGGTCTTGTCGAGGATCCGGATGACGACTTTCTCGCCGCGGCGGGCCACGGGAACCGTAGCCACCCGAAGATCGATGACCTTGCCGTCCACCCGCACGCCTGCGCGTCCGTCGTGGGGGCGCAGCGGGTCGGTCACGTCCAGCTTGGCCAGAATCTTGACCCGGCGCACCAGGGCAGGGCCGGCGGTGCCGGGGAGGCGCATGACTTCCTTCAGCACGCCGTCGATCCGGTAGCGGACCGACATGCCCTCTGCGAGCGGCTCGGCATGGATATCACTCGCGCCGTCGCGAACTCCGTCGCCGATCATCGCGTCGACCAGTTTGGTCATCGGGGCCTCGAGCGCCGGGTCGCGCTCGTTGCCGATCGGAACATCTTCGATCGACTCGACGTTGGAGGAGTCGAGCCCGGCCAGGAGGCGGTTGATCGAATGCTCCGGGCGGTACACCTCGTCGATCTTGGTCTCGATCGCCCCGGGCGAGGCGACCTGCAGCGACACCCGGCGTCCGGTCACAAAGCGGAGCGTCTCTTCGAGCTCGAGATCGTGCGGGTTCGCACTCGCCAGCGTAATCACGTGGTCATCGGCGTAGATCGAAACGACGCGATGCAAGCGGGCCACCGATTCCGGCAGGAGCGTGGCCGATCTGGGATCGGCCGCGGCCATGTCGGCCGCAGGGATTTTGAACCGGGTACTCAGCGCCTTGACGATCAGCTCGTCCGTCGCGTACCCCCGGGTCACCACCCGACTCCAGACCGACCCGCCGTTGCCCAGCTTCAGCTCCTCGGCTTGAACGCCCAGGAGGACTCCTTCGTCCACCAAAACCTTCGCCAGCCATTGATCGGGCTGGGGCCGGTTTGCGGCGGGAGACGAAATCAGCGCACCTCGGGTGGTCGGGTCGGGATTGGTCCCTTCGAACCTTTATAACTACAATTCCCGCAAGCAAGTAGCAACCCCGATCGCCTCTCGGAGCCGCCTCATGATCGTGCGGGGAAGCGTCAGCGTGCCGGGCGACAAGAGTCTCACCCATCGACTCCTCCTGCTGGCGGGATTAGCGCCGGGATGGTCCAGACTCAGGGGTGCCCTGACGTCGCTCGACGCCCGGTCCACCGCCGCGGTCCTTCGCGCACTGGGTGTCGTGGTTTCGCCCCTGCGGCCAGGGCGCGAAGTCCGGATCGTCGGGCGCCGGCGCTTTCGTCGCGCGGAGGCGGCACTGCATTGTGGCAATTCTGGGACCACGGCGCGGCTTTCGCTCGGACTGCTGGCCGCGCACCCGTTTCCGTCGCGGGTGACCGGGGATGCGTCGCTGCGCCGGCGTCCCATGCGCCGGGTTACCGAACCCCTCGTCCGCATGGGGGCACGGTTCGAGGCACGGGACGTAGACCGGCTTCCCCTCCTGGTGCGGGGCGGAGCGCTCCGCCCCCTCACCTGGGAGCTGCCGGTCTCCAGTGCGCAAATAAAGGGGTGCCTCCTGTTCGCCGGGCTCGCCGCCGGCCGCCCCGTGTCACTCCGCGAACCATCAGGGAGATCCCGCGACCACACCGAAAGGCTCCTCCGCGCCTTCGGCTACTCCGTCGTGGAGGCTACCGGTGGGTGGATTCACTTCGAGCCGACCGGCGCCCTCATCCCGTTCGACCTCGAGGTGCCCGGGGACCCGAGCTCCGCCGCGTTCCTCATGGGTGCGGCACTCCTCGCGGACGGCGGAACCCTGCGCATCGCGGCTGTGGGCGTGAACCCGACGCGAACCGGCTTTCTCCGCGTGCTCGAGCGAATGGGGGCGCGGATCAGGGTGGAACCCGCCGGCGAGCGGGGCGGCGAGCCGATCGGGGATATCGTGGTGGAGCCCGGGCCGCTCAGGGGCACCGAAGTGACCGCGGATGAAATCCCCGGATTGATCGACGAGATCCCGCTCCTGGCCGTACTGGCCTCGCGGGCGGAGGGCACAACCCGCTTCCGCGAGGTGGGGGAACTCCGAGTGAAGGAAAGCGATCGCCTCGGGCTGCTGGCCTCCAACCTGCGCGCGGTCGGGGCCAGGGCCGCCGTCGAGGGAGAGGCGCTGGTCGTGGAGGGCGGGGCTCGGCCACCGGTGGGGCGGGTTACCACCGAGGGCGACCACCGCATCGCGATGGCCTTTGCCGTCCTCGGCACCGTCAGCGGGGCACGGGTCAAGGTGGACAACATGGCCTGCGCAGCGGTGAGTTTCCCGGGGTTTGCCGAAATCCTGAAGAGCATCGGGGACCGCAGGCCACGAAGTCGCCGATGAGCGTGAACCGTCCGCCTGTCCGCCCGTCCGACCGTCCGACCGTGATTGCCATCGACGGTCCCTCGGCGTCCGGCAAGTCGACCACCGCCGCCGCCGTGGCCCGCGCTGTCGGTGCCATCCATCTCGACTCAGGGGCGCTCTACCGGGGCCTGACGGCAGTGGCCCTGGACCTCAGGGACCGTTCTCCTGCGGCGATCGTCGCCGCGGCGGAAGAGCGGAACCTCGAGCTCCGCCAGGTTGCGGAGGAGCTGGTGCCATTCCTCGACGGCCGCGACGCCGAGCCGGTCATTCGGACCCCCGCCGTGACGGCGCTGGTGTCGGAGGTGAGCGCCGTGCCCGCCATTCGGGCGTGGGTCAACGCCCGCCTGCGTGACGCCGTCACAGGTGGAAGGCCCGTCGTGCTGGACGGCCGGGATATCGGGACGGCGGTGTTCCCCGACGCGCCGGTCAAGGTGTTTCTCACCGCCACCCCCGAGGCGCGTGCCCGGCGCCGTCTCCTGCAGCGCGGCGAGGCGCCCGATCCGGCGAGGGTGGCTACCGAGGCCGCGCGGCTCGCCGAGCGGGACGCCCAGGACAGCAGTCGGCGGGTAGCCCCGCTCCGCCGGGCTGAAGACGCGGTGCTGCTGGACACCACCGATCTCGAATTCGAGGAACAGGTCGGGGAAATCGTCCGACTGATCCGGGAACGGACCGGCCTTCCGGCGGGCCCGTAGCTGCCCGGGGTGGTCTCGAAGTGACTTTGCGGATTGGCGTCGCGGCGTCTATTCTTCAAGGCTCTCCGGGGCACTTCCGCCCCGGTCGAGACTTCACCTTGAGCCCGGCGGCGCAGCACGGCTCCGGTCCGAAAGCGATCCTTCCGTTATGGCCGCAGACACCTCCCCCCCTACCGAAGCGCTGTCCACTCCCACCGGCCTCCGGGTCCGGGAAGATCTGATCGACGAGAGCTACACCTCGGAGGAATACGAGCAGATGCTCTCGATGTACGAGGGCACCATGGCATCGATCGCCGAGGGCGAGATCGTCAAGTCCAAGGTGCTCCGGGTCACCGACAACGCCGTCATCCTGGACGTGGGGTTCAAGTCGGAGGGCTCGGTTCCGCTCGACGAATTCAAGGATGTGCCGAAAGAGGGGGATGAAGTCGAAGTCTTCCTGGAGCACCTGGAAGACCAGGAGGGCGCGGTCGTGCTCTCCAAGAAAAAAGCCGACTTCATGCGCGTTTGGGAAAAAATCAGGATCGCGTACGAGTCGGACCAGCCCGTCGAGGGCACGCTCATGAAGAAGATCAAGGGCGGGGTCGTGGTGAACGTGATGGGCGTGGACGCCTTCCTGCCCGGCTCGCAGATCGCGCTCCGCCGGGTGCCCAACATCGACGAGCTGCTGGGCCAGACCTACGACTTCAAGATCATCAAGCTCAACAAGCGCCGCCGCAACATCGTGGTGAGCCGCCGCGTCATCCTGGAAACCGAGCGCGCCAGCAAGCGCGAGCACCTTATGAAGGAGCTCGAGGTGGGCCAGGTGCGGAAGGGCATCGTCAAGAACATCACCGATTTCGGGGCGTTCATCGATCTGGGCGGCGTGGACGGCCTGCTCCACATCACCGACATGTCCTACGGCCGCGTGTCCCACCCGACCGAGCTGGTCCAGATCGGCACCGAAGTCGAGGTCAAGGTCCTGGACATCGACTGGCAGCGCGAGCGCATTTCGCTCGGGATGAAACAGCTGCAGAACTACCCCTGGAAGGATGTCGCCGAGAAGTATCCGGTCGGCACTCGGGTGCAGGGCAAGGTGGTGTCCATCACCAACTACGGCGCGTTTGTGGAGCTGGAGCCGGGGATCGAAGGCCTGGTGCACATCTCCGAGATGAGCTGGACCCGGAATGTCCGCCACCCCTCCAAGATTGTGTCGATCGGTGAAACCATCGAAGCCGTGGTGTTGAAGGTGGACGAGACCGAGGAGAAGATCTCGCTGGGCATGAAGCAGACCGAGCAGGATCCCTGGATGGTGCTGCCGCAGAAGTATCCGGTGGGCACCCGGATTCAGGGAAAGGTCCGCAACTTGACCAGCTTCGGCGCCTTCGTGGAGCTGGAGCCGGGCATCGACGGCCTGATCCACATCTCCGACATGTCCTGGACCAAGCGGGTACAGCACCCGTCGGAGGTCGTGAAGAAGGGCGATACCGTGGACGTGGTGGTGCTCAACATCGACGCGGAGAACAAGCGGATCTCCCTCGGACTCAAGCAGGCCGAAGAGGATCCCTGGCTCAACATCGGGGAGAGCTATCCGGTCGGAACCAATATGCGCGCCCGGGTCGTGCGCCTGATGGACAAGGGCGTCGTGGTGGACCTGGGCAACGACCTCGAGGGCTTCGTGCCGATGTCTCACCTCGGGACCGGCCAGGAGGTCGAGAACCCTGCGGACATCGTCAAGGAAGGGCAGCCCCTCGAGGTGCAGGTGATCGAGGTGGATCCGATCCATCACCGGATCGTCGTGGCGGTAACCGGCTTCCCGGACGAGCCGTTCGAGCCGCCGCCGCCGCGGGTGATTCCGCCGGACGAAGACGTGGCGGAGTAGGTCGGTAAGTCGGTAGGTCGGTAGGTCGGTAGGTGGCCGCTGGGCGACAGCTCAGCGGCCATCGTGCGTCTCGGCCTGGTGGCGCACTGATTCATAGAGTTGCCACAGGAGCTTGCCGGCTTGATCGCGCTGGTGCTCGAGTTGCTCGCAGTCGCTTTCCGAAAGCAGCGCCAGATCGCGGGCAACGCGGAATATGTAACAGAGCTCTGAGGAAGATCCGAGCGCGATATCCAGGAATCGTCGGAATTCCCGTTGCCCTCGCTTTGCCACCCCTTCGGCGATGTTCGCTGCAATCGAGAATGCGGCCCGGCGAGCTTGCGACGTCAGGCCGTACATCTCTTGAGTCGGCCACGCTTCAGTCGCCCGGTACACACCGAGGACGAGCTGATGGGCTTCCTGCCAAGCCCGAAGCTTTTCGTAAGGAGCCATCCCGGAGAGTAGTGCGGGCCTGAGGAAGTGAAACATCCCAGTTCACGCTGCGAGGTCCTTTTTCGCGGAACCTACCGACCTACCGACTTACCGACCTACCGACCTATTATCCTCTCTCCATGCCGACCCCCCAGGAACTCCTCGCCGACCTCCACCGCCGCCAGGCCGAGGCGGAGCAGGGCGGGGGGCCGAAGCGGGTGACGCAACAGCACCAGAAGGGCAAGCTCACCGCGCGCGAACGGCTCGACGTCCTCCTGGACGAAGCCAGCTTCGTCGAGCTGGATCGCTTCGTCACCCACCGCACCACCGACTTCGGACTCGCGGCCGAGCTGTATCCCGGCGACGGCGTCGTCACCGGCTATGGCCGGATCGACGGACGCCTCGTCTATGTCTTCTCCCAGGACTTCACGGTGTTCGGTGGGTCGCTGTCGGAGACCCATGCCCAGAAGATCTGCAAGGTGATGGACCTCGCGGTCCGGAACGGAGCCCCGATGATCGGGCTCAACGACTCAGGCGGCGCGCGGATTCAGGAGGGCGTGGCCTCACTGGGCGGGTACGCCGACATCTTCCTCCGGAACACCCTGGCGTCCGGCGTGGTGCCCCAGATTTCGGCGATTCTGGGCCCCTGTGCCGGCGGCGCGGTCTACAGCCCCGCGATCACCGATTTCGTGTTCATGGTGCGGGGGGTGAGCTACATGTTCGTGACCGGCCCCAACGTGGTGAAGACGGTCACCCACGAAGAGGTGACGTTCGAGGCGCTCGGCGGCGCCGACGTGCACGGGGAAGCGTCCGGCATCGCTCACGGAGTGTACGGTTCCGAGCCGGAGTGTCTGGCCGCGATCCGCGAGCTGATCGGCTGGCTCCCCTCGAACAACCTCGATCCTGCGCCCTCCCACCCGGCCCTCGATCCGGAGGATCGTCGGGAAGAATCCCTCCTCACCCTGATTCCGGAAGCGCCCTCGACGCCGTACGACATGCACGAGGTGGTCCGCGCCGTGATGGATCAGGGGCGCTTCTTCGAAATCCATGCGGCCTTCGCGCCGAATATGATCGTGGGCTTTGCCCGCCTGGGCGGCCGATCGGTAGGCGTGGTCGCAAACCAGCCGGCGGTGCTGGCCGGTGTGCTGGACATCAACGCGTCGGTCAAGGCGGCGCGTTTCATCCGCTTCTGCGACGCGTTCAACATCCCGCTGATCACGTTCGTGGACGTCCCCGGATTCCTGCCGGGAACGGCGCAGGAGCACGGGGGCATCATCCGGCATGGCGCCAAGCTGCTCTACGCGTACTGTGAAGCGACGGTGCCCAAGCTGACGGTGATCACCCGGAAGGCCTACGGGGGTGCCTATGACGTCATGAGCTCCAAACACATCCGTGGCGATCTCAACCTGGCCTGGCCCTCCGCGGAGATCGCGGTGATGGGTCCGAAAGGTGCGGTGGAGATCCTCTACAAGGACGACATCGCCAAGGCGGTGGATCCCGAGGCGCTGCTGAAGCATCGTATCGACGAATACACCAGGACCTTTGCCAATCCCTACAAGGCCGCGGCCCGCGGCTTCATCGATGACGTGATCGACCCTCGGGACACCCGCCCCCGGCTGATCGACGGCCTCCGCATGCTGGCCACCAAGCGGGACGCCAATCCCAAGAAGAAGCACGGGAATATTCCCCTGTAGGCGGGGCAGTCCATCAGGTCTCCGTTAGCATCGATCCGCCATCATGACGTGGAGAATACATGCCTGCAGATGATGTCGTGGTTGCGCGGTTCGCATCTCGTCACGAGGCGGCGCTCGGGCAAGCCTTCTTGCGGGCGGCGGACATCGAATCCGCGGTTTTCGCCGACGATGCCGGTGGGTTCGAAGTCGCGTTGTCGCTTACGAATAGTGTGCGACTCGTCGTTCGTTCGGAGGACGCCAGCGCTGCTCGTGAAGTTCTTTCGTCGCGGGAAACGCCATCTCCTGGGGCCGGGACAGGGCCGCACAATTAGCGATTCGAGGTGGCTCGAAACGAGCTGATCCGCCGGTACTTCCGTCAAGCTCTGGTCTCCTCCACAAGTCCCCTTCCAGAATTACCTTCTAGCCACCTCGTTCCGTCCTCGACGTGCGTCGTGACGGTTCATGCGCAGCGCCCCGATGCCGGCAGGCGGTAGTCGACCCATGGATCCTCGTCATGTCTTGATCGCGAACCAAGCTGAAGGCGAGGAAGGCCACTCCTCGTGAACATCCACCGTGTCCTCGTGGCCAACCGGGGTGAAATCGCGCTCCGCATCATTCGCGCCTGTCACGAGGAAGGCATGGAGGCGGTCGCGGTCTGTTCCGACGCCGACCGGTCGAGCCCGTTCGTCCGCGCCGCCGACGCGGTGGTGCCGATCGGGCCGGCACCGCCGGCGCAGAGTTATCTCCGCATCGATCGCATCATCGAAGCCGCCCGCGAGTGTGGAGCCCAGGCGATTCACCCCGGCTACGGCTTTCTCTCCGAGCGGGCCGCGTTCGCGGAGGCGGTGGAGCAGGCGGGCCTCATTTTCGTCGGCCCTCCCTCCACCGCGATCCGTGCTATGGGCGACAAGACCGAGGCCCGGCGCCGCATGATCGCCGCCGGCGTTCCGGTGGTGCCGGGCGGCTCAGCACCCCTCGAGAACGACGCCGATGCGCTGTCGCTGGCCGGAAAGCTTGGCTACCCGGTCATGGTGAAGGCCGTCGCGGGTGGGGGCGGAAGGGGCATGCGTGTGGTGCGGAGCGCGACCGAGCTGCCGGGGGCGCTCCGAGCAGCCGCGTCGGAGGCCAAGAAGGCCTTCGGGGATGCGGGCGTCTATATCGAGCGGTTCATCGAGCGTCCCCGGCACGTCGAAATCCAGGTGCTCGCCGATTTCGAGAAGACCATCCACCTGGGCGAACGGGAGTGCTCCATCCAGCGGCGGCATCAGAAGCTGGTGGAGGAGTCGCCCTCGACGGCGATGACGCCGCAGCTGCGGCGCGCGCTGGGGCAGGCCGCGGTGAACGCGGCCACCGCGGTGGGGTACCGCGGGGCGGGGACCTGCGAGTTCCTGCTGTCCCCGGACTCGTCGTTCTATTTCCTGGAGATGAACACCCGGATCCAGGTCGAGCATCCCGTGACCGAACTGGTCTACGGCATCGATCTGGTGCGGGAGCAGCTGCGCATCGCCAGAAACCAGCGGATGTCCGTCGCGGAGTGGCCTCTCGCTCCTCGAGGGCACGCGATTGAATGCCGGATCACCAGCGAGGATCCGGGGAATGCGTTCCTCCCCTCGGCCGGGCGCATTACGTACCTCGTAGCACCGGGAGGACCCGGGGTGCGCTGGGATTCCGGCTTCGAGGCGGGTGACGAGGTGACCCTCTTTTACGACTCGCTTCTCGCCAAGCTCATCGTGCACAGCCGCGACCGCGACGCGGCCATACGGCGGATGCAACGGGCCCTGCGGGAGCTCGTCGTGGTGGGGGTGGCGACCAACCAGGCGTTCCACCTTCGGCTCCTGGCCGACCGGGAGTTCCAAAGCGGCGCGATCGATATCCAATTCTTGGAACGGCGCGACGATCTGCTGCGGCCTCCCCCCGATGAAGCGCGTGACTTGCGGATCGCGGTCGCCGCCGCTCTCGCCGAAGCGGAGCACCGTCGCATCCGGAAGCCCTCGGTGGCGTGGCAGGGCGAGGAGCGGAGTGCCTGGGCTGCCCAGGCGCGCGTCGAGGCGCTTCGATGACCGAGGCGGTCCGGATCCGCGCGATAGCCGCGGGCGGCGACGGTGTCGGCGCGCTCCCCGATGGTCGTACCGTGTTCGTGCCGAGGAGCGCGCCCGACGATCTCGTCGAGCTCGCCACGGTCAAGCTCTCGAAGCGCTTCGCGCGGGCACGAGTGGGCCGGCTGTTGCAGTCCTCCCCCGCCCGGGTAGTTCCGGCGTGTCCCCATTACGAGGGAGACGACTGCGGCGGGTGCCAGCTCCAGCACATGACATCCGAGGCCCAGCGCGAGGCGCGCAGCCGGATCGTGGGCGATGCGCTGCGGAGGATCGGCGGCCTGAACCTCCCGCTCCCGCCGCTCGAGCCAAGCGATCGGGAGTGGGAGTATCGCGCCAAGATCTCGCTGGCCGCCAAGGGCCGGAGAATAGGGTACCACCGCCTGGGAAGGCCCGATCAGGTGTTCGACCTGGTGCATTGCCACCTCGCGCGTCCTGAGATCAGCCGGCTGTGGACCGCCCTCCGTTCCCACCGGAGCCTGCTCCCTCACAACCTCGGCCGGGTGGTCCTCCGGGTGGATCGCGAGGGTGGTCGGCACGCGATCATCCATGCTGTCGGCACGACGGCGTGGACCGGCGCGCCTGAACTTGGGCGTGCCCTGGACCGGGCCGGCGTCCACACGGTGCTCTGGTGGCATCCGGAAGGCGGCGCCGCCCGCGCGCTCTACGGCGCCGGCGCGGCATATCCCGCGATGGTTTTCGAGCAGGTGCATCCGGAGATGGGGGACCGGGTGCGGGCCCACGCCGTCGCCGCGCTCGGGGATGTCTCCGGGAAGCACCTCTGGGATCTGTACGCCGGAATCGGCGAGACCACCCAGGCCCTGGTCGCGCGGGGCGCGACCGTCGAAAGCGTCGAAGTGGACCGGCGCGCCGTGGCCTTGGCGGAACGGCTGGGCCCATCGGAAGGGGTGAAGCGCCACGCTTCCAGGGTGGAGGACGTTCTCGAGCGGCTCAGGTCGGCTGACGCCGTCATCGTCAACCCGCCGCGCACCGGCCTCGGAGAGGTCGTCGCAGACCGCCTGGCCGCCCGTCCGACCGACCGCCTGGTATACATCAGCTGCGACCCCGCCACCCTCGCGCGCGATCTCGGCCGACTCGAGCCGGCGTATCGGGTGATCCGTGTGAAAGCCTTCGACCTGTTCCCCCAGACCGCGCACGTCGAGACGGTGGTCGAGGCCACCCGGAAATGAAGTACCTCGTAACGCTGGGCGGCCGGACGATCGAGGTGGATCTGACCGCGGAGCCGGGCCGGGTGATGGTCGACGGAAAGCCTCATCGCGCCGAGCTTCGCGCAGTGCCGGGAACCCCGCTGCAAATCCTGATACTGGACGGAGGCCCCTGCTCCCTGCCGATGCTGCACACCGGCAGCGGCACCTGGCTCGTTCAGGACAATGGGGAGCGGCACGAGGTGGAGGTCCTGGACGAGCGGACGGCCCACATCCGGAGCCTTGCCGGGGGGGCTGTTCGCGCCGCGGGTCCCCGGCCGCTCCGGGCTCCGATGCCGGGTCTTGTAGTCCGGGTAGAAGTCGAGACGGGACAGCTGGTGGTGGCGGGCACCAGCCTGGTGGTCCTCGAGGCCATGAAGATGGAAAACGAGCTCAAAGCCGCCGCCGCCGGGGTGGTAGACCGAGTTACCGTCTCGGCCGGGGCGACCGTCGAAAAGGGCGCCGTGCTGGTGACCTTCCGGCCTTGACCTAACCTGTTGTGCTGGGTTATCTTGCGAAGCTCTATAAGAAACGCAAACGCCCGACAGAACGAAAGCCGATGAAGACGTATACTGCTACGCCGGCCGACATCCGGCACGATTGGCACGTCGTGGATGCCACGGGAGTTCCCCTGGGCCGCCTCGCCACTGCCGTCGCCCAACTCATCCGCGGCAAGCACAAGCCGACGTTCACCCCGCACATGGACGGGGGTGACTTCGTCGTTGTCGTGAACGCGTCGAAGATCCGGCTCACCGGCAAGAAGATGGAGCAGAAGCGGTACTTCTCGCACTCGGGCTACATGGGCCACGAAAGCTTCACTCCGGTGAAGGCCCTCCTGGAGAAAGATCCGGAGCAGGTCATCGAGAAGGCGGTCTTCGGGATGCTGCCCAAGAATTCGCTCTCGAAGCAGCGGCTCCGGCTCAAGCTCAAGGTGTATCCTGGGGCCGAACACCCGCATCAGGCCCAGCAGCCCCAGCCCTACGTCGTCAAGGTGAACGCATGAGTGAGGATCAGTTTCGCTGGCACGCCGTCGGCCGCCGCAAAACCAGCGTGGCCCGGGTCTACCTGACCCCCGGCACCGGCAAGTGGGAAATCAACGGTCGAACCCTGGGTGATTACTTCCCCCGTCCCTCGCTGGTCCAGCACATCCAGCAGCCCTTCACCGTCACGGACACGCTGGGCGCGTTCGACGTGAAGGCACACGTGGACGGCGGTGGGCAAACCGGCCAGGCCGGGGCCATGCGGATGGCTATCGCCCGGTCGCTGGTGCTCGCGGATTCGCTGCACCGGACCAAGCTCAGGACCGGCGGTCTGCTCACCCGGGATCCCCGCGCGGTCGAGCGGAAAAAGCCGGGCCGGCCGGGCGCGCGGAAGCGGTTCCAGTTCAGCAAGAGATAGCAGACGGGAAGGCCTCCCGACCAAACACATCGCGGGACGCCTGTCTGGGTGCCCTCAACAGGGTCGGACGGTCGGACGAACGCGATGGACGCCACAACCCACAATCGGAAGGACACACGCAGTCGAATGGCTCAACCCCAGGTGCAGGACCTCCTCGAGGCAGGCGTACACTTCGGGCACCAGACCCGGCGCTGGAACCCCAAAATGCGCCGGTTCATCTTCGCCGAGCGTTCCGGGATCTACATCATCGATCTCCAGAAGACGCTGGGACAAATCCACAAGGCGCAGGAGCTCCTGAAGAACGTGATCCTCAAGGGCGAGAACGTGCTCTTCGTCTGCACCAAGAAGCAGCTGAAGGCCCTGGTGCAGTCGGACGCTCAGGCTGCCAGCTGCATGTACGTCACCGAGCGATGGCTGGGCGGCACGCTGACCAACTTTGCCACCATCAAGAAGCAGATCCGGCGGCTCCGGGAGCTGGAGCAGGGCAGCACCGAGGGAGATTTCGACAACTACACCAAGAAGGAAAAGCTGCTGTTCGAGCGCGAGCGGGTCAAGCTGTCGCGGAACCTCGAGGGCCTGAAGCACATGAGCCGGCTGCCCGGCGCCCTGTTCATCGTCGACGCCAAGAAAGAGAAGATCGCCATCCAGGAAGCCAACAAGCTCGGCATCCCGGTGGTGGCCATCGTGGATACCAACGCGGACCCCGACGTCATCACCGTGCCGATTCCCGGCAACGATGACGCGATTCGCTCCGTGGGGCTGATCACCAGGGCGCTCTGCGACGTGATCAACGAGGCTCGCCAGCAGATGCCGGTGCGGGAAGCGGCCGAGCACGACGACGCGGAGACCTACAGCACCGACGGCGGCACCGAGGGAGACCCCGAGGCCGAGCGTCGTCGCCGCCGGACCGGCCAGCGCAAGCGGCGGCCCAAGCCCGAAGCCATCGCCGCTCGGATGAAGCATGAGGGCGAGGCGGGGAGCGAGCCGGCCCCTGCGGCGGCGGGCGAGGCGGGCGCGTAGACCGGGCCGGCTCCCGATTCCGACGCCACCGCCGCGCCATGGCCTCCGAGGCCGTGCGCGGCGGTTTACTATACAACGTTGTTGGCTATGGGCTATTGGCTATGGGCTATGGCTCCAATAGCCGATAGCCAATAGCCAGTAGCCACCCAAAAGGAACCAACGGAATGCCGACGAAAGCAATTTCAGCCAAGGACATCAGCGAGCTTCGAGTCCGGACCGGCGCCGGCATGATGGATTGCAAGGCCGCGCTGGACGAGGCGCAGGGCGACATGGACCAGGCGGTGGAGATCCTCCGGAAAAAGGGGATTGCCAAGGCCGAGACCCGCGGCGGCCGTAGCGCGTCGCAGGGGCTCGTCGTCCTCGCCTCCCATGTCGCGGGCGTCGACATCGCGATGATCGAACTCAACTGCGAGACCGATTTCGTAGCCCGGACCGAGCAGTTCATCCATCTGGCCCGGGAGCTCGCCGTGGTGGCCGAGCGGCACGCCCCGTTCGGCGTCAACGCGGGGACGGTGCTCGATGCGGCCCCGTTCCGCGACAAGACGGTGGCGGAGGTCGTGAAGGAGATGTCCGGCACCACCGGCGAGGCGATGTCGCTCAAGCGGGTGGCGCGCTTCCAGCAGCCAGGCGGCACCGTGCAGAGCTATCTGCATTTCAACGGCCAGGTGGGCGTGCTGGTGGATGTCGAGGGCCCCGCCGGCGATGGGCTCGGGGCACTGGCACGAGACATCGCGTTGCACATTGCCTCGACCGATCCGGTGGGTGTGGGCGAGGCGGACATTCCGGCGGATTCGCTCGCGCGGGAACGGCGGATTGCCGAGGAGCAGGTGGTGGCGGAGGGAAAGCCGGAAAACATCCGCGCCAAGATCGTCGAGGGCAAGCTGCGCAAGTTCGTCGCGACGAGCACGCTGCTCGGCCAGCCGTTCGTCAAGGACGAGGCCAAGACCATGGGAGACCTGGTCAAGGACGCCGCCAAGTCGCTGGGCGGCCCGGTGACCGTGAAACGCTTCGCCCGGTTCAAGGTGGGCGAGGCCTGATGGCGCTGGCCTACCGCCGCGCACTCCTCAAAATCTCCGGCGAGGCGCTCGCCGGGACCCGCGGCGTGGGGCTCGACTATGGGGTCGTGGAGGATCTGGCGCAGGAAATCAAGCTGGTCCACGCCCAGGGTATTCACCTCGGGCTGGTGGTTGGAGGCGGGAACATCGTCCGCGGCACCACCGCCAGCGCGGAGGGAATGGACCGGGTGTCCGCCGACTACATGGGCATGCTGGGCACGGTCATCAACGCCCTGGCGCTGCAGGACGTGCTTGAGCGCATTGGAGTGCAGACTCGCGTGCTCACGGCCATTCGTATGGAATCGCTGGCCGAGCCCTACATCCGGCGGCGCGCTGTGCGCCACCTGGAAAAGGGCCGGCTGGTGATCTTTGCCGGTGGCACCGGTAACCCCTTCTTTTCCACCGACACCGCGGCCGTGCTCCGGGCACTGGAAATGGAGGCCGAAGTGATTCTCAAGGCCACGTCGGTGGACGGCATCTATACCGGCGATCCCAAAAAGGACACAGACGCGAAATTCATCCCTGAGCTCACCTTCCAGGAGGCGCTGGTGAAGGGCTATGCGGTGATGGACGCCAACGCGTTCGGGCTGTGCAAGGAGAACAACCTGCCGATCGTGGTCTTCAACATCAATCAGCCTGGGGCCATCGGGCGTGTGCTCAATGGGGACCGGGTGGGGACGATCGTCCGATGAGCGCAACCGTGAGCATTCCCGACGCCGTCAAGGCGGCCCGCGAGCACATGCACAAGGCCGTGGAGAACACCAAGAGGGAGTTTTCCGGGCTCCGGGGAAACAAGGCCACGACTTCGCTGCTCGACACCATCCGGGTGGAGGCGTACGGCAGTCACGTCCCCCTCAACCAGGTGGGGCTGGTGTCCGCCCCGGAGCCGCGGCTCTTCACCATTCAGCCGTTCGACAAGGGCCTGACCCAGGCCATCGAAAAGGCCATCCAGAGCTCGGACCTCGGCTTGAACCCCGCCACCCAGGGCAACCTGATCCGGATTCCGCTGCCGCCCCTCTCCGAGGAGCGCCGGAAGGACCTGGTGAAGGTGGTCCACAAGCTCGCCGAAGAGGGACGGGTCGCGGTGCGGCACGCGCGCACCGATGCCCTGCAGCGAATCAAGAAGGTCGAGCACGTCTCGGAAGACGAGAAGACCCGGGCGGAAAAAGATGTCCAGAAGGCCCACGACGAGCATATCAAGCAGATCGATGTGTTGATCCACACCAAAGAAGCGGAGATCATGGAGGTGTGACGCCTTCCCCGGAAGAATTGCTCGGCCGGATTCAGCTCAGCGGCGATGTGCCGCAGCACGTGGCCGTGATCATGGATGGAAACGGACGCTGGGCGCAGAAGCGCAATCTGCCCCGCTCGGCGGGGCACCAGGCGGGCATGACGGGCGTGCGGGAATGCGTCGAAGGTTGTCGCCAGGCCGGGGTCGAAGTCCTCACCTTGTTCGCCTTCAGCCAGGAAAACTGGCAGCGCCCGCCCGAGGAAATCGAGGCGCTCATGACCCTCCTCCAGGAATACGTCTCGAAGGAGGGCGCCGAGCTGCGCGAGCGCGGTGTGGCGGTCCGCATGCTCGGCGACCTGGACCGGCTGACGCGGGCCGCGCGCGCCGCGGTCGACACGATCGTCTCGCAGACCGCCGCCGGCACCGCGCTCGCCCTCAACATCTGCCTGTCCTACGGCTCCCGCGCCGAGATTACCCGCGCGGCGCGGTTGCTCGCCGAAGACGTGCAGGCGGGCCGCCTGGCGCCGGCGGATGTGAGCGAAGCGGCGCTGGCCGCGCGGCTCTACACCGCGGAGTGGCCTGACCCCGATCTCCTGATCCGTACCTCGGGCGAACATCGGCTCTCGAATTTCCTGCTCTGGCAGGTTGCCTACGCCGAGTTCCACGTCACGCCGGTACTCTGGCCTGATTTCACCCGCCGCCAGCTCTTCGAAGCTATCCTCGACTTCCAGCGCCGGGATCGCCGGTTCGGACGGGTGCCCGCGTCCCCGTGACCAACAACGTCACCCGCGTCGCGGTGGCGGCGATCGCGATCCCGCTCGCGCTCGGTATCGTCTGGTACGGTGGGCTCACGCTGGCGCTGTTGGTGATGCTTGCCGCGGTGCTGGGGACGCGCGAGCTGTTCGACCTGGCCGAGCGGAATGGAGTTCGTCCTTTGCGCGGGTTGGGGCTGACGCTCGCGGCACTGGCGCCGTTCGTGACCTGGCTGCTCGCGTCCGAGCCGGCGACAGCCTTCGGGACAGACTCGGGCAGTCTGAGCGGGGCGCTCGTGCTGCTGGGCGCCGTCCCGGCATGGCTGCTGGCGCAGTGGCCCCTCGCGGCGGCGATCACACCGATCCTGGTGCTGGCCGGCGTCCTCTCGAAGCGAGGGCCGGCGGACCGGCCGCTTTCGGTGGCGGCGGTGACGCTCTTCGCGCCGATCTACTGCGGCGCGCTCCCTTCGGCCCTCCTGGTCATCCGGTATGCCGCCGGACCCGGGCAGTCCTGGCCGGCCACGTGGCTGGTGTTTTTTCCGCTGGCCGTCACCTGGATTTGCGACAGCTTCGCCATGTGGGGCGGCAAGCTCATCGGGGGGGCCAAACTGGCGCCCACCATCAGTCCTGGGAAAACTCGCGCGGGCGGCATCGCGGGCCTGCTCGGCGGGACGCTCGCGGCGGTGGCGTTCGTGCCGCTGGCACTCGAGCCGATGGAGAAGGGCTTCCCCCTGGCGGTCGCGGCCGCCATGGGTCTCATCCTCGCCGCCACCGCACAGGTCGGCGATCTGGCCGAATCGCTGCTCAAGCGCGAGGCCGACGTGAAGGACTCGAGCGGCCTGATTCCGGGTCACGGGGGTGTGCTGGACCGCCTCGACTCCCTCTACTTCGTCCTCCCCGTCGCCGCACTGCTGTTTCGGGCCTTCGGAGTCCTCTAACCATGCGCGGAGTCGCCGTGCTCGGCTCCACGGGGTCGATCGGCACCAGCACGCTCAACGTGCTCCGGCGGCACCGCGACCGGTTCCGGCTGGTCGCGCTGACCGCGGGGTCGAATCAGGCGCTCCTCGCCGAGCAGGTTGCCGAGTGGCGTCCGGCCTTTTCCGGATCGGTGCGCGAGTGCGGCCCGCAATGCCTCGTCGAGGCGGCGAGTCGACCCGACGTCGAGATCGTGGTAAACGCCGTGGTGGGATTCGCGGGACTCGAGGCCACCCTCGCGGCCCTCAGGGCCGGGAAGCGGGTCGCCCTGGCGAACAAGGAGTCGCTGGTTGCGGCCGGTGACCTGGTGACCGCGGCTGCCCGGGAGGGTAAGGGAGAGCTGGTCCCGGTGGACTCGGAGCACAGCGGCGTGCTGCAATGCGTCGCGGGCCGGGAGAGCTCGCTCAAGCGGCTGATCCTGACGGCGAGCGGCGGCCCGTTTCGGGACTGGAGCGTCGAGCGCGTGGCCGCCGCCACGGTGGCCCAGGCGCTCAACCACCCCACCTGGCGCATGGGCAACAAGATCACGGTCGACAGCGCCACCCTCGCCAACAAGGCGATGGAGGTCATCGAGGCCCATCATCTTTTCGGTCTGCCCTACGACCAGGTGGAGGTCGTGGTGCACCCGCAGAGCATCGTGCATGCGTTCGTGGAATTCGCCGACGGCAGCGTCCTGGCGCAGCTTGGGTTTCCCTCGATGGAGCTGCCCATCCTCTACGCGCTGACCCATCCGGCGCGGGTCGCCGACCAGGGAGTGCGCGCCTTCGATCCCGTCGAGATCGGTGCCCTCACCTTCGAGCCGGTGCGCCGCGATGGGTTCCGTGCCTATTACGCCGGCGTCGGGGCGGGCCGCGCGGGTGGCACGGCGCCGGCGGCCTTCAATGCCGCCAACGAGGTCGCAGTGGAAGCGTTCCTGGCCGGGAGGATATCCTTCGGGCGGATCGCCGGTGTGATCGAGGACACCCTCGCCCGGCACCGGGCGGCTCCGGCGTCCTCGCTCGCAGCGGTACATGAGGCAGATCGCGAGGCACGCGTGGAGGCGGAAAGACTACTGGCATGACCATCCTGATAAACATTCTGTCCCTCATCGTCGTCCTCGGCGTGCTGGTGTTCGTGCATGAGCTGGGACATTTCATCGCGGCCAAGTCCTTCGGAATCTGGGTTCACCGATTTGCGCTCGGCATCGGGACTCCGGTTCCGTGGCTTCGGGTGCAACGGGGCGAAACCGAGTACGCCATTTGCTGGCTGCCGCTCGGCGGCTACGTGAAGATGGCCAGCCGCGAGGAGGACTCGGCCTCGTCCGCGCTCGAGGGCGGAGCCGCCAGCGCCAACGTGCCGGCCGACCGGGTCTTCGAGGCCAAGCCGGTCTGGCAGCGGATGATCGTGATCCTGGCCGGCGTCACGATGAACGTGCTCTTCGCGTGGCTGGTGTTCTCGGGGCTGTATTTCAGGAACGGCCTCAACGTGCTCACCGTCACGACGGTGGGGAGTGTCTCCACCGCGGCCCTGCCCCCGGGCGCCGAGGAGCTGGCGCGGCTGGTCCCGGGAGACCAGATCGTCCGGGTAGCGGGGAAGCCGATGACGTCATGGAACGAGGTGCAGGAGGCGATGGTCTCGACCGCCGCGGATTCCTTCGCCCTGGAGGTCGAGGGAAAGTCGCCGGTCACCCTGCGGATTCACCGCGACGCGCTGGAAGCCCGGGTGCGAGCGTTCGGGGCGCTGGAGCCCCTATATCCGCCGGTCGTCCGCGAGGTGGTCAAGGACGGCCCGGCAGATAAGGCCGGCGTCAGGGCCGGCGACACGGTGGTAGCCCTGGGGGGCCGGCCGATACTGCAATGGAGCGAGGCGGTGAGGTTCATCGAGGCGCACCCCGACGAAGACATTCCGATCACGGTGGGGCGGACCGACGGACGGACCGACCTGATTGCCCACACCCTGGCGGTGCCGGTGAAGGATAGCGCCGGGGAAAGGAAAGTCGGCAGGCTCAACCTCTGGAACCAGGTGCCGGAGCGCCATGAGCCGTTGTCCCTGGGCAAGGCCCTCGCGCAGGGGGCCAGCGAGACCCTGAGCGCTTCGACGACGGTCGTGCGGGTGGTGCGCGGAATGTTCAGTGGCCGGGTGTCCACCCGCGAGGTGGGCGGTCCGATCGCGATCGGCATCGCCGCGGGTGACGCCGTGCGGCTCGGTCTGAGCCGGTTCCTCGGCTTCATGGCCATCATCTCGGTGAATCTCGCAGTGCTCAACCTGCTGCCGATCCCGGTGCTGGACGGCGGTCAGTTCCTCTTCCTCCTGGGAGAGTCGATCCTCCGGCGCCCGCTGTCGATGAAGCTGCGCGAACGGCTCACGATGGTGGGCCTGGTGCTTCTGGCGCTGCTGATGGTTCTCGCGTTCTCGAACGACTTCCGCAGGATGCTGGGCCTCATGTAGGAGGTGTGACGATGCGCTCCCGTTCTTCCCGGCTCCTCGGGTTGGCGCTTGCGTGTGTCCCGGTGCTTCGGGGCGAAGCGCAGTCGCCCGCCGCACCCTCCCCCAGGCGCCTCGAGCTGCAGGACTACTACCGGCTGATCAGTGTGAGCGCACCGGCCCTCTCGCCCGACGGTCGCCGCGTGGTCTTCGTGCGCACCCACATCGTCGAGGCGGAGAACCGCCGCCACAGCGAGCTCTGGATCACGCAGACCGACGGGTCGGCGCCCCCCTCACGGCTCACCAGCCCCATGGCGCAGGCATCGGCCCCGCGGTGGAGTCCCGACGGGCGGCTGCTCGCGTTCCGCTCGGTGCGGCGGGTGACGGGCGACACCCAGGGCGCCAGCCCGATCTGGTTTCTCGACATGCGGGAGGCCCGGGGTGAAGCTTTCCAGGTCCCGGGTGTCAGTGAGATGCCGATCTGGAGTCCGGACGGGAAGTGGATTGCATTCACCCTGCCGACACCGCCTCCGGCGGTGGCGGAGGCGTCCAGGAGCGAAATCGAGCGCCAGCTCGAGCGGCGGTTCACGGGGCGGGTGGTGGACTGGATGAACTACCGGTTCGACGGGCGCGGTTATCTCAACGACCCACGGGATTCGTCGGCCACACCGCCCCGCGAGCTCTACATCGTTTCGAGCGAAGGAGGCATTCCCCGGCAGCTCACCCGGCTCGGCGTGAATGTGCAATCGCCGGCGTGGAGCCCCGACGGCAAACGCCTCGCCTTCATCGCCGACACCCACCAGCGGGACGAGTACAACTACGGGCGAGCGGATCTCTGGACGATTGCGCTCGACGGACCGTCCAAGCGGCTGACCGACGACGGCTTCGACCATGGGAGTCCCGCTTGGACCACGGACGGAGCGTCCCTGGTCTTTGCGCGGCAGCAGGGTCTCAACGACGTAGTGGTGCGCAAGCAGCCCCACGGCGGCGCGGAGGATCTCTACCGTATGCCGGCGGACGGCGGCGTGATGGCAAACCTGACCCCGGCTTGGGATCTCCTGCCCGGCGCCCCGATGGCCAGTCCCGATGGGAGGTGGGTGTACTTCTCGGCCGGCACCGGGGGCAGTGCGCACCGCTTCAGGGTGCCGGTCCGCGGCGGGACGGTCGAGCAAGTGACCACGGGGGAGCGGCAGCTCGGTGAGTTCGACAGCGATGCCGCCTTCGGCCGCCTGGTCTACATCGGCGCCACGTCGGACCGGCCGGCCGAGCTGTTCACCGCCCGCATCGACGGGACGGAAGAGAAACGGCTTACCTCATTCAACGACGCCCTGGTGGCAGAGGTGAATCCCGTGGCCGCGCGCCGACTCTCCTACAAGAGCGCCGACGGCACCCCGATCGAAGGGTGGATGCTGCTCCCCCGAGGCTACAATCCGGCGGGACCGACCGTGCCGATGATCCTGGCGATTCACGGTGGGCCCCATGGCGCGTACGGGAACGATTTTTCGACCCAGTTCCAGGCTTGGGCGGCTCGGGGCTACGCGGTGCTCCACACCAACCCGCGGGGATCGACCGGGTATGGCGAGAAGTTCCTCTGGGCCACCTGGGGTGGGTGGGGCGTGGTCGACTACCAGGACGTCATGGCGGGGGTCGATCACGCGCTCGCGAGTTTCCGGATCGATCCCAAGCGTCTGGGTGTCACCGGGTACTCCTATGGTGGATACCTCACCGACTGGATCATCACCCAGACGCCCCGCTTTGCGGCGGCGGTGGCCGGTGCCGGCATTTCCAACTGGATCAGTGACTACGGCACCGCGGACATTCCGCGTACCAAAGAGAGCGAATTCTTCGGCACGCCCTGGGAAGAGCGGAGCGCCGAACTGCTCTGGCAGCTTTCGCCCATCGCGCACGCCGCCAAGGTGGTGACGCCGACGCTCCTGATTCACGGTGAAGCCGACCTCCGGGTGCCGATCGAGCAAGCGGAGCAGATGTACACCGCGCTCAAGAAGCGCCGGGTGCCGGCGCGCTTCGTCCGGTACCCGGAGATGTATCACGGTGGGTGGACGCCCTGGAACACGGTGCATCGCTACCACCAGGAGCTGCTCTGGTGGGACAGGTACCTGAACGCTACTCTGCCTTGAGCGCCTCGAGCGGGCTCACCCGGGTGGCCCGGAGCGCCGGATGCAGGCAGGAGCCGAATGCCACCGTGAGCAGCACCGCCACCACCGCAGCAAAGGTGAGCGGATCCCGCGCCCCGACGCCGAACAGCATTTTCTCGAGGAAATGGGTGAGCGCGAGCGCGCCGATGGTGCCCGCGGCCATGCCGGCCAGCGTGAGCGCCAGTCCCTGGCGCATCACCATGCTCAGCAGCCCGGCTCGAGGGGCGCCGAGCGCTGAACGAATGCCGATCTCCCTGGTGCGCTCGGTCACGCTGCCGGCCAGCACGCCGTAGATCCCCGCCGCCGCGAGCAGCAGCGCCACTACCGCAAAGACTTGAAACAGCACGAAGGTGAAGCGCCGTTGCTGCGCGGTGGCGGAAACCACCTGGTCCATCGTGGCGATGTTGAGGATCGGCTGGGTCGGGTCCACCGAGCGAATGGCCGCGCGCACCGCCGAGGCCAGCGCCGCCGGCTCTCCCCGGGTGCGGACCGCGAGGTCCATCGTCGCGTCGGCAAACTGTCCCTGGGATTCCGGGATGTAGAGCTGCGGCGCGCGTTGCTCGTCGAGCCCGGTGTGATGCACGTTGCCCACGATGCCGACCACGGTGCGCCAGGGCTGGTCCTGCCCCCCGAATTGCACCTTCTGTCCGATCGGGTCCTCGCCGCCCCAGCCCACATGGGCGAAGGTTTCATTGATCAGGACGACGGCGGGATTCTTGCCGACGTCCTGCGCGGTAAAGCCTCTCCCGCGCTTCAGCGGAATCCGCATCATTTGCACGTAGTCGGGCGTCACCGAGAAACGGTCCGCCGAGGGTGCGTCCTCGGGATTGGACAGCAACTTGCCCTGGATCTGCACGCCATAGCGATCGAAGTTGCCGCCCAACGGAAGCTGGCTGGTCCAGGCGGCCATCTCCACGCCGGGCACAGCGCTCACCGCCTCCAGGGTCCGCTCCCAGAACGCCCAGGTGATCTCGTTGTCATTGTAGCGGGCGCCGGTAGTCTGCACTTGCAGAGTCAGCAAATTCCTGGGGTCGAAGCCAGGGTCCACCGAGAGCAGTTTTTCCAGGCTCCGCATCATGAGTCCCGCGCCGACCAGGAGCATCACCGCGAGCGCTACCTCCCCGCCCACGAGAATTGCCCGCGCGAGCCGCTTGGAGTGGTGCCCGGTGTGCCGTCCACCGGGCCGGAGCGCCGTAAACAGATCGGGCCGCGCCGTGGCGAATGCCGGCACCAGCCCGAACAGCATCCCGGTGAGCAGCGAAACACCAGCGGTGAAGCCGAGCACGCCTGCATCGATGCCGATGGCTTGGAGCCGTGGGAGGTTGGGCGGGGCGATGACTTTGAGTCCCAGGACACCCGCCCATGCCAGCCCGATTCCCGCCGCGCCGCCTACCATCGAGAGCATGACGCTCTCGGTCAGGAGCTGGCGGACCACTCGGCCCCGCTTGGCGCCGAGGGCTCCCCGGATGGCGAACTCCCCTTCGCGCTGCATGGCGCGACCGAGCAGGAGGCTCGACACGTTCGCGCACGCGATAAGCAGCACGAAGCCCACTGCGCCGAGCACCGCGAGCAGGGCCGGCTTCACGTTCTGGGTCAGCACCTCCTGCAGCGGTGTCACCAACATCCCCGGCGCGGCGTACTCGGTGGGGTATTGGGCCACCAGGCGTCCGGAGATCACGTCGAGCTCGCGGCGGGCCGCTTCCGGGGTGATTCCCGGCTTGAGGCGCCCGTATTCCCCCAGGTGGTGGCAGGTGCGGCAGGCCCAGGGAAGCGAAACCTCATATCCCAACGGGGCCCAGAGCTCCGCAGACGGAGAGATCAGGCTTTCGAAGCTTTTCGGCATCACTCCCACGATCAGATACTCGATGCCGTCGAAAGTGACCGGCTTGCCTACAACGGACGGGTCGCTCCCGAACCGTCGCTGCCAGAGTCCGTGAGAGAGAATGGTCACCCGGTGCCGACCCCGGACATTCTCCTCGGCCGTGAAGTCCCGTCCCAGCGCGGGCGGCACCCCGAACACCGAGAAGAAATCCCGGGTCACCCGCTGGCCGTTGAGTCGTTCCGGCTCGCCGGTGCCCTGCAGGGTCGGCTGCCACTGGCTGTTTACCGCCAGGGCCTCGAACGAGGTGGACATTGCTTTCAAGTCTACGAACGTCGCGTAACCGGTACCGTTGGGCGCGCCATCCTTGTCTCGTTCGGTCACCCTGACGATTCGCTCGGGATCGGGGTAGGGCAGCGACTCGAAGAGGATGGGATTCACCACCGAGAAAATCGCGGTGGACGCGCCGATGCCGAGCGCGAGCGTCAGGACGGCCAGCGCGGTGAATCCGGGCCGCACGAGGAGCTGGCGAAGGCCATACCGAAGATCGTTGAGGAAGGTGGTCACAAGGGGGTCTCCCCGACTGGAGGTAAACAGTGAGTAGTAGACGTGGCGAGGCCTGTGGCGGCGGCAGACCCAGGCGGCCTTCACCAGTTCCCAGACGTTCCGGGCGGCGGACCGATACCCATACGCCTCCTCGAGATCGCCCAGGACGAACTCCCGCTCCGAGGCCGGGAT
>JAXIPC010000084.1:0-6472 GCA_045403135.1 Gemmatimonadales bacterium | reverse complement strand
GTCGAGATGACCTACACGTCGAAAGAGCTGATCGACTACCTCATCAAGAGCGTCGGCAGCGAGTTCGGCCGCTCGATCTTCACCAAGGAGTTCCAGGCCCAGAAAGCGGTGAGCGGAAGTGGCCACATCAGTTAATTCGGCTGGCACCACCGCGATCAAGTCGGAACCCAACGTGATTCCGATGATTGACATCATGCTGGTGCTCCTGATCATCTTCATGATCGTGACACCGCTGATCGCGAATGGCTTCAAGGCCACGATGCCTCAGGGAACGAATCTCGAAAAGCGCCCCGAGGGCGATGGTGAAGTGGTGCTGGGGATCGACGCCGCGGGAGGGTATTTCGTCAACGGCGTTTCGGTGCCCGTGGCCGCCCTCGAAGACCAGCTCAAGGGCATTTTCGCCGCGCGCCCAGAGGACAAGGTTCTGTATTTCCGGGCCGACAAGGATCTGCAATACGGCAAGATCCAGGAAGCGGTGGAGACCGCCCGTAAGGCCGGGGTCGCCGTGATGGCGGCGATTACCGAAGTCAAGCCGACCGGCAAGGGCCTCTTCGACATGCCCAAGGCCAAGTAAAGGAGCGGCACCATGGCAGGAGGAGGAGGAGGTCCGGCGGGCAGCATCAGCGCCGAGCCCAACGTGATCCCGATGATCGATATCATGCTGGTGCTGCTGATCATTTTCATGATCTCGCAGCCGCTCACCCGCATGGCCATCGACGTGCAGGTCCCCCCGGCGGTCACCAATCCGCAGTCGGGGCCTTCCACCCAGATCGTGCTCGAAATCGCGGCGGACGGCTCCTACAGTATCAATGGGCAGCCGTTCCCCAAGGAGCAGCTCGACACCCAGATCCACGCCATCTTCGATCCGCGGCCGGCCAAGCTGCTGTTCATGAAGCCGGCGCCCAACCGGCTCTACCAGGAGGTGATCGAGGCCATGGACACGGCCCGAGGGGCAGGGGTCCTGGTGATCGCATTCACCCCGAAAACGGGTCCCTGAACCAATCCGGGCGGCAGCACCGTAGTACGCGCGGGGGCCTTCCGGCCCCCGCGTGTCGTTTCCAGGGGGAGTCGTGGTTACACTAGAAACGTGACTGTGCCGCTTCCTCCGCTTCCCCCGCCCAGCGCGCGCCTGCCCACCCGGGCTTCCAAGAAGTCAGGGGGGTGGGTTTCGCTGGTCGTCCACGTGGTCCTCATCCTTTTGCTGGTCGAGGCCACGCGCGGTGGTCTCTGGTGGGATCCGCCCCCGGTCGATGGGCTCACCGGCGATCGAGCCGGCGGCGGCGGCGGCCGTCAGGTGACCATGATCGCTCTCCCCGAGGCGAAACGGGCGCAGGTCGCTCCCCCGGTGCCGCCGCCGCCACCGCCGGTGCCGGCGCCGGTCATTGTCCCCCAGGAGATCCCGCCCCCGGTTCCCGCCGCTCCGGTCGACACCATCCCGACGCCGCCGGCGTCCACCTCGACCACGGGATCGACTACGGGATCGGGCGGCGGTAGCGGCGGTGGCGCCGGTCCGGGGACCGGGGCGGGCACCGGGCCCGGGACGGGGGGTGGTGGGAGCCTCCCGCGCGATTCGACTCGAACCGCGGCGCGGGACCCCGAGCCGCGCCGGCTCATCCTCATCCCGTTCGACTATCCCAAGACGATGCGCGGCCTCACTATCCAAGTTACTTTCTTCGTGCTCGCCGATGGGCGAGTGGACCGGGTGCTCTTCTCCGAAGACCTTCCGGACCGGGGCTACGCCAAGAAGCTCGAGGCGACGCTCTGCGCCTACTTCTTCCGACCCGCGCGCTCGCCGGCGGGATTGTCGGTTCCCGGGCACACGACCATCAACATCACGTTCTAACACCCAGTCGCTCGAGAGGTCCGGCCCCGATGAGCCAGCTCTTCCGCCGGAAATCCGTCGCGGAGTGCGAGAGTGACATCGCGGAGCGCGGCGGCCTCAAGCGCACGCTCACCAAGTGGCATCTGACCGCGCTTGGGGTCGGGGCCACGATCGGCGCGGGCATCTTCGCGACCACCGGCACCGCCATCGTGGGCGATGCGGCGCGCCCCGGCGCCGGGCCGGCGATCGTGCTCTCGTTCATTCTGACCGCGGTGGCGTGCGGCTTCGCCGCGCTCTGCTACGCCGAATTCGCCGCGATGGTGCCGATCTCCGGATCGGCCTACACGTATGCGTACGCCTCCCTGGGCGAATTCGTCGCGTGGATCATCGGCTGGGACCTGATCATCGAATACGCGGTGGGGAACATCGGGGTCGCGATTGGCTGGGCGGGGTATTTCCGCGAGCTGGTCGGCCACTTCGGGATCGAGATCCCCGCCTGGCTGGCCACCGATCCGCGCACCGCGTCGATGTCCGCAGCCGCCGTGGCTGCGGGGGCCACCGACGCCGCCAATGTCTTCTTTGCCTCGGCGGCCACCAACGCTCCCCACATCTTCGGGATCCCGATCATCGCCAATCTACCCGCCTTCCTGGCGGTGGCGGTCATCACGGTGGTGCTGGTGATCGGAATCAAGGAATCGGCCAACACCAACAATGCGATGGTGCTGCTCAAGATCGGCATCATCCTGTTCTTCATCGCGGTCGGAATCGTCCTGCTGCGGCCGTCCAACTGGACCAATCCGGCGCTGGGAGGATTCGCCCCCAACGGCTTCAAGGGGGTCAGCGCCGCGGCGGCGATCATCTTCTTCAGTTACATCGGATTCGACGCCGTCTCCACGGCGTCGGAGGAAGCCAAGAACCCGGGCAAGGACATGCCGTTCGGGATCATCGCGAGCCTGGTGATCTGCACGGTGTTGTACATCGCTCTATCGCTGATCATGACCGGGATCGCACCCTGGAATACCCTGGGCACGCCGGAGCCGATGATCACGGCGCTGGCACAGGCCAACGGTCCGCCCGCCCTGATCAACGCCTCGCGGTTCATTGTGGCGCTGGGCGCCGTGATTGCGATGGGGAGCGTGCTGCTGGTGTTTCAGCTGGGACAGCCGCGAATCTTCTTCTCGATGGCGCGCGACGGCCTCCTGCCGCCGGTATTCTCGAAGGTCCATCCCAGGTACAAAACACCCTACGTAGGAACGATCCTGACCGGCCTGTTCGTGGCGACCTTCGCCGCCTTCGCGAATATCGCGGAGGTGGTGGATCTCACGAATATCGGGACGCTCTTCGCGTTCGTGCTGGTGTCGCTGGGGGTGATCGTCCTGCGGAAGCAGGAGCCCGATCGGGTCCGGCCGTTCAGGGTGCCGGGCGTGCCGTTCACACCGCTCATCTCGGTGGCGGCCTGTCTCTACCTGATGTACCAGCTCCCCGGAATCACCTGGAAGCGGTTCGGGGGGTGGCTCCTGGCGGGACTCGTGATCTATTTCCTGTACGGCATTCGCCACAGCCGGCTCGGCCGGAAGGACGCGGCCGCTAAGTAGCCCGTCGCGCCAGCGCCAGCGCGCCCTCGGCCGGCTCGAGGGGGCGGTCCTGCACGGTGAGCCGGGATATTTTCTTCAGCTCTTCGACGACCGGCGGGCGCAGGGCGCGGCCCGGCGCCAGGTTTCCGCCGGCCAGCACGACGGGAATCGGTCCGCTCGTGGCATAGCTGACGACCAGCGACGCCACCAGCTCAGCCAGATCATGCGCGGCGCGGGCGATGATCTGGGTGGCGATTTCATCCCCCCGTTCGGCGGCCTGGAACACCAGCGGAGCGAGGCCCGCGACCTCGCCGGGCTCGACGCTGGTGCTCCAGCGCACCAACTCATCCATGCTCCTTACAGGACCCGCCGAGAGCACCAGTTCTGTCAACGTCGTGGCGGGGCTTCGTCCGTCCCTGGCGCGTCCGATCGCGATAAGGGCAGTCCTTCCGATGGCATAGCCGCTGCCTTCGTCTCCCATCTGCCATCCGTAACCGCCCCGACGGTGGATGACGCCATCGGACGACCGCCCCACCGCCACGCTGCCGGTGCCTGACACCACGACGATGCCGGGCTCCATGCCGAACGCCGCCTCGAGGGCGATGTCGAGGTCGCCGGTGACCACGATCCGGTCCGCCAGGCGCTCGGCGCGAAGGGCCCCGCGCAGCTCGCCTCGCTCCGGCTCCCGTCCCACGCCCGCCGCACCGACGACGAGCACGTCTCCGTGCAGGAGGCCGGCGTCGGTGAGCGCTCGGCGCACCGCGGCGGTGATCCTGCTGGCGGCCTGGAGGGCCCGGCCGGCCCGGACCGCCCCCCCGGCTCCCGTGGCGCGAGCGATGATTCGCTCGCCGTCCGCAACCAGCACCGCGGTCTTGGTGCCGCCGGCGTCCACCCCGATAAAGACGCTCACGCCGCCCTTCTCTCCGGCCCCGGCAACAGACTCGATAGCATTCCCGCCAAGAGTGTCAAGGCGGTGCCCAGCGGCACATACCAGGGCCATGCCAGCCGCCCAAGCGGGGCCAGCCAGGCTATCGAGGGCATGGCCGCCAGCCGCCCCGCGAAGACGACGACCAGCATGAGCGGGATGGTGACCAGGGTTGCGGCGATGACGTCGCGCCCGCGGGCGCGCGGCCACCGTCCCGCAAGAATGTAGGTGCCCAGCAAGGCACCATACGTCACCGACGCGATCGACAGGGCAAGCACTACCACCGGCGTGTCCGTGCCGCTGGCATAGACGTGAAATCCGAGTGCGCCGATCACCAGGCCGATTCCCCAGATCGCCGAGAAGAGACGGCCGACCCTGAGGAGGTGCGCCGGATCGCGCCGCCCGGTGATGTTGGCATAGAGATCGTGAGTCAGCGACGAGGCCATGGCGTTGATCGCCGAGCTGTGTGTGCTCATTGCCGCGGCCAGAATGCCCGCGATGACGAGCCCGGCGAGTCCCGCGGGCAAGTGGTCCACGATGAAGCGGGGGAAGATCTGATCTCCGGGAAGCGAGGCCGGAGCGAGCCCCGCAGACCAGATCGCCACCCCGACCATCAGGAACAGCAAGAACTGCAGAATCACCACCACCCCGGAGCCGATCAGGGCGCGCTGCGCGTCCTTCAAGGAGCGGGTGGCAAGCAACCGCTGCACGATCAGATGATCGGTGCCGTGCGACGCCGCCGAGAGCAAAGCGCCGCCGAGCAAGCCGCCGAGCAGGGTGTAGGTCGTCGTGAAATTGATGGCGGGATTGAACAGCTTGAGCTTGCCGGCGTTGCCCGCGAGGGACAGCATCGCACCCGGGCCGCCGGCCAGGTTCATCGCGATGATCAGGGCGCCGATCCCGCCGGCCACGTACACGCAAAGCTGAATCACATCGGCCCACACTACCGCCTTGAGCCCGCCGAGATAGGTGTAGATCAGCGTGACGATGCCCATCGCGATGATTGAACCCGGGACGCTCCAGCCGGTCACCAATGCCAGGGGGATTGCTCCCGCAAAAACTCGCACCGCGTCTCCCAAAAAACGAGTGATCAGGAAGCAGGTCGACAGCCAGCGTCGAGTGGCGGGGCCGAATCGAGTCTCCAGTCTGGCGTAGGCGGTTTCCTGCTCTCCCTTGAAATAGCCGGGAAGGAGCCAGCGCGCCACGAAGATCCTGCCGATGAGGTAGCCCAGCGGAAGCTGCAGAAAGGTGAGATCCCCACGGGCTCCGACGCCGGGGATCGAGATCACGGTAAGCGCGGATGTTTCCGTCGCCACAACGGAAAGCAGAACGGCCCAGGCCGGCAGGTTGCGCGCCCCGAGGAAATAGTCTCCCGCGGTGCGCTGCGACCGGGTGACCCACAGGCCCACACCCAGGGTGAGCGCGAAATACACGATGATGACTGCGAGATCGATGGAGGTCATCCGGGACCTCGGTCGGGGTCCGAACGAAAAGGCCTGCCGGAGAAACTCCAGCAGGCCCCAAAGGATACCTGGCCGAGGCGCCTCGGCAACCTAGGCGTTAAACGAACTGCCGCACCCGCACCCGCCGGTCGCGTTCGGGTTGGTGAAGGTGAACCCGGATCCCTGCATGGAGGTCACGTAGTCCACCGTGACGCCGTTCAGGTACTGCAGGCTGAACCCGTCGACGAATACGCGGATCCGGTCCATCGGGAGGACGTGGTCGTCCTCGAGCGGCCGCTCTTCGATGTTGAGGCTGTATTTGAAGCCGGAACAGCCACCCGGCAAGACACTGACCCGGAGGCCGCCCGCATCCGGCTGGACCTGCTCGGCCTCCATAAATTTCAGCACCTCTTCGATCGCCCGGGGCGTCAGGGCGACCTGGATACCGCTCGTGTTGGTTTGCTCGTCAACAGTGCTCATTACATCCTCTGCGTGAGACCGTCCCGATAATGGGAACCGGGGGGACGGGATCGTGCCTACAACAAGTTAGGAGGGGTCTCGCGCGGGGTCAACGTGGCTCGAGGAGCTCTACCACGGCATTGGCCACCGCGATCCGGAGCGGGAAGATCCGTGGGTTGTTCCGGATCGGGTGAACCCGGTTGCTGAGGAGCACAATCACCAGCTCGCGACTGGGATCCATCCAGATCGA
>JAXIPC010000078.1:0-22548 GCA_045403135.1 Gemmatimonadales bacterium | reverse complement strand
CCGACCGCGCCGATCGAGAACTTCATGACCGTCTCGGAGTATAAGGACCGGCGGGTGGCGCCGCGCCGGCTCAACGCTGTACTCCTGTCGTCGTTCGGCATCCTGGCCGTGATCATCGCGGCCGTGGGGATCGCCGGGGTGTTGGCGTTCTCGGTGAGTGCCAGGACCAACGAGATCGGCATCCGGATGAGCCTGGGCGCCGATGCCGTCAAGGTGCAGCGGATGATTCTCCGCGAGGGCGGGACGCTGCTGGCGATCGGCCTGGCGCTCGGGGTCACCGGCGCCTTTGCGTCGGCGGGAGTGATCCGGCGGCTGCTCTTCGGGATCCAGCCGCACGACCCGGTCACGTTCATCGGGGTCTCGCTGGTGATGGCGGCGATCGGGGTGGCGGCCTGCTGGATCCCGGCGAAGCGGGCGGCCCGGATCGACCCGGCGATCGCCATGCGTTCGGAGTAGGGAGCGCCGCTGCCCGCAGGCGGGGTCCGCCTAGCCAGCATTTGGAACTGGCGGGGGCGTCCCCTGCCAGTTCCAAATGCAGGGCGTTCTCAACATGCGTTAGGCCGCTTCCAACACTCTCAGCCCGATTGGTTTATGAGCTGACCTCGACGCCTGCCGTGGTAACAGCTCTCGGCTGTTGTGCCGGTGCTGCCGCTCTAGAAGGCATATTCGCCGGGTCGGGTGTGCGCCGGCGCCTTGACGAAGTGCGCCAGCCTCGGTTTTCTCCTCCCTTCCTGGTCTGGGTGGTCATCGGTCTCGCCTACTACGCAGTGTGCGGCATCGTCCTGTATCGACTACTTCATACCGATCGCTGGACGTCCGGACGCGTGCTGTCCCTAGGGCTCATCCTGCTGCTTTTGCTTTTGAATGCCAGCTGGAACCTGTTCTTCTTCCGGCGGCGCGACCTCAGGCGAAGTTTCCTGATCAACATCCCCTACAGCTCGGTTGCGCTCGGACTCGCCATCACCCTGTTCCGCGTGGATCCAGTCGCCGGCTGGATCTTTGTACCATATCTTGTCTACGTGATCTATGCGGTCTGGTTTGGTTACAGAGTCTGGCAGCTCAATGCGAGTCCGTCAGCAGCCTAACCCCATTACGCGGGATCCTGTCAAGCGGATGTAGCTTTCCCTCGCGGTGCGTGCAGCACATCGGACCGACAACGGGGCCCCTTGGGCGGACGGACGCCCGCCTCGCGCTACACCGCCTCCCCGCGCCCCTTTCCCGAGCACCTGCCGCCGCCGCGGCGCCAAATGCTATATTCCCGGAGGCATTCGCAAGGAACGTCAACGATGATCATGCGCAACCAAGTAATCCATTCCGATCCGGGAATTCTGAGCGGCACGCCCGTCTTTGTTGGCACACCTGTTCCCGCCCGGACCCTGTTTGACTGCCTGACCGGCGGGGAAACCCTGGACGAATTCCTGCATCAATTCCCGTCCGTCAAGCGCGAACAGGCACTCGCAGTAATCGAACTGGCGCGGGATTCGGTGGTAGGTAGTGCGCGTCCTGCTTGACGAGAATGTCCCCTATGACCTTGCCGCACTGCTCGTCGGCCACCAGGTAGAGACAGTGGCCGGTCGTGGCTGGTCGGGCATCCAAAACGGTGAGCTCCTCTCTCTGGCCGGGGCGGACTTCGAGGCCTTCCTGACGATGGATCGCCGTCTCCCAGAGCAGCAGAAGATCCCTCAACTTCCCTTCGGTGTTCGCCTCATCCAGGCGCCCTCGAATCGCATGGGCTGGACGGCGGGGACCGTCGCAGGCCCCCCAGCAGAAGCGCGATCCGTCAGACCGCAAGCGAACGAGCTCTCGAGGAGTGCCGGACGACGGCGCCGATCATACTATTAGCCAAGGTGCCAACCCATGGCGGACCTTCTACAAGCCGAGAGCCTCGAAGCGTCACTCACGGTCGGTCATCTCGACCGCAGCGCGACATGGTACTGCGACGCCCTCGGTTTCGTGATCGATCGGCGGCACGAGCGTGATGGCCAGCTGGCGGCGGTGTCGTTGCGGGCAGGAGCCGTACGGATCCTGCTGACCCAGGACGACGGCGCGAAAGGCACGGAGCGAGTCAAGGGCGAGGGCATCTCATTGCAGATCACTACGCCCCAGAAGGCAGATGAGGTCGCCTCGCGCATCAAGGCGCACGGTAGCGCGCTCGACACCGAACCGACCCGCATGCCTTGGGGCGTGACGATACTTCGAGTGCGCGATCCGGACGGTTTCCGTTTGACGATCTCATCAACGCATGCGGTCTAACGCTCGGCGGCAACCGCTTCAGTACCGAGCGGAGCAAAGCACAACAACGACACCGAGGCTTGCCATCTACAGCCACGTGATCCTGTTTGGCGGCGCGGCCGGCGAGTCAAGTGATCCGAGCAATGTCGCGTGACCACCCCGAAGCGCAGTGAACCCGCCTCTTGCGCCGGCCGGTGCCGCTCCTTAGTGTAGCCAGCGTACCCCAGCCTGCGCGCGAACCAGCTGATCACTGCCATGGAGGCGATGACCAGGTATGTCGTGTCCCTGCCGGGTTTTCAGACGCGCGTGCTGAAGACGCGCCCATCATTCCCGTGTTATGGAGGTCTTCCATGCGTACCAGCTCTTTTGCGTCACTCGCCCTTGTCGTCACGACCACCGCCTGGGCCCAAACACCTCCCCCTGCCCTCAAATGGGGGCCAGCTCCTCCTTTCTTCCCCGCGGGGGCTCGCTTTGCTGTGGTCCAGGGTGATCCGAGCCAGACGGGCGTCTACACCGTCCGCCTCGAAATGCCGGCGGGCTACACAATCCGGCCGCATTTCCACCCGACCGACGAACACGTCACCGTCCTGTCCGGAGCCTTGATCCTGGGCATGGGAGACTCCGTCCGCACCAGGACCGCGACGGTACTCACGTCGGGACAGTTCATCACGGCCAACGCAGAGGCGCACCACTTCGCCGTGGCGCGGGGGAGGACCGTCGTGCAAGTGCACGGCATGGGCCCGTTTGCAATCACCTATGTCAACGCAAAAGACGACCCTCGCAATGCGGCACCACGCCCATAGTGTCTCTCCGCGGTCTTCGCGCGGCGGGTTCAAACCGTGCTCGCCCGATCGGCGTCCTACGGTAGCCGACGCCGGGATACCGCCATGCCGCTCTCCACCACACTTCGCTCTCTGGCCCGCACTCGCGGGCTTTCCATCGCCGTCGTAATCACCATCGCGGTCGGCATTGCAGCGCTCACCACCACCGTCGGGATCGTCAACGCGGCGCTGTTCCGGCAGCCGCCGTTCCCGGATGCGGCCCGCCTCACGATGCTCTATCTCGAGCGCAACCCCGCGAACGAGCCCCACCGCCGGGAGCGCTGGTCGTTCGCCCGAATCCAGTTGCTCAGGGAGTCGCAGAAGAGCTTCGAGGCGGTCGCCAGCTACTCCCCCGCCTCGCTCACGTTGTCGGGGCTGGGTGATGCCGATCCGGAGCTGTTGCGGGGTGAGATGGTTTCGCCCTCCTATTTCCCACTGTTGCGCGCCGCGGCCCAGCGAGGCCGGCTCCTTGCCGAGGCCGAGAACGACCCGGGGGCGCCGTCGCCGGTAGCCGTCATCGGCCACGGCCTCTGGATGCGCCGCTTCGCGGGAGACCCGGCGCTGGTCGGCAGGACCATTCGTGTTCAAGGCGTGCCTCTGACCGTGGCCGGCATTCTCCCCGTGGACTTCCGCGGCCTCTCGGGCCAGGCCGAGCTGTGGGTTCCCGCCACCATGGCGCCGCAGCTCACCTACGCCGGCTACGTGACCACCAACCAGAACTTCATCAGTGTCGTGGGGCGGCTGCGGCGGGAGGTGTCGCTCACCGCGGCGCGGAGCGAGTTGGCGGTGCTGGGCGCGGACATCAATCGCGCGCTCCCCAGCGACCCTGAGCTCCCCAATGAGCGTGTCTCGGCGAGCGCCGTGCCGCTCAACCAGGCACGAGTCGAGCTCACCGTCCGGAAACAGCTGTTCGTGCTGCTGGGTGTGGTGGCGCTCTTCCACCTGCTCGCCTGTGCCAACGTGACGAACCTGCTTCTGGGCCGCGCGGCGGCCCGGCGGCGCGAGTCCGCCGTGCGCGCCGCCCTCGGCTGCAGCGCGGGGCGGCTGTTCCGGCACATTCTGGGGGAGGGAGTCGCCCTCGCCATCGCGGGCGGCGGGTTTGGCCTTGCCTTGGCGTGGTGGCTCAGCGCCGTTGTCGCGCCGCCGGCCAATGTCTGGGCGCCGCGCAACTTCTATGGAAGCCTGGCACCATTCGACGCACCGGTGTTCTCACTGGTCGAGCTGGCATGCGGCGTTGCTCTGGTGGTCGCGACGGCTCTGTTGGTAGCACTCCCGCCGGCGCTGAGCACCGTGCGCATCGACGTGGCCTCCGGGATCAAGGCGGGGTCACGCGGCATTGCGGACGGCGGGCTCTCGCTGCGCCGTCCCACCACACGCGGGCTCATCGTCGGCATCGAGGCGGCTCTGGCGATGCTGCTGGTCGTCGCGGCCGGCCTTCTCATCGACAGCTTCCGGCGGATGCGCCAAGCGAGTATCGGCGTCGACGCGGCCAATGTGCTCACCTTCTGGATCATCCCGTCCGAGGCCCGGGTCCCGCCCGAGGCCGGGCCGGCGTTCGTGGCGCGGGTGCTCGGCGCAGTGGAGCGCATACCAGGCGTGCACTCGGCGACCGTGGACGGCGGTGCCCCGCTCAGCGGCACCGCCAGCAGCACGCTTCAAATCGAGGGGCGGCCGACGCCCGCGCCGGGAACGGCCCCTCCGGTATTGCGACACTACATCGGGCCGGATCATTTCCGTACCCTCGGCATTCCCCTGCGGCGCGGCCGAGTCTTTTCAGCGGTGGATGTTGCCGGGGCGCCCCGGGTGACCGTGATCAGCGAAACGGCGGCGCGCCGGTTCTGGCCCAACGAGGATCCGATCGGGAAGCGGGTGTGGTTCAGCAGCGGCAGCAACTTCGACAGCCCGGAGCGAAGCGCGGAAATCGTCGGTATCGTCGCGGACGTCGTGTACCAGCCGCTCGACCGGCAGCCGAACTTCTCGAGCTTCTATACGCCCTACCAGCAGTTCACCTACGCGTCGCGCATGGTGTACCTGCGCACGGCGGGCGATCCGATGTCCGCCGTGCCGGAGGTGCGCCGGGCGATCGCGTCGGTGGATCCGGAGCTCGCGATCCGGGACGTGCAGCCGCTTGGCGAGCTGGTGAGCGGATCGTGGGCCCGGCACCGGTTCGACGCGATCCTGTTCGGCGGCTTCGGCGTCGCGGCCCTGCTGCTGGCCGCCAGCGGCATCTTCGCCGTGCTGGCCTACGCCGTGGCGACCCGGACCCGCGAATTCGGGATTCGCATTGCCCTTGGGGCGAACCCCGTTCGCGTCGTCCGGCAGGTCCTGAGCGAGGGAATGGTGTTTCCGCTGGCCGGGCTCCTGGCCGGCATTGCCGCGTCGGTGGCGTTCACCCGGGTGCTGCAATCATCGCTGTACGAGATCTCTCCACTCGAGCCGAAGGTGTTTCTCGGCATGGCGGCCCTGCTGCTCGCGGTCGCGGCGGTGGCCTGCCTCGGCCCGGCCTGGCGCGCCACCCGCGCCGACCCCATCGAGGCGCTTCGGGCCGAATAGTCCCCAAGCGCCCCGCAGGCTGATGTCGCATTCCTCCCTGCTCGGACGTCAATATGGAGAGTGTCTGCGCCGCGGTGACTTACCGCCGGACCATTATCCGCCCAATTGCGTTGGAGGGGAACCGTGCAAACCGAAACCGCGCTGGTCGCGAAGGTCGACATGCTGGTACGCCGACCGGTGGTCGAAGTATTCGAAGCGTTTGTCGATCCGGCCGTCACGACGCAGTTCTGGTTTACCCGGAGCAGCGGGAGACTGGAGCCGGGCAAGCAGGTCAAGTGGGACTGGGAGATGTACGGCATTTCACTGCGGGTGGACGTCAAGGCCATCGAGCCGAACCGGCGCATCCTCATCGAATGGTCCGGCAGCGAAGGCCCGAGCACGACTGTGGAATGGACCTTTGATGCCCGGCCGGACAACACGACCTATGTGAGCGTGACGAACTCGGGCTTTCCCGGAGACGCCGAGGAGGTGGCCCGGCAGGCCATCGATTCGACCGGCGGGTTCACGCTGGTACTGGCAGGACTCAAGGCCCTGCTGGAGCACGGCATCCGCTTAAACCTCGTGCAGGATCGTTACCCCGACGGCACCGGCAAGCACTGAGCCGGGGGTTTGAGGTCCTACTCGGGAGGCACCATGGCTTGGCGGCGGATTTCCCTTGCGCTGGTACTGGCGAGTCGGGCGCTCGCCGGCTGCTCCAAGAAGCCGGGGGCAGAGGAACAGGTGATGTGCGTCGCGCGGGAGGGCGACTTTGCGAACACTCTGCGCGGGACCGACTCCATTGTGTCCGGAGCGCACGAACGGGCGGGGACGTATCGGGTGGAGCTCTCGGCTCCCGGCTACCTCGACTGGAGCCGCGACGGAGTCAAGGTCGACCGGGACGCCTGCCACGTGCAAACGGCCCAGCTCCGTGCTCTGCTGGTCCGGCGGTGAGCTTTACTTGGAGACCACGTCACGATTTGTTTTCGGACCCTCAACCACGGCAGAGAGTTATGGATCGAGCCCTGATCGTCGCCCTGACCGCCCTCGCGCTCTCAACCGGACCGATTGTCGCACAGTCGGCGCCCACCGAGGACGAGGCCGGTGTCCGCGCCGCGCTGCAGCACTATCTCAACGGTCACGCGACCGGTAACCCGGAGGAGTTCCGCCAGGCGTTTCATCCCGACGCGCGAATGACCTTTGTGCGCGACGGCAAACTGGTGATCACACCGATCAGCGAGTACATCGCCCGTGCCACCGGCAAGCCCGCGGCCGACGAAGCCCAGCGGAAGCGGCGCATTGCCAGTATCGAGATCACGGGAACCGCGGCGGTGGGGCGAATCGAGCTCGACTACCCCTCGGCGTTCCTGGTGGACTACATGACGCTGCTCAAGGACAACGGCCGCTGGGTGATCATCGCCAAGAGCTTCAATTCGGCGCCCAAGTCGCCCTAGCCCGTAGAGGCGATCACTATGCCATTCAAGAGCAAGGCGCAGCGCCGGAAGTTTGCCGCGCTGCTGGTCTCCGGCGACATCTCGCCGGAAACCTACGAGGAGTGGAATCGCGAAACCGGGAGCGCCAAGCTGCCCGAGCGGATCCATCCCAAGCCCGCGAGGGCGAAGAAGCGGGCAACGCGACGCCGGAAGCGGGCCTAGGTGGAAGGCCCCGTCGAACGAGAGCTCATAGCCCTGGCACATGCCTGGGACCGGGCGATGGTCGGGAACGACGCGGACGCGATCGGGCGCTACATGGCGGCGGATTGGACCATTACCGGCTCCGATGGTAACATCAGCGACAAGGCAAGTTTCCTGGAACTGGTGAGATCCGGGCTGCTGACCCACGATGTGATGACGTCGGAGGATGTGAAGGTCCGCGTGTATGGCGACGCTGCCGTGATTACCGCGCGAGGCGTGTCGGGCGGGAAGTACCAGGGGCGGCCGTTCCGCGAGATGGAGCAGTCGTCCAACCTGTTCGTCAAGCAACATGGGGAGTGGCGTTGCGTGTTAACCCACCTCTCGCGATTCGCAGGATAGGCGTCAAGGAGGTTCCGGTGACCGAGCTGCCCGAGTCCGGCTCCCAGGCTCCACCGAAGTGGGTCCTCATCGTCGCGGTCCTGCTGCTCGCCATCGCGGCGTGGCCCCTGCTCCGCACCTACACCAGTGCCGCGGGCAGAGAATGTCTGGCCCTCTACCGCTCCGCGCGGACCGCGGCAGACACGGCCCGCGTCGACAGTACCGTGACTCCAGGGAACCGCGCACTCAGCGAGCCGCACTCCTGCGGGTTCACCCGTATCGCCGCCCGATGGTAGTGAGCTAATCCGCCTGGCGGCAGCCGCTGCCGGGTGGCACAAATCTTGAGTTGGGCTGAGGGCCTGGTGGCCTACCCCCCTTAAGGAAACGGGTTACGCCAAAACTCTCCCTGACCACGCAGTGCATGCTCGCCCTCCTGCTGGGGATCCTGGTGGGGACCGCGGCATTGCGGCTACAACCTGATGCGCTCGGCCCATGGCTTGGAGTCGCCGACGGCGCCATCCGGATGTGGACCAACGCGCTGCGCCTGGTGGTGCTGCCGCTGGTCCTCTCCCAGCTCTTCGTCGCGATAGCCGCCCAGCGCGGCGCCAAAGGCGATGCGACAAGGCTCGGTCTGCTGATTCCGGCGGTGTTCTTCGGGCTGCTCGCCTTCACGGCCATCTGCACCTTCGCGCTGGGCTTCGGGCTGATGCGATTGCCGGTATTCGCCAATCTGTCGCTCAGCGGAGTCGAGCTGACACCCCAGGCGCAGGCGACCGGCGCGGCCGCGAGCGGGGGCGTTTTCTCATGGCTGCCCGATCTGATCCCCTCGAACCTGATTGCCGCCGCGAGCTCGGACTCGATCCTGGCGCTCATGCTCTTCATGCTCGCGTTCGCGCTGGCGGCCCGGCGGCTGGCCCCTCCGCTGCTGCAGTCTCTGGAAACCGCGTTCCAGGCCGTCCGGGACACGATGTTCATCCTGGTCGGCTGGCTCCTGCGGCTGGCCCCTCCCATCCTCTTCGCGCTCGCCTTTCGGACCGCCTCGAAGTCGGGCCTGGAGATCGGCGGAGTCCTGCTGGCCTTCCTGGTCCTCTGGGGGATCGTGCTGGTTCTGGATATTGCGGCGCTCTACCCTGTCGCGTCCCTCGGGGGGCGCATCCCCCTCGGGCGGTACGCCCGAGCCCTCTTTCCGGCACAGGTTGCAGGGTTTGCCACCCGCTCGTCCGTGGCAACAGTGCCCGTGCTGCTCCGTGAATCGGACGAAACTCTCCGCGTCCCGTCGAGGATCTCGGCCGTCGTGATCCCGACCGGGGCGGCCACCCTCAAGCTGTCGCAGGCGGTGTCTCCCCCGCTCCGAATGCTCTTTCTGACCCATCTGCTGGGGCTGCCGATCAGCCCCCAGCAGATGGTGGTCTTCTTCGTGACGGTCGCCCTGCTGAGCCCCTCGATTGCCGGGGTTCCCCGGCTGATCTCGGGGCAGAACAGCATGCCGGCTTACGTCGCCGCCGGCATCCCGCCGGAATACGTGCTGCTGCTCGCGCCGTTGAATGCCATCGCCGACGTCCTGCTCACCGTGCTCAACACGTCGGGGTACATGACCGCCAACGTGCTGATCGCGCGGCTGCTGTCTTCCCGATCGGCTCCCGCGGAAGCCGAAGCCGCGGTGGAGCCCACTAAGATTTCGACGCGCGGGTCTTGAGGATCTCAACGATCTCGTTTCGCCGGAAAAACTCCGCCCAACCCATCGCGTCGCTGTCGTGCATACTGTCGCGGATGCCCGGGTCGGCTCCGGCCGCGAGCAGCGCACGCACGACGGCAGGGTGCCCGCCGAGCACCGCCAGGTGAAGCGGGGTCACCTCGGCGTCCCAGTGGCTCCAGCGCGCGTTGGGGTTCACGCCGTGCTCGAGCAACCAGCTCACCGCCGCCGCATTCCCCCGCTTGGCCATCAGGTGCAGCACGCCGAAGCTCCCCCCGCCCCGCTCGACCACGCCAGGGTTCTCGCGCAGCAGCCGGGCGGCAGGCTCCCACTCGCCCAGGGCCACCAGGGTGAAGAGGTCGGCCGCTCCGCCGCGGGCGCGGATCGCCTCACTCACACGGCGGTCGACGTCGGGTGCCGTGGCGTAGGCCGCCGGCGGAAACCCGGACGCGTCCTTTCCCAGCGGATCGGCACCCAGCTCGAGCAGCAGGGCCACCATCTCGGGACGATTCTGCCTCACGGCGAAGTGCAGCGGCAGGCGGAAACCCTCGTTGTGACTCTGCCGCCGGCTCAACGCCGAGGGATCGGCCGCGACGATCCGGCGAACTTCATCTTCCAGGCCGAACGCGATGGCGGAGAAAATGTGGTGTCGCGCGCCGCGGCTGACCAGGAAGTCCGCGATGGCGTGGTGCACGGCGTCATCGCAACCGTCCCAGCAGGTCGCCCACCCGATGACCTCCAGCTCGTGGTCGTCGCCGTGCCCGACGACATCGCCGCCCGCATCCGCAAGCCGGCGCACGACGTAGAGGTGACCGGCCGCCGCGGCCCAGTGCATGGCGTAGGTATTGTCGCCCTTTTCCCGGACATTCACGTCCAGGCCCCGCTTCAGCACCAGGTCGACAGCCGCCAGATGTCCGCCAAACGCGGCCAGGTGCAGCAGCGTGTGCTCGTACGGCCGGTTGCGGACGTGCAGCTTCTCGGGGTGCAGGTCGAGCAGCGCGACCAGCGTGGCGAGGTCGCCATCCTTCGCCGCGGCGAACAGCTGGCCGTCCAGCGTGAGCGCGTCGACGTGGGCCTTCAGCGCCCGCCAGCTCGAAAAGCCGTATTGTTTGGCGAGGTCGAACTGCGCGTCGGTCAGCCTGGCGGCCGGGTTTGCCTTCCGCAGGTCGTCGAGCCGGCGTTTGGCCTGTTTGCGGAGCCAGTCTAGGTTGGGGGCGTCCGGAAGGGACTGCGAGTCGGACATGAGGCACCTTCCTTCCCTGGAAAGGGCGCGAGCCCTTTCGTACCGCCCGCCGTCCGCAGTTGGGGCGAGGAAGAGAAGGTTGGGCACGAACGTCGGGGGTGGGTTGAACCCTTTACGCGGACCGTTGGCCGCCCTCGCGGCACCTGGTGGAATGGTAGCGCCGGGTCGGGAGGGCGACAAGCGAAAAGACGGCAAGGAATGACCGCGACTCCCAACCCGTGCCGATTCTGCGGCGCCGCCCTGATCCACACCGTGGTGGATCTGGGCACCACTCCCCTGTGCGAGAGCTACATTCCAGCCGATAAGCTCCATGAGCAGGAGCCGGTCTATCCGCTCCGCGTGTTTGTCTGCGACCGGTGCTTCCTGGTACAGCTCCCCGCCCATGTCGGTGGGGAAGCGATCTTCACCGAATACGCCTACTTCTCCTCGTACTCCGACAGCTGGCTGGCCCACGCCGAGCGGTATGCCGTGGCGATGATCGACCGGCTCGGGCTCGACGGAGACAGCCAGGTCGTGGAGGTGGCGAGCAACGATGGCTACCTGCTGCAGTACTTTGTCCGCCGGGGAATTCCTTCGCTGGGCATCGAGCCCGCCGCCAACGTGGCGCGCGTCGCCAGCGCGAAGGACATCCCCACGCTGGTCGAGTTCTTCGGTCGGGACTCGGCAGCCCGACTGGTGGCCCGGGGAATCCGAGCCGACCTCCTGGTGGGCAACAATGTGCTGGCGCAGGTTCCGGAGGTGAACGACTTCGTGGCCGGTCTGGCCCTCGTGCTTCGTCCCGGCGCCGTGTTGACGCTCGAATTCCCTCACCTCATGCGCCTGGTGGAAGAGAACCAGTTCGACACCATCTACCATGAGCACTACTCCTACTTCTCGCTGCTTTCCGCGACGGCGATTCTCTCCGCCCACGGTATGAGAGTCTTCGACGTCGAGGAGCTTCCCACCCATGGCGGCTCCCTCCGTATCCATGCCTGCCACGCGGCCGACTCGGCCCACCTGGCAACGGAACGGGTGGCCGCGATGCGCCGCCTCGAGGAGTCGGTCGGACTCAACCGGCTCGACTACTACGCATCCTTTGAGGGGCGGGTGCGGGAGACCAGGCGGCGGCTCCTAGATTTCCTCGAGGAAGCCAAGCGGGCCGGGAAGCGGGTTGCCGGGTACGGTGCTCCGGGCAAGGGTAACACGCTGCTCAACTACTGCGGCATCGGCGCCGATCTCCTCGAATACACCGTGGACCGCAATCCCTACAAGCAGGGCAAGTTCCTCCCGGGCTCCCGGATCCCCATCTTCTCCCCGGAACGGATCGATGAGACCAGGCCGGACTATCTCCTGATCCTGCCCTGGAATCTCCAGGAGGAGATCATGGGCCAGATGAGCCGCATCCGGGCCTGGGGTGGCCAGTTCGTGGTGCCCATCCCCTCACTCAGGATTTGCCCCTGATCTTTTCCCCCACCGGGCTGGCCGGCGCGTTCATCGTCGCTCTCGAGCCCCGAACCGATTCTCGAGGATTCTTCTCCCGCACCTGGTGCGCCCGGGAATTCGCGGCGGCCGGGCTGGAGTTCCAGGTGGCTCAGTGCAGCCTCTCCTCCAACGCCCGTCGGGGCACGCTCCGGGGCATGCACTATCAGGCCCACCCGCACGAAGAGACGAAACTGATCCGATGTGTCCGGGGCGCGATCCTGGACGTGATCATCGATCTCCGTCCCGAGTCCCCGACGTTTCGGCAGCATTTTTCAGTGGAGCTCTCCCACCCGAATCGCCTCACGCTGTACGTCCCCCGAGGATGCGCGCACGGCTTTCAGACCCTGGAGGACGACACCGAGGTCTGGTACCAGATGTCGGAGTTTCACCACCCCGAGTCCGCTCGGGGAGTTCGCTGGGACGACCCGGCGTTCGGCATCGCGTGGCCGATCGCCCCGCCGATTCTCCTCCCTCGCGACGCGGAGTATCCGGATTTCGCCTCGGGAGACGGCCTGACGTGACGAAGAATCCGGAAGAGCTCGGGCAGCGGATGTACCGGCTCATCGAGGAGCTGTATCCGGTCTGCCGCAGTATCACGGGTGAGGGCCTCCGGGAGACCCTGCGCCGGGTGCAGCGAGAGGTCCCGATTCTCCTGCACGAGATTCCCAGCGGCACCGCCGTCTTCGACTGGACCGTGCCGCCCGAATGGAACATCCGCGACGCCTGGATCGAGCGGGGCGGCGAGCGCATCGTCGATTTCCGCGCCTCGAACCTCCACGTGATGAGTTACAGCATGCCGGTCCGGCGCCGGATGACGCTCGCCGAGCTGCGCCCGCACCTCTTCTCGCTCCCGGATCGCCCGGACTGGATTCCCTATCGCACCACCTACTGGTCCGAGGGCTGGGGCTTCTGTCTCAGTCAGCGGCTGCTGGAGTCGCTTCCCGAGGGAGACTACGAGGTCAGCATCGATTCGACGCTGGTCCCAGGCTCACTCACCTACGGGGAGTACCTGGTGCGGGGAGCCTCGACCGACGAGGTGCTCATCTCCTGCCATGCCTGCCATCCCTCCCTCGCGAACGACAATCTCTCGGCGCTCGCGGTGGCAGTCGAGCTGGCCCGGCGGGCCATGTCCGAGCGCCGTGCCCTCTCCTATCGCTTCCTGTTCCTCCCCGGAACCATCGGTTCGATCGCGTGGCTCGCGCGAAACGAGGCCGACCTTGGCCGGATCAAGCACGGCCTGGTCCTGTCCTGCCTCGGCGATCGCGGTCCGGTGACGTACAAGCGGAGCCGGCGCGGCGATGCACCGGTCGACCGCGCCGCTGCCCACGTACTGGGCCACGCCGGCCTCGGCAACCGGATGCGGGACTTCGTTCCGTACGGGTACGACGAGCGGCAATACTGCTCGCCCGGGTTCGATCTCCCGGTCGGCTGTCTCACCCGAACCCCGAACGGGGAGTTTCCGGAGTACCACACCTCCGCCGACAACCTTGACCTGGTGGCGCCGGGGCCGCTGACGGATTCCTACGAAACGTTAACCCGCGTCCTGGAAATCCTCGAGCAGGACCGTCGATACGTTCGAACCGATCCCAGGGGCGAGCCGCAGCTGGGGCGGCGGGGTCTCTATCAAGGTGTGGCGGGCGCCCGTCACCTTCCCCAGTATGAGCTGGCCCTGCTGTGGGTCCTAAACCTTGCAGACAATAGACATAGCCTGCTTGACATTGCCGACCGGGCTGGCCTGTCCTTTGCGATCATCGCGCAAGCAGCCGTGGCATTACGGGAGAAAGACCTGATTCGTGAGGCCTGAGACCCGGGTAGCCATCGTCACCGGAGCCAGCAGCGGCATCGGCCGGGCGATCGCCCTGGGGCTTTCCCGGGACGGGGGCACGGTGGGCCTGGTCGGACGTCGTCCTCCCGCTCTCGAGGAAATCGCCGGCCAGGTGGAGCGGCTCGGAGCGCGCGCGATCCAGCTTCCGGCCGATCTGGTTGCCCCGGGCGGGGCCGAGCGACTCGCCGAGCGGATTGCGCAAGAGCTCGGCGCGACCGACCTTCTGGTCCATTGCGCCGGTGTCTTCCCGCTGGTTCCGGCTGAATCGGAACAGGCACACCAGCACGTACGCGCCGCGGAAACACTCACCCGGCGGCTCCTCTCGCTGTTGCGGACGGGTTTCGGGCAGATCGTCTTCGTCAACTCGAGCGCGGGTCTGCCCGGAGCGCGGGCGACAGGTGCCTACGCCGAGAGCAAGCAGGCGCTGCGGATGCTGGCGGATCACCTGCGGAACGAAGTGAATCCGGACGGCATCCGGGTGCTGAGCGTCTATCCCGGCCGAACCGCGACACCGATGCAGGCGGCCATTCACCGACAGGAAGGAAGACCGTATCTCCCCGAGCGCCTGCTTCAACCGGAGGATGTCGCCGCGGTCGTACTCCACGCCCTGGCAATGCCGCAGGGAGCGGAGGTCACCGACATCAGCATTCGGCCCACTCAGAAACCCTGAGGTCGGCTGATGCGCGTTCTGGTGACCGGACACCAGGGATACATCGGCACCGTGCTGGTGCCGTTGCTCCTTCAGGCGGGCCATGAAGTGGTCGGTCTCGACACCGGTTGGTATGCCGGATGCGCGTTCGGCCCGGCACCGCTTCCAATAGCTACCCTGGCGCGGGATGTGCGCGATGTGGAAGCGCCGGATCTCGACGGATTCGACGCCGTGATTCATCTCGCGGCATTGTCGAACGATCCGCTGGGCGATCTCAATCCGGACTGCACGTTTGCGATCAACCACCGTGGTGCCGTCCGGTTGGCGGAGCTTGCCAAAGCGGCGGGAGTGCCTCGCTTCCTCTTCGCGTCCTCGTGCGCGCTGTACGGCCGCGCCGGGGATGCGCCGTTGACCGAGAACGCGGCGTTCAATCCGGTGACCCCCTACGGTGAATCGAAGGTCCGGGCCGAGCGCGACATTTCGGCGCTGGCGGACTCCAGCTTCAGCCCGACGTTCCTCCGCAGCGCGACGGCGTATGGCGTCAGCCCGATGCTGCGCGCGGACCTCGTGGTGAACAACCTGGTGGGCTATGCCTGCACCACCGGGGAAGTACGGGTCGGCAGCGACGGCACTCCCTGGCGTCCCCTGGTCCACGTGGCGGACATCGCGAGGGCGTACCTGGCGGTCCTGGGGGCCCCACGGGAGCGCATCCACAATCAAGCCTTCAACGTGGGGATGAGCGCCGAGAACTATCAGGTCCGCGAGGTCGCGGAGTTCGTGGCCGAGGTGGTTTCCGGCTCACGCGTGGTCTACGCCGAAGGCGGCGGGCCGGACCCGAGGTGTTACCGGGTCAGTTGTGAGAAGATTGCCGAAGCGCTGCCGGAGTTCCGTCCCGTCTGGAATCTGCGCCGCGGAATCGAGGAGCTGCACGAGAGCTTCGGGCGCATCGGTCTGACTCAAGAGGAGTTCCTGGGCACCCGGTACCTGCGCACCAGACGGGTCAAGCAGCTCCTCGAAGAGCGCCGGCTCGATGCGGAGCTGCGCTGGGCGCGGCCCCGGCCATGAAAGTCGTCCTGTTCTGCGGCGGCCTGGGGATGCGACTGCGCACCGAGCCCGACACGGTCCCCAAGCCGATGGTGCCGATCGGGTCCCGGCCGATCATCTGGCATCTCATGCGGTACTACGCCCACCACGGCCTCAAGGACTTCATCCTCTGCCTCGGCCACCGCGGAGAGGTGATCAGGAACTACATCCGCGACCATTGCGCGGACTGGTCCGTCACCTTTGTGGACAGCGGCATCGGGGCCAGCATCGGCGAACGGCTGGCCGCGACCGAGCCGTACCTCGAGGGAGAGGAGGTCTTCTGCGCCAACTATGCCGACGGGCTGACCGATCTGCCCTTCGCAGAGCAGATGGCGGACTTTCTCCGGCACGACCGGGTGGCCAGCTTCCTGAGCGTCCGGCCCAACGTGAGTTACCACGCGGTGGAGTCGGCGCCGGACGGGCTGGTCACCGGATTTCACGGCATCGCAGAGACCGCTCTGCGGGTCAACGGCGGCTTCTTCATCTTCAAGCGTGACATTTTCCGCTACCTCCGCGCCGGCGAGGATCTGGTCGAGGAGCCGTTTCAGCGGCTCATCCAGGCCCAACAGCTCGTCGCGTACCGGTACGATGGATTCTGGATTGCCGTGGACACCGCCAAGGACAAGCAGCGGGTCGATGAACTGTATGCGAGTGGCAAGCCACCCTGGATGGTGTGGAGCGCCGTGTCCCGCGAGCTCAGTCGCACCTGACCATGCTCCCGTTTGCCCTCCCCTCCCGGTCGCTCACCCTCCTCTTCCTCGGCGCCCACGCCGATGACATCGAGATCGGCTGCGGCGGGAGCGTGTTGCGTCTGCTCGGTGAGCATCCCGGTAGCTCGGTCTGGTGGGTGGTATTCACCGCAAGTCCGGAACGGAACCGCGAGGCGCGGGAGAGCGCGGCCCGAATGCTGGCATGCGCCGGCACCTCCCGGATCCTGGTGCACGACCTGCGGGACGGCTGTCTCCCCGCGGCCCGGGTCGAACTCAAAGACCGCTTCGACCAGCTGAAGCGCGAGGTGCCCGCGCCCGATCTCATCTTCACCCACTATCGAGAGGACCGCCACCAGGATCACCGCATCATTTCCGACCTGACCTGGGAAACGTTCCGCGGTCATACAGTGCTCGAATACGAAGTCCCCAAGTACGATGGTGATCTGGGCTCCCCCAACGTCTTTGTCTCCCTCTCGAACGACATCCGCCGGCGCAAGGTGGCGCACCTGCTTGCCACCTTTCCCTCACAGCTCAACAAGCGCGCCTTCACCGAGGAGACCTTCATGGCCCTGATGCGACTCCGGGGTCTGGAATGCACCGCCTCGGAGGGCCACGCGGAGGGCTTCTATGCGCGCAAGCTCATGCTCGGCGCGTGACCGCCGTCGAGATGGGCGTGTAATCGCGGCATGAGCGTCATTTACGTCTCGTCGCTCCAGACCGGCAAAGACTGTTTGAGGCTGATCCAGCATGACATCAAGATAGATCACGTAGTCACGATTGACCGGCATACTCGATGAAGTGCCAGGCTGATGTCGACGCCATCAGCGCGCTGGCCCCCCAGCTCATTATCGTCAACGGGTGGAATCGATTGATACCGGCCGCCATACTCGATCTTCCCAAACACGGCTGCGTCGGATTCCATGGCAGCTGGAAACCGCTGCCCTTTGGAAGGGGACGGAGTCCAATCACCTGGGCGATCCTGAATGACGCGGACCGCTTCTTCCTTCATATGCTGTATTTGGACGCGGGTGTGGATTCCGGCGACGTGATCGACGCCGCGCAACTCGATATCGGCCCTTCCGATACCAGCTCTGCCGTACTCCGCAACGTGGGAATAACCAGCGCCCACCTGCTCATCAGAAACGTGCCGAGGATCCTGGACGGAACGGCGTCACGTACTCCACAGGCCGGCGCGCCGACGTACCTCCCCAAAAGATGCCCGGAGGGCGGGCTGATCGACTGGACGATGTCTCTGCTGGAGATCTGCAGATTGATCAGAGCCGTCTCAAGACCGTATCCCGGTGCGTTCACCGACATTGAGTACCGGGGAACGATGGTCAGGGTGCGCATCTGGGACGCGGTTCCATTCTCCCATGACGTTGGATTGGACGGGACGGCGGGGAGCGTAGTTCATGAGGTGGATGGCAAACCGCTGGTCAAGTGCCGGGACGGCATTCTGCTGATAACGGACTTCACGCTTGCACCGCCGTCGGGGCCCTGAACGGCGCCGCATGGGAAAGAAGCCCCGGGTCAGCGTCGGTATCCCCGTATACAACGGCGAGGACTTTCTGGTCTCGGCGCTCGATTCACTGCTGGCCCAGTCCTTCCACGATTTCGAGATCATCATCTCCGACAATGCCTCGACGGACCAGACCGCAAAGATTGGGCGCGCCTACGCGGTCAGAGACCCACGGGTCCGCTACTACGTGAACGAGAGGAATATCGGGCTGGCTGGTAATCACAACCGCCTGATTGAGCTGGCTGCTGGCGAATACTTCATGTGGCATGCCCACGATGATCAAGCGAGGTCGGAGTACCTGGCACGCTGCATCCGGGTGCTGGATCAGAATCCCGAGGTTGTCTTGTGCTTCGCCAAGACCATTGATATCGGAGAGGACGGCTCGTTGATCGATGAAGACAACCCGCACCGGCGGCGGGCCATTCGCCCCGAGGCGCTGGCATGGGATGCGAAGGAGCCCCATGTGCGCTTTCGGGATGTCATCAAGCTGGATCACCAGTGTGAGCCCGACTACGGCGTCATGCGGCTCGGCGTACTCCGGAAAACGCCCATGCATGGGAAATACGCGGATGCCGATCGGGTTCTGCTTGCCGAATTGGCGCTGCACGGCCCCTTTCACATGATCAGGGAGCCGCTCTTTCTTCACCGCGAACATGCCCGCCGATCCGTCAAAGTGTATCCGAACCGGCAGGCCCGAACCGTTCTGTTGGATCCGGATATGGCCGGCAGGATCGTGTTTCCGCACTGGAAGGAGTTTGGCGAGCTCTGGGCCTGCTCCGATCGCGCACCGCTCGCCGCGAGGGAAAGAATCAGGTGTCGCGTAGAGTTGATGAAGTGGGTGGTGGACTACCGCAGGCGGCTGGCGTCGGACCTCCGGGTCGGGACGCGGGCATTCTTGAAGAAGGTCCTTCCACAGCCTGTTCAAAAGACGATCAAGAGAATGCTAAGACGGGAACAGCCCTTGCCGTAGAGAGCACCCCTGACCGCTCTCACCCCGCCATCGAGTAGAGCATGCGGAGGTCCCAATCCCCCAGGTGCAGGAGATCCCGGTTCCCGAAGCCCCACGTGGTTTCCGCCGCTCCGTTGCCGAGCCGGCGTACCAGCAAGTGGTGGCCCCATCGCCCGTGAGCTTGAGGTGAGAGCCGCTCGAAGCCCAGATTCCTGAGGTGCGCTCGCGCCGACTCCTGCAGTCCTGCGGTCCAAATCTCCAGGCGGGAGATTCTTCCCCATCGCATGGCGGCATCCAACAGGCCGGCTCGCACCTGGTCATCCGCCCCCTCCCAATCCACCAGGTTCACCCGCTGGAGCCCCCTGCCCACCCCCAGCCGGCGATGCAACACCATGTATCCACGCAACGCGCCCCCCGTCTCCATCCAGAAGAGGAATCGATACTGTCGCAGCGGGTTCCGGAAGCGCCATCCGAAGTAGGCGGCGTCCCGGACGTGACGGATGCGTCCATCCCAGGGCAGGCGGGCGACGAGATCCGCCATTGCTTCGGGCCTGGCCTCGTGACCCATAACGATCGGGCTCCCGGGGCCGGGCGTGGCCGGGGCGACCCGATCCAGTCGGGCGAAAGTCGGGCGCCCCAGCGCACGGCGGAGCAGGAGCGCGGCTCGGTGTGACACACGCCGCTCGATCAATGCACATGCCCGTTCCGCCTGGAGCGGAAGGGTCCTGTAGTACGCCACCGGGTCAAAGTCACCGACTGCGCGCCAGCCCGCGGCGAGGGAGCTCAGGTAGGTGACCTGACCCGCGCTCAGGCTCAAGCAGAACGGGAATCCCCGTGCGGCGCCCTCCTCGAAGTTGGCCTCCATCAACCGCCTCACCACTCCGCGGTTGCGAAACTCCGGGTCCACGACAAGATCATCGGCGTACGGCAGCAGCTGACGACCGCCGCCTGCCTCCCAGAGTGTGGCGAACATGCCGCGCATTCCGACGACCCTGCCTCCCGAAAGAGCGAGATGGATGAGCGGTTCGCCGGCGTAGGGGGATTCGAAATACTTCCACTTGAGGTATTCGGCGTTCCGCCCGATGTCCGCGTCCCAGAGGTTGGTCTGGAGCTGGAGGAGCTGGGGCGTGAGCTCCGGTCGGTACGGGGTGATCTCGACGCTCATGACTGATGCCGCTCGATGAAGGACACCAGCTTGCGCACGGTCTCCCATTCGTCGGGCAGGTCAAATGCGGGGAGGTCGAGCTCGGCGCCGATCCGCTCCTCGACCCACAGCACCAGCTTGAGGAGCCCGGTGGAGTCGAGGAGGCCGGACCGGATCAGAGAGGATTCGTCGTGGAAGCCCGACGGCAGCTCGACACCGCTCTCCTCGATGGCGTGGATCAGTTCCTCTCGGAGGGCCATGAACCGAGGGCCTTAGTCTCGATGCCGCAGCACGCGACGCACATCGATCGGCGCGAGCGTGGCACATCGGAAGGCCACCAGGGCCCGGTTGATCTTCCCCCGGGAGGTGCGGGGAATCTCGTCGACCAGGTACCACTGCTTCGGCATCTGGGGCTTCGCGAGATGGAGCGCCATCCATTGGTGGAGCCGCCGCATATTCTCCTCCGTCGAGTCGCGCAGGACCAGCGCAATCCCGATCTCCTGGCCGAGCAGGGTGTCCTCGAAGGGGAAGGTGCAGACGTCGGCGGTCTGATCGAAGCGCTCGGCTACCGCGTCGATATCGCCGGGATATACCTTCATGCCGCCCTTGTTGATCTCTTCCCGCTCCCGGCCCCGCAGAAAGAGCCAACCACGCTGGTCGACCACCCCGATATCCCCGGTCAGGAACCACCCCGCCGACACAACGGCGGCTGTGAGATCGTCGCCTCCGAAATAACCCCGCATGAGCGCAGGCGTCCTGACCCAGACATGCCCCGACTCGTCGGGGGAGCACTGAAGGTCCGCTGTGAACTCGGCTCCGGTTTCTCCGGTGGGGAGGATTCGGACCTCCCCGCCCCACGCCTCGCCGATCAGGCCGTCCTCCGGTGCGAACCCCGGCACCGACGTTCCCCCGAGCCAACTTCCCGTCTCGGTGATCCCATACGCGTTCCAAACCTCCGGGGTCCCGGTCCAGGAGCGAACCTGCTCCCAGAGATGCGCGGAGAGCGGTGCGGAGCCGCAGAAGACGCGCTGCAGCGTCGCCGAGCGCGGCGGTCGGGAGGTTTTGAGCACCACCCGCCACACCGCGGGGACCGACGAGACAAACGTGATCCGATGCTCGTCGAGCAGGTGGCCGAGATCGGCAAGGAGGTCAGCCTTGAACGGCGGGAGAATGAAAAGGTGGTGCCCGGAGAGCCAGGGAAAGAGGCAATTGCAGATCAGGCCGTGTCCAAAATGAGTCGGGAGCAAACACAGGGAACGGTGAAACGGCTCGACGCCCAGCGACAGGCGGAGTGCCGACCAGCGGGCCTGGAGAGAGCGGTGTGTATGCACAACTCCCTTGGGGTCGCCGGTCGTGCCAGAGGTGAAGAGGATGAGGGCATCACGATCCAGGTCGATCTGGGGAAGGTCTCCACTGCCCTTGGGCGACGGCTCCGTTTCCGTCTCGCCGGCGTCGATCGTCTCCACCCCGAAGCTCGAAAGCCGACTGGCCAAGGGGACGTCGGGTGCCCCCTTCCAGAGCGAGAATCGAGGGGTGGCGGCCCGCGCGAGGGTCTCGATCTCGAACGAGGTCAGGCGTGCGTCGACCGGAATGGCGCACCCTCCGAGACTCCATATTGCCGCCAGATCGACCAGAAACTCGAGGGTATTTCCGTGGTGCAGGAAGACTCGATCACCCGGGGTCAGGCCCTTCGCCATGAAGAATCCGATGCGAGCTCGCCACCGCTCGGCGACAGCGCGCCGGTCCCAATGCCTTCCGGTAACCGGCTCCGTCAGCGGCCCGAATTGTTGGTCGAAAAACATCGGGCCTCCGGCAATTCGTAAGCCGCAACGAAGTCGTGGGAAGGATATAAGCGAAGCCGGGCTCCCAGTAGCCCTGCTCGATTCCGGACACCATATTGGGGGAATGCGCAACGCTATCCGCCGCCCGATCGGTCTGCTCGCAGCCGCCGCGTTCACGGCCGCCTGCGGCGACGCCCCGATGCAGCAACCGCCCGCCGCGGCGACCGCGACGGGCCCGCGCCCCAACATCGTCATGGTGCTGGTAGATGACCTGCGCTGGGACGAGTTCGGCGTCTCCGGTCACCCCTACGCCGAGACCCCGAACATCGACCGCCTCGCGGCCGAAGGCGCGATGTTCACCAATGCCTTCCACGCGGTGCCGCTCTGCTCGCCGAACCGCGCCAGCCTCCTGACCGGGCAGTATCCCTCGCGGCATGGCATCATCGACAACGTGGCCCGCGACCGGGCCAGCCACCGGCTGGAGACCTTCCCCCAGGCGTTGCGCGCGGGCGGCTACGAGACCGGGTTCATCGGCAAATGGCACATGGGAAACGACCCGACACCGCGGCCCGGCTTCGACTACTGGGTGTCGTTCCCGGGCCAGGGTCGCACGGTCGACCCGCTGCTGTTCGAGAACGGAAAGCTCGCGACGGTGAAGGGGTACGTCACCGATCTTCTGACCGACCGGGCGCTCGACTTCATCCGGAAGGACCGCAGCACCCCATTCTTCGTCCTGTTGAGCCACAAGGCCATTCACCCCGACACCAGGCAGCTCAACGACGGCTCGCTCGACCCGGACCACCCCAACGTCTACATCCCGGCGCCGCGCCATTTTGGGCGCTATGAAATCAAGACGTTTCCGCGGCGCGGCAACGTCCCGCGCGATCGGAGCGCGCC
>JAXIPC010000144.1:0-11105 GCA_045403135.1 Gemmatimonadales bacterium | reverse complement strand
GCCGGTCCATCGAGTGGCGCAGGTAGACCAGCCGGTTCCCTTCCTTGTGGGGCAGGGGCTTGAGCAGCACCCCGCGCACCACGCTGAAGATCGCGGTGTTGGCGCCGATGCCGAGCGCCAGGACCAGGACGGCGACGAGGGCGAACGCCGGGCTCCGCCCCAGGGAACGGAAGGCGTGCCGCAGATCCTGCCAGAGTGAATCCATGAGGACATTCCCCAGACGGATGGTGGTGCCACGGCGGGAGCGGCGCAGCCGGCTCATACCGCGGGTTATGGCAACGCTGATCCTTGCGAGCGGTCCGGACGCCGGCTTGGCGGCCTCACTCACCGCGGCGGAGAACTCCGCCGCGGTGGCTGGGCGCTGCCGCGGGTCGAGCGCCATTCCCTGCTCGATGGCCCGATCGAGGAGCGGCGAGAGCTCCGGGGCAAACTCGCGAATCGACGGCGGAGGGGCGATGAAGCGGCGAGATACCACGGCTTGGGTCGTGGCTCCCTCGAAGGGCGCCCGGCCCGAGAGCATTTCGTACACCACGCAGGCCAGACTGTACACGTCGGAGCGGGTGTCCAGCTCCTTCTCGCCGCTGGCCTGCTCCGGGCTCACATAGGCCGGGGTCCCGGCCGAGAAATCGAGCTCCCGGCGCAGGGTCCAGGGAAGGACCTCGGTGTGGAGCTTCCGGGCGACCCCGAAATCCATGACATAGGCGTGGGTCCCGTCGAGCAGGATGTTCTCCGGCTTGACGTCGCAATGGAGAACCCGTTGCTCGTGAGCGTACTGGAGGGCGGCCGCGATCCCCCGGGTGAGTGCGACCGCTTCCTCGCCCGGCAGCCGAATGGCCGACTGGAGCCGGGCTCGCAGCGAGCCGCCCCGGATGTAGGGCATCACGTAAAACGGACGCCCCGCCGCTTCGCCGGAATCGTGCAACGGGAGGATGTGAGGATGTTGGAGCTGGGCGACCGTGGCGATCTCGCGGAGGAACTGGGTGACCCCAATACCACTGACCGCCTCGGGAGAGATCACCTTCACGGCCACGACCCGGCCGTGGCGCGCGTCCCGGGCCAGGTAGACGGCCCCCATGCCGCCCTGGCCCAGCTCGGTATCGATCAGGTAGCGATCGGCGATGGCCCGACGGAAATCGGTATCGGCCCAGGACGGGACCCCCGTCTCGATCTCGAAGAGCTCCTCGAAGGGCAGGCCCAGCACCTCGAGCATCCGCTCCCGGGTCTTGGGAGAGGGGTTGGGGTGCTTGCCGTTGACGATCTCGGACCAGTGGCCCCGCGAAAGCCCGAGCTTCAGGGCCCAATGATTTTGACTCAGGGGGCTCTGGGCCAGGAAGGCGAGGAGCCGTTGCTGGTTGAGGCGGACTCGCATGGAGGCCAAGCTACGGGCGGGAGGGCCGGAGAGCCATAGCCGTGCGCCGAAAAGTGTTCGTGATCGTTCGGTTTGACCAACAAGGGAGGGGGGCCGCCCCAAGCATGAGCCCAGCCTAAAGGCGTGGTATCACCAGGGGAACCATCAGGCTCGGCCGGTTCCACGAGCGGCTCCTCAAAGTCGAGGATGCCTTCGGCCGCCTACCTCGACATCACGCGAGGGTGTAACCCATGTCCCTGGACTAATCTGTTACCCATCAGCCCGGCCGTTCAGTCCGCGAACAGTTTGTATTTAACGTCAGTTGGAGAGTTGCCGCCTGAGGAATGCCACCAATCCCTGCAGCTCGGCGTCGTGCTGCGCCGCGCTAGGAAAGAGACCATTGTGGCTGCCCCCGTCGTAGTAGGTGGCTTCCACTCTTCTCCCTGCCAGTCGAAGGGCCGCCTCAAAGGCGCGCGCCATCTGCACGTTAGTCATTGCCGATCCGCCATCTTCGGGATTGTCCGCCGTACCATGCTGTATCAGGATCGGTACCTTAATGTCGGATGTCCGGTCGGCCAGTTCTGCGGGGTAGCATCGCGCTCCTGCTGCGGGGGCCTGCCGAAGCCGGCGCGGCCCACCCGCCCAAAGATACCCCGTGGCGACTGAGGCGTTTAGGCCCCCGGCAGCAGCATGCGCTGGTAGGCCACACGAAAGGTCCTACCGAGGTCTGACCTGCACCCAACGGCACGAACTGAAGTCGAGTAGGTATTTCCGCAGCACTGTACGAGCCGTGCCACCGTCGAGATTCGCGCTCACTTGATCGAGAACGAAGACAGAGTCGGCGGACACCGTCAGGCGGGCGCGCTCGGTTCCAGGAGCCTCAAAGCGGGCATCGATGCACTCCCGCCGCAAATCGGCGCTGAGCACGGTCAAGTACGCGACGCCTTTAAAGATGCGTCCGCCTTGCTCGAATGTAGGGTCCTGAAACCAGATCAGGAACTCGCCATTCGGACGGCGCCACAGGCCAAGGAGGGCCGAAATGGTGTTATCCGTGGCGTCGCGCGCAGCCCTTGCCTCCGCGGCCGTCCCGGGTGGGTGGGTGAACCATCGTTCGAGTCGAGCCTTTGGCGCACCTCGGCGCTGACAAATCGGCAGAGGGATGGTATCAATGGCCCCTGAGCTATCCAGCGCGAGGAGATAGTCAGTTCCACCGAATAGCGTCAGAAGCCCTTTGCCGTTCTCTACTACTTTCACATCCTGCCAGGGGTTCAGCAGCGGATAACGCCGGTATTCCAAGGGCCGAGCTACCCTGTCAGATCGGAGTGGAGCCACTCGTCTGCCTTGCAGCGCCGCCGCGATGCGATCCCATGACAAGAAGGCCACGCCGTAGGAGCCCAGGAGGCCGACGAGAAAGCCGTCGCGAGCTGGGCTAATCCAGGAGAGATAGCCTTCATATGAGATCTGTCCTCGATAGGCCAGGGACCTGGAATCGTACACGTTAAGACGTGTGCCTCCGCCGTCGGACTGCAGCAGGAGGGTATCTCGAGCTACGCCGAACGTTCCGACGGAGAGAAACTCCCCCGGGCCACCACCTGAGCGCCCGAGCTGGCCTCGTAACTCTCCGTGTCCAGTGTATACGCTGACGCGGTTTACCTCGAGGTCGGGGATAAACAGTGAGCCATCTGAAGTGGCCGTGAAGGTCATGGCGGGATTGCTGAGGAGCGTCGCGGAACCCTCTTGGAGCACAACGGAATCAACCAGCCGCGATGTGAGGGCGCGGGCGCCTGGGGGGCACTTGGGACCTGTTGCTACCAGGTCCGATCGAGAGCACGCGCTGCCGGTAAGTAGCAGCAGGCACATAGCGCGCCACAGCTCATGAGACAATTGGGACAGGCTGCCCCGGCGATTCATAGAGCTGCTGGTTCTCGAGACTGGAGACGAAACCGGCGTCTCAGCTTAGCGAAACCCATTTGCCCTGAGCCAGGCGATTTGCCTGCGTTCGCTCTCTTGCTCATCACCGGCGGCGCGTCGGTCGATGCCTGTGTTCCCGGGGTCGTTCCGTGTGACATCGCCGTAACGGGGTATCTGCCTATAGTCGAGGCCGTCGAGGATCTTGAGCGCGAGGTCGGTAATCGTGTTGGTGACTGAAGTCAGCGCGGCCGCCCCTATGTCGGGTCGGGCATGGCGTGGCGATCCGAGATAGCCCGGCCAGCCGGCTTGCTCCGCGGCAGGAATGAGCTCGCTGATGCTGTTGCCGGTGAAGGAGCGCGCTTGGACGTAGCCTGGTGCGACCAGGTCGGGCCGTAGGAAAAGGTTGATGCTGGTCTCGACGAGATCGGCGTGAACGCCGAAGCCGTTCTCCGCGCGCTCGGCTTCGGTGGCATTCTGCGCAGCGCTCGCGTAGCTGCCGATTACTGGCATGAGGCCGGCCAGGTGGACCATCTGGCCTCCGAATGTCTCATTGAAATAGTCAGCCGCCTGGTCCAGCGCCCGGCTCTGGTTCGGTCCCAGGTGGAAATTGACGACAAAGATCTTGCGAAAGCCCCCCTCGCCGAGTTCAGTGGCCAAATCCATGTAGACCGCGCGCAGGGTGGCCGACCGCACAGTGTAGCTGCCGTCGAACGTGTATTTGCTACCGATTTCATTCGCGGCGGCAACGCCGAGTGGAATGAGCGGGAAGAGAAGTACCGTCCATCCTGGTCTCTTTGCGATCGTCCGTGCGAGCGTGTCGGTGACATACTCGCTCACATAGCCATCGGCGAATGACGGCAAGTAGGGTCCATGCTCTTCCAGTATTCCGCCGGGCAATAACACGACCGTCTTCTCGCGGTCGAGCGCACGGATTTGCTCCGTGTTCATCTCTGCCACGTAGTGGATGGGGGTAGGGTTAGCGGGCTTGCCGACCGGGGGAGTGCTCCCTTCCGTGCAGCCGACGAGTGACCAACCGAGTGCAAGCGCGGGCGCAAGTCTGTGGCGCATCGACGGCTCCAGAGAACGGTATTCCAGAAGTAGGGCCGCTGGGAAGGCGGGTCAAGGGGTGCCCGGCTCGCGATACCGCGACGAGATCGATCGGACGTGGGCTTTGTGCTGCAGCCTAACGGCGTGCAATTCTGCTGCGCCGCATATCAATAATTGCTGCTGTGGCGCAGCAACACGGCAGCAAACCACACGGAGTGGACAGCGCCGATCCGGCGGCTGACATCGATGGCCATAGGAGTCTCCCCGGTCAGCGGGAGCGAGGCGCGCAGTTCGGGTCCGGTGCCACGCGATACAAGTGGAGCGACATGGCGGCGAGCCATGCCCAGCCGACTACCACGGCGAACCAGATTCCCAGCGTTCCCACGGAGATGCCCGGGATCAGAAAGCCACCGAAGAATCCCAGCACGACGGCAAGGCCGGAAAGGACCGAGAGGCGCGCCATCGACGGCGTCTTTCGGCGCGACATCGCCCGTGCCGAAAAGAAGCAGCTGACCGCGAGGGCGATGAACCCCAGCGTTCCCGCAACGAAGTGGATGAATCCGGTGGTGCTGATCGTCGTGGGAGGCCCTGCGGGCGTGCCGACGGGGAACCCGTCCACCGGGTCTGCCGGACAGAACGCTGCCACAAGCATGCTCGCGCCGAAGATGCCGAGGGACCAGCGTACCCCGCGTGACTTGGGCCCCAGCACGCGCCCGAATCCCGTGGCAGCGGCGATCACCATCAAACCGCTGAGCACGAAGTTCGCCGTCTGGACCCACCCGCCCGGGCCGTTGGCGAGCAAGCTGAGCGGGTGCCGCGCGAGGTCGAAGCCATCCCGCACGAAAGCCTGGATCAGGCCGACTGCGAGATAGAACGGGCCGACCAGCACCCCGTAGCCGAGCAGGGAGCGCGTGACCGCCGCGCCGCGATCGAATCCCGACTCGTTCGTCCCCTCCGGTATCGCGCCGGCCCTCACGTTGGATCCCATGCCACGCTCGCTGGCTGACTTGTCGCCTCCATGGTATACTATTTCACTCATGAGTGCAATATCTAACCGGCACGCCCGCCCCCGGCGGGCTGGACGCCGCTTCGCGGGGCCGCGCGCGGATGACCCGCGCGTCGTTCGGACGCGGGCGGCCGTGGTCGACGCGGCGCGGACGTTGTTCCTGCGCAAGGGGTATGCAGGCACGACCATGGAGGAGATCGCGGCGCTGGCCGGCCTGACGAAACGCACGGTGTACAACAACTACGCCGACAAGGACGCGCTCTTCATCCAGATCGTGGTGGACGTCACCGCCTACGCGGGAGAGTTCGCCCGCGGGGTGCGCGAGGAGTTCACCGGCGGGATGAACGCCGCGAACCTGCGGGCCTCACTCGCCGATCTCGGTCGCCGGCTGGCGCTCGGCATCGTGCGCCCCGAGGTGATCGCGCTTCGGCGGCTCCTGATCGGCGAGGCGCGGGCGTTCCCGGCTCTGGCAAAGGAGTACTTCGATCGAGCTCCCGGTCAGGTGCTCGAAGCCCTGGCGTCGGGCTTCGAGCATTTGGGACAGGTCGGGTTGCTGCGAGTGACGGATGCGCGACGCGCCGCCGCGCAGTTCGCGTACCTCGTGGCCGGCGAGCCCCTCGACCGCGCGGTGCTGGTCGGGACCACACCGCCCAGGGAGCACGTCATCGCCTGCGCGCGGGAAGGGGTGGAGACGTTCCTGGCTCGATACGGGGCCACGCCCGGCGGTCACGGGAACAAGGGATGAGGTCGCCTGGTCAGGAAGCGGTGTAAGCGGGACCCTGCGTCGCGCGCGCATACGTGCGCGACCACTGTTGCTGAGCGCGCCTGCCAAGGGCCGGGTAGACCACGAGACGGCGAAACGGATCGATCAGGGCCATGTAGACCGAACTGAAACGACTCACCGGCTTCACGTAAATGGCCATATAGAGCGTGTACCCCCCTGGGCTCGGCGTGAGTGCGAGCGCCAGGAAGGCATGCACGGTCGCATTGCGAAGCTCGCTGAGGGCTTCGTCACCCAGGACATAGAGCACGCGAAACGGGCCCTCACGAGTCCCCGGAGGAACCCGGGACTGCGAGCGATCGGTGTCAGCAAGGCGATGAACGTACGACAGGCCCGGCGGATCATGGCGCTCGTCATCCCATCCGAACGCTCGGCCCACGGCCCATCGCAGCGCGAATAGACCTCGAACCGCGACGTTCGTCGATGGACGCCGGTCGCCGAACAGGATCGAACGCGCCTCCTGGATGGTACGATCGGGCCCTCCGCCATTGAGTGGAAACGCCCAGACGTCGTGGAGCGGCACGTCGCTGAGAAGCGCGTGGCACCGCAGGTTGAGCTTTTGGAAGTCGGCCGGCTTCACGCGCATGCCCACGATCAGTTCTCCCGGTCAGCGCGGCGTCGTGAGGAGCAGCATCGGCAAGACTAGGACGCACACCGAGATCGCGTACCGCATCGAGCGCTTCGGAAAGTCGGGACATGGATCACGGCGTCTTCACTCGCGATGCGAAGGAGTCACCAGTAATCATGCGCACCACCTGACCGCCCTCTTCCTCAAACCGCACGACTTCACCCACCACGCCACCGCCGGTGGGCGCGACAAACCGGAAACGACCGCCGCCGAGCGGCTCCAGGGTCGTCGGATTCTCGAGGGTCGTCGCGTTTGGCGTAATGAGCACCAGCCGCTGGTTGAGCAGAACGACCTGCTGGTCGCCGAACGTCCCTCGGTACAGTCCGGCGAAGCGCTCCCATGCAGGATTCCACGCCGCCACGGTCGGCGCGGCCGCCGCTGCCTTCGCCACGGCCTCACCCACGCTGGCCATCAGCTGTCGGGCGATGGCACTCGGGTCGGAGTCATTGGTGTTGGTGAGGACGATGACACCCACCCTGGCATCGAGCTGAATCATCGTATGCGTGGCGTAGCCGGGATAGCCGCCAGTGTGCCCGACATACGTCTTGTCACCGATGCGGTAGACCTGAAAGCCGATGGCGTTGCCCTGGGTCCAGTTGCTCTCCAGCACCCTAATGCGGTGCATGTCGCGCAGCGCACCCGTACTCAATATCTGGGCACCGCCAACGGGCCCCCGCCGAAATTGCACCGAGACGAACTTCGCCATGTCCTCGACGGTAGAGGTGATCCCGGTGGCAGCCGCCATGCCTCGCGCGTCGACAAACGGAAACACCGGGCGCGTGCCGTCCGGGAGCCGCCTGCTATAGCCCACGGCGAGGCCGACAACATTCTCGTCGACGCTCGATGACGTCATCCCGAGCGGTTGGTATATATGGCGCTGTACGTAGTCGGCCCAGCGTTCGCCACTCACGGTTTCAACGACCTGGCCGGCGATCGAGAACGCCAGGTTAGAGTACTTCCACCGCACTTCGGGTGAGAAGGCGGCCTGCCGTTCTGGGGTCAAGTTGCGCAGCTGCTCGCTGGTCGGGAACTCGAAGTTGCTCCAGTGCGCCCCGGCCTCGCGCGGCAGCCCGGAACTGTGGGTGACCAGCTCCTCGATCGTGATCGCCGGATCATCGGTGGCGACCGGCCGCGGCGTGAACCACGGCAGGTACTTCACGACCGGATCATCGAGTCGCAGCTTGCCCTGATCGCGCAGCTGCATGATCGCCGTGGCCGTGAACAGCTTGCTGTGCGACGCCATACGAAACTTCGTCGCGGCGGTCATCGGGCGCTTGACGGCTACATCGGCATAGCCGTACCCCGCGCTCCAGATCAACTCCTGATCCGACACCACGCCCACCACGACGCCCGGTAACCCGCGATAGGCGATCTGGCCCTCCAGCCACGCGGAAAAGAGTCTCTCTGCGGCGAGGACATCGGCGTTGGCCACCGGCGCCGATTGAGTCTGTGCCACCCCCGCCTGGGACAGCGTCACGGTTGCGAACAGCAGGAGCGTAACTTTGCGACTCATTGCATGGCGCATGGACACTCCATTGTTAGACGGGTTCCGAGAAGCAGAGGATATAACCGTCCGGATCCTCGACGTAGAAGTCGCGCACGCCCCAGGGCCGTTGCTCGAGTGGCTTGATGATGGGAGCGCCACGACGGACGAGCTCGTCGTGCAACTCGCGGACTCCGGAGACGGTGAGGTATGCGTCGAGATGCTCTTCGGACCTTCGGTGCGCACGCTCTGCCTGAAGCTTCGGGGCCGGGCGGGACCGGTCGCAGCGACGAGGGGCGGAAGAAGGCCAGCTTGACGTAGTGCGTGAAGGTCTGGAACCCCAGGAACCAACCCTGGCCCTCGATGCCGTAGAACGGCGTGTTCCACTTCACGGCCTTGCGCACGTTGGGCACGTTCCGCACGATGAGCGCGTCGAGGCGCTTCCCGAGGTCTCGCTTCCAGCCCGGCATCGCGGCGATGTACGCCTGCACCGGGGCGTCGCCGTCCGCCTTCGCGATTTGCGAGATTCGCCTTGCTCATCGGGGTCTCTCCTGGGTTGATAAGGTTGGCGGGCCGTCGCCCGTCAGTCAACTGACGAACCCGGGTGGCGAATATGACTTGACAGGCATATGACGTATGAGGTATATTAGTGGTATGGAATCCTCGTTCGCGATCATCGCGGAGCCAAGCCGCCGGACCATCCTCAGGCTGTTGGCGTCGTCGGAGCGCTCGGTCGGCGAGATCGAGCGCCGGCTGCGGATGCCCCAGACCTCCGTGTCCAAGCACCTTCGCGTGCTGCGCGAGGCCGGCTTCGTGGAGGCGCGCGTCGAAGCCCAGCGGCGCGTCTATCGGCTCCGGCCCGAGCCGTTCAGGGAGGTCGACGCCTGGCTGGCACCTTTCCGGCGCTTCTGGACGGCCCACGTCGATGCGCTCGAACGCCATCTCGATCGGATGGAACAGACATCCAGGAAAGGAAAGAAGCGATGAGCAACCGTGAGCAGTACGCACCCGGCCCCGCGGCCGGAGCCGAGGTCCAGAAAGATGGAGAGAAGTGGACGCTCGTTCTTGTTCGAGAGCTCCGTCATCCGCCGGCGATGGTCTGGCAGGCGCTGACCGATCCGGCGCATCTGTCCGAGTGGGCGCCGTTCGACGCCGATCGGAACCTGGGCGCCGTGGGGCCGGCAAAGCTCTCGACAGTGGGAGCGCCGACGCCGCTCGTATCCGAGTCCCGCGTGAAGCGGGCTGACGCGCCGAGGGCGCTCGAATATGGCTGGGGTGGAAACGACCTCCGTTGGGAACTGGAGCCGCTGGGTGGCGGCGGCACCCGCCTCACGCTCTGGCACCACATCGATCGCGGCTTCATCTCGTGGGGCGCTGCGGGCTGGCACATCTGCTTCGATGTGCTGGAGCGGCTTCTCGCCGGTCAGCCCATTGGACGCATCGTCGGCCCCGAGGCCATGAAGTTCGGCGGCTGGCAGCGATTGAAGGCCGAGTACGCGAAGCAATTCGGCGTTGAGACCCCCGATTCCCCCGCTCACCCACGGACGTGAACATGCCCCGCGCCAAAGGAATCGTCATCGGCCTCTGGACCGTCACCGCGCTCTTCTGCCTGCAGATGGGCTTCACCGCCTACGCGCAACTGCGCCTGCCGCCCGTGGCGGAGATGTTCACCCACCTCGGCTTCCCCGACTACTTCCGGGTGGAACTCTCGTGGGCCAAGCTCCTCGGCGTGGTGCTGCTGCTTGCGCCGGTGCCGGCGCGGCTCAAAGAGTGGGCCTACGCCGGCTTCGCCATCACCCTCGGCTCTGCGCTCATCGCCCACCTCTCGTTGGGCGATGGCCCGGAAGTGTGGAGCTGGGCAGTGGCCGCCGGCGTGCTCTGGGGGCTCTCGTACTTCTTCTGGCGCCGCCTGCAGGCCACGCCGGCGAGCGCACCTCAGGGTCTACCGTTTCTTGGCTGGCGGGCCATTCTGGGCCACCGCGGCCTTCACGAGCGCCTTGAACGCGCCCGCGTCGACCGTCTCCCCTTCGCGGAGATCGATGGCCCTTCGCGTCCTGCTTTCCAGGCCGGCATTGAAGAGGCGCCCGGGATCGGGGAGGCTGGCCCCATGGGCGAAGGTGAGCTTCACGACCAGCTTGTAAGTCTCGCCGGTGCAGACGATCCCGTGACGTGAAAACACCGGCACCCCATCCGGATTCGCCGCCTTCTTCCATTTCCGTTCCTCGATCATCCCGGGGTCGGCTTCCAGGATCAGCGCCCGCATGCGGGCCAGGGTCTCCTCGCGCCAATCCCCCAGACCGCGGATCCGCTGGTCTATGGTGGCCGACTTGCGTGGCTTGCTTGCGCGCGACGTGCTCTTGGCCTTCGGCTTCGCCTTGCTCATGAGGGTCTCCTCCCGGGTTCGTCACATTGGTGCGCCGTGGCCCGTCATTCAAGTGGTGTTGGACTACCGGGGCTGGCCCCATTGCCGGCTCCACAGTCCTCAGCTCACCGCTTTCTTCACGAGCGCGCCGAGCATTGCCTCTTCGGCGGCGGTCAACTCCTTCAGCGCGAAGGCGACCGGCCACAGGGCGCCTTGGTCGAGGTTCGCCGTGTCGTTGAAGGCGAACGTCGCGTACCTCGTGTTGAACTTCTGCGCGCTTTGGAAGAAGCAGAGGACCTTGCCGTCCTTGGCATACGCGGGCATCCCGTACCAGAGTCTCGGCGAGAGGGCCGGCGCGCCGGCTTTGATGATGGCATGGAGCCGCTTGCCCATGGCGCGATCCGGTTCCGGCATCTCGGCGATCTTCGCGAGCACGGCGCTTTCCCCGTCCGCCTTGTCCTTGTCCGCGCGCGCGGCCGCCTTCAGCTCTTGGGCGCGCTCCTTCATCGCGGCTCGTTCCTCGTCCGTGAATCCCTTGA
>JAXIPC010000043.1:0-11990 GCA_045403135.1 Gemmatimonadales bacterium | reverse complement strand
CTGGGCCGGCTCGCTGCTGATCGATTCGACGACGATGGCCCTGGTGCGGTCGGAGGCGAGGCTGGTCAATCTGCGAAGCCGCGAGACGGGGTTCACATCGGCCCGTTGCACGGTGCTGTACCGGGAGATCGTGCCCACGCTGATGGTCGAGTCGCTGGCAGGGTGCCTGACCTCCCGGTCTACGGCACGGCTGCCCTACACGCAGGCCCGGTGGGTGCTCATTCGGTTCGGGTTCATCGGGAAGAGCCCGGTGCCGCCCTCTCCGCGGTGACGGTGCTCAGCCGCGGCCGGGGAGCCCTTTCCCTCCCGGCACGCCCAGCTCGGTCATCGCGCGCAGGTCCATCACCTGCTCCAGCTCCGCCCCTTCGAGCAGGCCCTTCTTCATCACCAGCTCCCTTACCGTGAGTCCCGACGCCAGCGCCTCCTTGGCCAGCGCCGCGGCGTCGGCATACCCGAGCATTGGCGCGAGCGCGGTCACCAGCGCCGGACTCCGCTCCAGCCAGTACGCGCTCTGGGTTGCGTCGGCTTCGATCCCGCGGATGCACCGCTCGTCGAAGGCACGGGTGGCATTGGCCAGGATGATCAGTGCAAAGACGATGTTATGCGTGATGACCGGCATCATCACGTTGAGCTCAAGCTGGCCCGCTTCCGCCGCCATCGCGACCGTGGTATCCAGGCCGATCACCTGGAAACACACCTGATTCACCATCTCGGCGATCGATGGGTTGACCTTGCCGGGCATGATGCTGGATCCGGGCTGCACGGCGGGCAGCAGGATTTCCGCGAGCCCGGTGCGCGGTCCCGAGGCGAGCAACCGGATATCATTGGCGATCTTGTTCAGATCGAGGGTCCAGGCGCGCACGGCGCCGCTCATGGTGGCGATATCGCCCATCGATTGCATGAGCTGGATGCGGTCCTCTCCCTCGCGCACATCCATCCCGGTCATGGCGCGGAGGTTCTCTACCATGAGCCGGGGATACTCCGGCTCCGCGTTGAGGCCGGTCCCCACCGCGGTGCCGCCAATGTTCAGTTGGCGAAGCCACTCAGCCGCCTCGGCGAGCTTGACCCGGTGCCGGGCGACCGTGTGCCCCCACGCGCTGAATTCCTGGCCCAGGCGGATGGGCGTGGCATCCTGCAGATGAGTCCGGCCCGACTTGATCACCCCATCGAACTCCCGGCCCTTGGCCAGGAAGGCCGCCTCGAGCCCCTCCATCGCGTCGAGCAGAAGGGGAAGCGTGGCGAGAGTGGCGAGGCGCATGGCGGTGGGGATCACGTCGTTGGTACTCTGCGCCATGTTGACGTGATCGTTGGGGTGAACCGGCACGTAGACTCCGCGCTTCGCTCCGAGGATCTCGTTGGCGCGGTTGGCCAGAACCTCGTTCGCGTTCATGTTGTGGCTGGTGCCGGCCCCGGCCTGGTAGACGTCCACCACGAATTGGTCACGGTGCAGTCCCGCCAGGACTTCGTCGGCGGCCCGCACGATGGCATCGGCCAGCCGGGCCTCGAGCCGGCCGGTATGTTTGTGGGTCAGCGCCGCGGCCTTCTTGATCCAGACCACGGCATCGACGAAGGCAGGGAGCGGGTGAAGCCCGGAGATCGAGAAGTTTTCGACCGCGCGCAGCGTCTGGATCCCGTACAGCGCATCGACGGGAACCTGCTTCTCGCCCAGCGGGTCTCGTTCGGTGCGAGAGGTCATAGACTCGGTGAACGGTGAGCGGTAAGCGGTGAGCGGTCACTCATCCAAGGACCTCGACCATGCCTGTCTACTTCGTGTCGCCCGCGGATCTGGCGGTGTTTCAAGCGGACAAACCGGCGAAAGCCGACCTCTGTCGTGGCGGCACCATGTTCCTGGGGCTGAACTGCTTCGAACCGGGTCAGGCTCAGCCGGTTCATTCCCATGCCGGCGCGGACAAATTCTACCTGATCCTCTCGGGGAACGCGAGGATGATCGTAGGCGAGCAGGCTCGTGATGCGGGCCCCGGTACGGTGGTGTGGGCGCCGGCGGATGTGCCCCATGGCGTGGCGCAGGCCTACGAGCGCACCATCATGCTGGTCGGGATCGCCCCGCCGCCGCGAGTCGCCGCTTACGAGTCGGCCTGAAAGGACCCTTCGATCAGGAAGGGATTGGTTGCGCGCTCGCGCCCGATGGTCGTGGCGGGGCCATGGCCCGGATAGACGATCGTCTCGTCGGGCAGGGAGAACAGCTGCTCGCGAATGCCGGCAAGCAGCGTCGGCAGGTCTCCGCCCATCAGATCGGTGCGTCCGATCGATCCCTGAAACAGCACGTCGCCGCCCACCACCAGGCCGGGAGCCACAAAGACCACGTGCCCCGGTGAGTGACCCGGCAGGTGCCGCACTTCGATGTCGGTCGTCCCCAGCGTAAGCCGCTGGCCGTGGTGGAGGGTCCGGTCGGGCGACGGGGCCGGCTTCAGATCGATGCCGAACAAGCGTCCCTGCTGAACCAGGCCGTCGTACATTGGCCGGTCGCCGGGGTGCAGATAGATCGGCGCTCCGGTGGCGCGCTGCACCACTTCCACTCCCATGATGTGATCGATGTGCGCGTGGGTGATCCAGATTTCCGAGATCGAAAGCTGTCTCGCCTCGGCCAGGTGAAGAATGCGCTCCGCCTCCTCGCCGGGGTCGACGATCACCCCGTCGGGATGCCCTGCTTCTCTCAGGAGATAGCAGTTCTCCTGAAACGCTCCGTTGGGGATGGTGATGACCTGGAGAGACACGACCGTTCAGCCGGCCCCGGCTACTTCCGGCGCTCGGCGAGGTACTTCTCGGTGGCGATCGCAGCCGTGGTGGCATCGCCCACGGCGGTGGTGACCTGGCGGGTGAGCTGGGCGCGCAAATCTCCCGCTGCGAACAGTCCGGGAATCGAGGTCATCATCCGATCGTCGGTGACCAGGTATCCGGCCACGTCGTGCTCCACGTGTTCCATGACCAGACCGGTGTTCGGCTTGAAGCCGATGAAGATGAAACACCCGGTAGCTTCGAGCCGCGTGCGCGCATTGGTGACCACGTGTTCGAGCTCAAGGTGGGTCAGTCCCTTCGGACCGCCGGCCAGCTCGAGAACCCGGGTGTTCCAGATGACCTCGATCTTCGGGTTGGCGAGGGCGCGCGTCTGCACGAGCATCGAGGCGCGAAACTCGTCCCGTCGGTGGATGATGTAGACCTTGGTGGCATAACGGGTCAGGTAGTCCGCTTCTTCGACCGCGGCGTCACCGCCGCCCACGACCGTGATCGTCTCGCCCTTGAAGAAGGCGCCGTCGCACACCGCGCAGTACGACACGCCCTTCCCGGCATACTCGAGCTCGCCCGGAACGCCGAGTTTGGTTGGCGTGCCGCCGGCGGTGAGGATGACCACTGGGGCGAAAAACTCGGTTCCTGAGCTGGTGGCCACCCGGAAGGTGCCATCGGCGAGCCGATGAATTCCCTCGACGTTGTCCTGCAGAATTTCAGCGCCGAAGGCCTGGGCATGCTCGGTCATGCGGACGGCCAGGTCCGGGCCCAGAATCGACGTAAAGCCCGGATAATCATCCACCTTCTCGGTGTTCAGCAGCTCGCCACCAGGAATGCCGCGCTCCAGGAGGACTGCCTTGAGCATCCCACGGCCGGCGTACATTGCCGCGCACAGGCCGGCGGGCCCGCCGCCGACGATGATCAGGTCGAGTTTTGGGTCTGTCATAAGTGGCGGAATACTAATCGGCTGGCCGACTGCCCAGCCGCAGCAGGCTCACCGCGCCATGACATGCCGATATCGTCCCGACGACCACATCCACCGCGTCGCCCGGATGCCCAGCCTCCTCGACCACTCTGCGGCTGGCCCGAATCTCCGCCCCGCCGAACATGCCGACGCCGAAGGCGTGGTGTCGCGTCGTGAAGAGTGCGGGGCCCCGGGTCGGACGGCTGAGATGGAGTCGCTCGGCATAGCGCACCAGCGCGTCGCCCATCTCCCAGGTACGGGGGGCACGGATCATCGGGCAGGTGAGCGGCTCGACGCAGTGGGTAGGGCAGATCCAATCGGCAAAGGAGACGTAGCGGGTGCCGTCGGGACCCAGGGCGTCGTAGGGAGTGCCCAGCGGCAGTTCCGGCGAGTCGAGCACGGCGGCCCGGCCCGGCCACCGCGTACGCGCGGTCTCGAGCAGCCAGCCCGCCATGAGGTGGGGCATGAGCGGCGACGGTACCACCGCATCGTCGGGCTCACCGGAAGCCGGAGGATCGGCCTCCAGAAACTCGCGGAGGAAACCGTCCCACTCGGCCGCGACGATCTCCCGGCCGGGGAATGGCGCCAGCTCCCGGGCGGCGCGGCAGCCCGGGTCTCGATCGACGACCAGCACCCGACGCACTTCCAGCCGGCCTTTGCTGCAGGCAGCCTCGAGCTGGCCGGCATAGAAGCTCCCGTAGCACCCGCCGCCGATGATGACCACGTCACGGAGCGGTGCGGCCTGCTCGATCATCCGCTGGCCCGGCGCTCCGACAGGCTTCGATCCAGCGACTCGAGCCACTCCGCGGGGACCGTCTGAGAGCCCAGCATGGCGTGGCCTCCCTCGCCGTTTTCTTCGCCGTGCCAATCGCTCCCGCCGGTGCGAAGCAGGCCGAGTGCCGCGGCGAGCGCCGTGAGCCTGGCCCGCGTGTCGCCGCTGTGGCTCGGGTGGCGGGTTTCCACCGCGTCCAGTCCCTCGTCGCGGAACGCGGTGAGGGTGACACGGGTACCGCGCTCTTTCAAGTGTGCCGCGGAGACGATACCGCCCACGGAATGCACCAGGTCCGCGACATCGCGGAAGGTCGGGAGGGCTTTTTCCACGTAGGCGGGCCGTCCGCGGCCCAGCCACTCCCGGAAGGCACTCTCGACACTCGCCACTTTTCCCAGCCGGACGAGCACACGAGCCAGGTGGGGGCGTCCGATGGCGGCGTTCCCCGCCTCCGCCGCGACGTGGTCGAATGACACATCGACGCCCCACGCCTGGAGCCCCTGGACCATCTCCCGCGCGCGGCGCACCCGGTCCTCGCGGCGGCGAACCAGGAATCCGTTGAGCATCGGATCGTCGACGGGAAGGAAGTAGCCCAGCACGTGCATCTCGCCCCAGGGCGCGGCGGTGGAAAACTCACACCCACTCACCACCCGGACGCTCCGACGCTCCCCCTCCGCCACAGCCTCGGCGACACCGTCCACCGTGTCATGATCGGTCAGCGCGATTGCCCCGAGGCCCAGCTCGGAGGCGCGGCGCACCACTCCCGCGGGCGGAAGGACTCCGTCCGATGCCGTGGAATGCATATGAAGGTCGATCGGCGGAGCGGTGTTCAGCGGCGGTACCCCGAGTCGGGCGTGGTCCAGGTGGGTTGGGACACTTTGAGCAGCGCGGCCAGCTCGGCGTCGCTCAGTTGCGCCAGCGCGGATTCGCGGCCTTTGGAGCGCTGGGGCGAATAGCGCACCACCCGCTCCTCGGCGGGGGCGGGCGACTCACGGATGAATCGCAGGGCGAATTCGTCCTTCCCGTACTGCGTGATGCGGCCGGTGGGCGACACCCCCCACCGCTCGCCATTCACGTCGAATGTGCGTCCCGACATGGCTCAGCCTTCCTCCAAGACGACTTCTTCCCACAACACCCGGGCGCCCGGGGCGTAGGCGACGATGCTCGACAGGGTCCGCTCGAGCTCGGCCTCGGTGCCATCCCGCTTGGCGCGGCTCGGGTGCCGGGCTGCACTGGGACTCTCGCAAAACTCGAGAAACGCTCCCGGCGCGACCGGATCCCGGAAAAGCCAGAAGCGCCCGCCGCGGGCTCGCACCCGTGCGGCCAGCCGCGCCAGCGCCGCCAGGTATTCCGCCTCTCGCTCCGGGGGGACCGTGGCCCGGGCGGCGGTCAGGGCGCGCGGCATCGGTTTCAGACCGCGTCCTCCGGGAAGCCCTCGAGCGCTTTCCGAAGGTCAGCGAGGAAGCGATCGGCATCGGCGCCGTCCACGATCCGATGATCGAAAGACATCGCGAGCGTGCCCACGGTGCGAATCCCGATCGTGTCGCTGCCGTCCGGCGCGCTGACGACGGCGGGTTTCTTCCCGATGGCTCCGACCGCGAGGATGCCCGACTGGGGCTGATTGAGGATGGGCAGCCCCACCAGCGTCCCGAACACGCCCGGATTGGTGATAGTGAAGGTGCCCTTCTGCACTTCATCGGGAGAGAGCTTCTTGGATCGGGCTCGCTCCGCCAGATCGCTGATGGCGCGCGCAGTGCCGAGCAGGTTGAGCTCATCGGCGCGGCGGATCACCGGGACGATGAGCCCCCAATCAAGCGCCACCGCAACGCCGAGGTTGATGTCTCGCCGGTAGAGGGTGTTCTCGCCCATCACGGAAGCGTTGAGCACCGGGTGCTTCGGCAGGGTTTGCGCGATTCCGGAGACGATGAAGGCCAGGTACGTGAGGCTGACCCCGCGCTCGGCATATTCCGCCTTCTTCCGGGTCCGCAGGCCTGCGATCCGGGTGTAGTCGATCTCGATGAGGCTGTGCACGTGCGCGGAAACGCGCCGCGACATGATCATGTGATCGGCGGTGAGCTTGCGGATACGCGACCACGGCTCCACCCGATCCCCTTCCCACGGCTCTACCACCGGCCCGGGAACGATGCGGACGCCATCGCCAAAATCGCGACCCGGCGCCGGTTGCTGAAGGGCCGGACGGTCGGACGGCTGGATGGTGGGAGCCGGCGCGCCGGATTCAATGAACGAGAGCAAGTCGTTCCGGGTGACTCTGCCTGCCAGCCCCGAACCGGGGATTCCAGCAATGTCGAGGTTGTGCTCCGCCGCCATCTTTCGCACCAACGGCGTGGACTTGCTGCGGAGGCGCTCCTCCAGCGATTGGTCCGCGCCTTTCGCGGCCGGGAGTGCTGGTTGGGCGGTGGCGGGCTTTGGGCTTGGAACTGGAGACTGGGGACGGGAGACGGGGGGCTGGGGCGTTGGGACCCTTGGGACCGGTGCCGGCGCCGGTGCCGAAGCTGGCGCCGGGGCGACCGGAGCGGCGGCGGGCTTGGCCGGTGCTGCCGGCGGCGGCGGCGCGACCTGGGATGCATCCGTCTCCAGCCGAGCCACAATTGTCTGGACCGGCACGGTCTGCCCCTCCTGCACCAGAATCTCGGCCAGCACGCCGGCCGAAGGTGCGGGAATCTCGGCGTCCACCTTATCGGTGGAGATCTCGAAGAGCGGCTCGTCGCGCTTGACGGCGTCACCGCTCTTCTTGAGCCACTTGCTCAGCGTGCCCTCGGCGATTGACTCGCCCATTTGGGGCATGACGACATCGATTTTTGCCATGCGTGGAGCTCCAGTCATCGTCTAGTATTTCGCCAGCCACCTCGCCGCGCGAACGACATCGTCCGTCTGCGGCAGCACGAAGTCCTCCAGGGTCGGCGCGTACGGCAGCGGCACGTCATGAGCACAGACCCGCTTGACCGGCGCGTCGAGCCACTCAAACGCGAGATCGTTGATCCGCGCCGTGATCTCGCCTGCCACGCCGCCGGTCCGGGTATCCTCGTGGACGATCAGCACCCGGTTCGTCTTCTTGACCGTCGCCACGATCGCCGCATCGTCGAGCGGAAGCAGCGTCCGCAAGTCTACCACCTCGACCGAGAGACCGTCTTCCTTCTCGAGCCGCTCGGCGGCCTCGAGAGATTTCCACACCATGGCCGACCAGGTAAGGATGGAGAGGTCCCGGCCCTGACGCATTACCGCCGCCCGGCCTATGGGGGTGAGAATCTCCTCGCCGTCCGGAATCTCTTCCTTGATCCGCCGGTAAAGGTACTTATGCTCGAAGTAGAGCACCGGATCGTCGTCGCGAATGGCCGACTTGATCAGCCCCTTGGCGTCCCGCGCGGTGGCGGGCGCCACCATCTTGAGTCCCGGGGTGTGGAGATAGGCCGCCTCGGGATTCTGGGAATGGAACGGCCCGCCTCGCACGAACCCGCCCGACGGACCCCGGATAACCATTGGTGTCGACAGTCCGGCACGGTATCGCGCGGTGGCAACGTAGTTGGTCAGGATCGAATAGGCACAGGACAGGAAGTCGATAAACTGCATCTCGCACACCGGCCGGAGACCCATGTGCGCAGCACCCGCCGCCGCGCCCACAATGGCGGTCTCGGCGATCGGCGTATCGATGACCCGCGCCTCGCCGAATTGCTGCTGCAGTCCCTCGGTCACCTTGAACGCGCCGCCGAAGGCGCCGACGTCCTCGCCCAGCACGAAGACGTTTTCGTCCCGCGCCATCTCTTCGGTGAGTCCGGCTCGGATCGCCTCCAGATACGTCACCTCAGCCATCGAGCCTCCGATACCACTCCAGCTCGGCCTTGGCCGGATGCGTCAGCACGTCGTCAAGCGCGGTGAGCGGCTCGGGGAGGGGCTCGTTCTCGCACAGGGTCACCGCGGCGTCGATCTCCTGGCTGATCCCTGCATCGATCGCGGAGAGCTCGCTGGACGAGGCCCAACCCGATTCGGTCAGTCGGCGGGTGTACCGGTCGATCGGGTCCCGGGCCTCCCAGGCTTCGATCTCCGCCTTGGAGACGTAGGACTGGTTGTCGTGCTCCGCATGGCCCTTGCGCCGAAAGGTCAGCAGCTCGATCAGGGTCACACCTTCACCGGCGCGAGCCCGCTCCACCGCGTCTTTGGTGGTTTCGTATACCGCCAGGACGTCGTTGCCGTCGGCCTGGGCACCGCGCACTCCGTAGCCGGCCGCCTTCTCAACCAGCTGGGCGACGGCGGTCTGTCGATGCAGCGGGGTGGAATAGGCGTAACCGTTGTTCTCGGCGACGATGACCAGAGGCAGGCGCTGGACTGCCGCGAAGTTGATGCCTTCGTGGAAGGCGCCGGTGCTCATCGCCCCATCCCCCACATACACCAGGCCGACCCGGGCTTCCTTGCGCATGCGAAACGAGAGGGTCACCCCGGCCATCACCGGGACCATGTCGCCGAGGTGCGAGATCTGGCCGAGGAACCCGCGCTCCAGATCATTGAAGTGAATGTTGAGCTCGCGGCCCCTGGTCGGGCTCTCCGCCTTGGCCATGTATTGCCGCAGGACCTCGAGCGGCCGGGCGCCCTGGACCAGCATCGAGCCGAGATTGCGAATCAGGGGGGAGAGAATGTCACCTTTGGAGCGGTCCAGCGCATAGGCACTGCCCACGGCGTCGGCCTCTTGTCCCAGGGATCGAAACAGACCGCCGACGACCTTGGTCTGCCGATAGAGGTTGACCAGCTTCTCCTCGAGCGACCGGGTCAGTCGCATCCAGTAGTAGAGCTCCTGGAGCTGGGCCCGGGAGAGCCCGGCGTAGAGTGCTGGAGGAGCGGCAGGGGTGGTCGTGGTCATCAGCTCGGGGTGGTGGCGTAAATTGCGAGGGGATAAAGATTTACCACTCCGGGCCTGGAGTCAAGCACCTCCCTCACGCACCGCCCCGGTCCCAGGCCGCGGACGTCCGAGTCCACGGCCTGGGGAGGCTGGCGGTTACTGCTGGGGCGTGTCGGGGTTGACTGGCTTGAGATCTCCGCACGACAGGACGTCGCTGCCGGGAGTGGATTCCCGGGGATCGTCTTTCATCGTAGGAGCGGTGGCGTCGCGGTGCACCTGAACGGCGTACGACGCGGTGCGAGAGATCCTGACCGGGAGAACCGCCGATGCGTCAGCGGTACCGGTTCCGCTCACCTGCAGCTTCGGATAGCCCGATTCCGAGCCCAGCACGGTCCCAGCCGCGGAGCAGGGTCCGTTGTGGATGTGCCACGGAAGTACCGCATTGGACGTGGCGCCGTGCACCGAGATGGTAACGCGGGTCGAATCATTCCCCACGGTTTCCGCGGTGGCCTTTCCCGACACCATGCTCCCATTCTTCGCGGCCAGCGTTGCGGTCCAGCTTTCCGACCCTGAACCGGTGATCAGCGCGCTCGCCGCAGCGAGCGCCATGGCGGTGATCTTGATCATCTGCACGTTCCTCGCTTTCCGGCTAGTGGATCAGTTCGGCCAGCGAGCTCCGTACTCGACAAAACACAAGGCGCGACGGTACAGCCCCACAGGGGGCATCACGTCGCGCCTTCGAAGGATCGAGCCCGGTTGACTCGAGCCGACAAGGTGGCCCGGCCGCTCTCACCGAGCCTTTGGAACGGTTTCGAAATCAGGCCAGCGCCTGTCGCACTCGTTCCAAGTCTACGGTAGTGATTGGTGCGGATACGTGCAAGTGGGACTGCTAATACGCCCCCCGCACCACGTGGTTCGGTTCCGCCAACGTGTGGACCACCGCGAGGAAGCGCTTGGCGAGCTTGTCGAGCTCGCTCTCACCCGGTTGATTCGTTTCCACCGTCACCAGCGTGTAGTGGCCCCCTTCCGGCTCCGCGGTCACCCCGAGCTGGCCGAGGGCACCGGCAAATCGGCGGCGGCGGGGCGCTTCCTCGACCGGTGCCACCCGTCGCGCGAAGAACTCGGTGGCGCGGGCAATGACTTGGGCGGGGGGAACGTTGGTCCGATGGAAGTACTTCATACGAGGCCGCCGTTCACTCCTTCCCATACTCGTAGTATTCCAACCCCAGATGGGTGATCTGCTCCTCGCCCATCAGATAGCGCAACGTGTTCTTGAGCTTGGTGTGCTGGATGAACAGGTCGTGCTCGGGGTACAGCCCCGGCGCCACCTGCGGACTCTTGAAGTAGAACGAGAGCCATTCCTGCACGCCCGACATTCCGGCTCGCTGCGCGAGGTCGAAGAACAGCGCCAGGTCGAGCACCAGGGGCGCGGCCAGGATCGAGTCCCGGCAGAGGAAGTCCACCTTGATCTGCATCGGGTAGCCGCACCACCCGAAGATGTCGATGTTGTCCCATCCCTCCTTGTTGTCGCCGCGCGGAGGGTAGTAGTTGATGCGGACCTTGTGGTAGAGATTGCCGTAGAGCTCCGGGTACATCTTGGGCTGCAGGATGTACTCCAGCACGCCGAGCTTCGATTCCTCTTTGGTCTTGAAGCTCTCCGGATCGTCCAGCACCTCGCCGTCCCGATTCCCCAGGATGTTGGTGGAGTACCAGCCCGCGACGCCGAGCATTCTCGCCTTGAACATCGGCGAGAGCACCGTCTTGAGCATCGTCTGGCCCGTTTTGAAATCTTTTCCGCCGATCGCCACCTTCTTGTCCCGCGCGAGGCGTTCCATGACGGGCAGGTCCACCGTCAGGTTGGGCGCGCCGTTGGCGAACGGGATTCGCTCCTGCAGGGCCGCCCAGGCGTACAGCATCGATGGGGCGATACTCACGTCGTTGGCGTCCATGGCCTTCTCGAACGACTCCAGGGTCTCATGGGTCGGCCCCGGCTGGATGAAGATTTCGGTCGAGGCGCACCAGACCACCACCAACCGGTCGCAGCCGTTCTTCGCCTTGAAATCCCGGAGATCCTTCCGCAGGGCTTCCGCCCAGTCGCGCTTGGACTTTCCCGGCTTGACGTTGGTGCCCTGCAGCCGCTTCACGTAATACTGGTCGAAGACGGCCGGCATCGGCTTCACGGTCTGCAGGAAGGCCTTGATCGGCTCGACGTGCTCGTGCTTGTCGAACACGCCGCATTTGAGGCACGACTCATAACAGTCATCGGGAATCGGGTCCCACGCGCCGAACACCAGGTCGTCCAGCCCGGCCAGCGGCACGAAATCCTTGATGAAGGGGGTTCGATTCTCGGTGCGCTTGCCCAGCCGGATCGTGGCGAGCTGCGTCAGTGACCCGATGGGGCGCGCCTTGCCTCGCCGGGCCAGCTCCACTCCGGCGATGAAGGTCGAAGCCACCGCGCCCAGCCCTACGCACACCACTCCGAGCTTGCCTGTCGCGGGTGCGATGGGGCGCGCTGTCGTCTCGGCCATGCGGTTGAATCCTGTCCTTCGCTGAATCAAGCGGCCGGAGCGCTAGCTCCCGCTGCCGTTTCGGGTGACACGGTAGACGTACACGAACCGCTGCACCACGGTGACGGTCGAGAGCACCGAGAGCAGCGCCACGAT
>JAXIPC010000237.1:0-3727 GCA_045403135.1 Gemmatimonadales bacterium | reverse complement strand
GCCGGCGGGGATCTGGGCGCTGGACATGGCCAGAATCGAAGCCGGTTTGGTCATGCTCGACGTCGATTACCATTCGGCCCACCATGCCCTGATCGAGGCCCAGAAGTCGTCGCCGCTGGAGCTCGGGCTGGACTGGACCGTGAGCTGGGAGAAGGGCCCCTTCAACGGGCGGCAGGCTCTCCGGGCGGAGCGCGCCCGTCAGCCGGAATGGCGCTTCGTCGGCCTCTCGGTCGATTGGGTCTCGTTCGAGGCTCTGTATGCCCAGGTCGGGTTGCCGCCGCAGATCCCATCCGTGGCGTGGCGAGTCAGCACTCCGGTCTACCGGGATGGCAAGCAGATCGGCTACGCGTCGAGCGGGTCGTGGTCTCCACTCTTGAAGCAGTATCTCGCGCTCGCCCACATCCGCGCGCCCCACGCGGCGCCGGGCACCGAGGTACGGCTCGAGGTGACGGTCGAACATCAGCGATGCCACGCGCGCGCCAGGGTGACGGCACTGCCCTTCTTCGATCCCGAACGGAAAAGGGCGTGAAGCACTACGACGCAATCGTGATCGGGGGCGGGCACAACGGCCTCGTCACCGCGGCCTATCTGGCGCGTGCCGGCAAGCAGGTGCTGGTCCTGGAGCGCCGTCCGATGGTGGGCGGCGCCGCGGTTACCGAGGAGGTATTTCCCGGCTTCAAGTTCTCGGTGTTCTCCTACGTGGTGAGTTTGCTCCGCCCCGAGATCATCCGCGACCTCGAGCTGCCCCGGCACGGCCTCCAGATCCTCCCGCTCGAGAGCACCGTCGTCCCGCTGGACAACGGGGACTACCTCGGCTCCTGGGCCGATCCCGATCTCACCCGCCGGGAGCTGGCGCGCCACTCGCCCAGAGACGCCGAGGCGGCGACCCTCTTCGGCCGCCTGATGCACCACATGGCCATGGCGGTCAAGCCGATCCTCGGCATGATCCCGCCGGACCCGACGTCGCTGGCGCCCTCCGACCTCAAGGGCATGCTCAAGTTCGCGGGGCACTTCCGTTCCCTGGGTGCGGAGAAGTTCCACGCCCTCCACAAGCTCATGACCATGAGCTCGGCCGACTATCTGGACGAGTGGTTTGAGTTCGATCCCCTCAAGGCCACCAAGTCCGCCAGCGGAATCATCGGCACCTTCCTCGGCCCCCGTTCCCCCGGCACGGCGTACGTGCTGCTGCATCACTACATGGGGGAGATCGACGGCGCCTTTCGCGCCTGGGGGTTCCAGAAGGGAGGCACCGGTGCCATCAGCGAGACCATCGCACGCTCGGCCAGGGCGCTCGGGGCCGAGGTCCGCACCGGGGCGGCGGTGGAGCGCGTCATCGTCAAAGGCGGCCGCGCCGCCGGAGTGGCGCTGTCCAGCGGCGAGGAGATTTCCGCGACCGTGGTGGTGAGCGGACTGGACCCCCGCCGCACCTTCACCGAGCTGGTGGATCCCACGCAGATGCCGGACGACGTGATCGAGGGCATTCGCCGATTCAAGTTCCGTGGCTCGTCGGGCAAGGTGAATCTGGCCCTCTCCGAGCTGCCGGACTTCACCTGTCTTCCGGGATATGGGCCTCACCTGCGCGGCGCGGTCTCCATCAGCCCGAGCCTCGACTATCTCGAGCGCGCCTATGACGACGCCAAGTACGGGCAGTTCTCCCGGAATCCATATATGGACATCGTGATCCCCTCGATGATCGACCCGGGCATGGCGCCGCCCGGGAAGCACGTGATGAGCTGCTTCGTGCAGTATGCGCCGTACAACCAGCGCGGCGGCTGGACCGACGCCAACCGGGAGGCCTTCGGCGACGCGGTGGTCGACACGCTGGCACGGTACGCGCCCAACATCAGGAGGGCCATCATCGGGCGACAGGTGCTGGTGCCCAGCGATATCGAGCGGATCACCGGGCTCACCGAGGGCAACATCTTCGCCGGCGAGCTGGCGCTCCACCAGCTCTTCTTCTTCCGGCCCGTCCCCGGCTGGGCCCAGTACCGCACGCCGATTCGGGGGTATTGGCAGTGCGGCGCAGGCACCCATCCGGGCGGTGGCATCATGGGGGCGTCGGGACGGCTGGCGGCGCTGGAGATACTCAAGGGAGTGGGCCAATGACCGCGCCGTACGATGCGGTCATCATCGGCGGCGGGATCAACGGACTCGTCGCCGCCGCGAGCCTCGCCAAGGCGGGCCAGCGGGTCGTGCTGCTGGAGAGCGATGAGGCCATCGGCGGACAGAGCAAGAGCGCTGAGTTCTACCCGGGGTTCCGCGCCGATGCCCTGGGACAGAACGTGGGCTGGCTCCCCCCGCCAGTCGCCGCGGAGCTGGGTCTCGGCCACGTCACTCGCGTCCTCCCCGATCCCACGGTCGCGGTCCCGGCCGGGGAAGGGGAGTGGCTGGTGCTTCACCGCGACGTCGCGCGCTCGGCCGAGGCCATCAGGCGATTCTCCGCGGCGGACGCCCTCAAGTGGCCCGCGTTCACCGCCCTGCTCGCCAAGCTGGCTGGATTCCTCGAGCACCTCTATGTCCTTCCAGCGCCGGACATTGACGCGTCGGCCCTGGCCTTCTCGGAGGTGCTCCCGCTCCTCGGCGTCGCCCGGAAGTTCCGCGGCCTCGGCCGGCGCGACATGGTGGAGTTGCTCCGCACCGTGCCGATGTCGGTGCAGGAGCTACTGGACGACTGGTTCGAGTGCGATCCGCTCAAGGCCGCGCTCGGGGCCTGGGGAACCACCGACATCCGGCAGGGGCCCCGCTCCGGCGCCACCGCGTTCGTCCTCCTGCACCATCAGGTCGGGTCGGGTACCGCCATTCGGGGCCGCGGCTACTGGCAGGCGGGTCCCGAAGCGCTGGCCTCGGCCCTCGCGGCGGTGGCCGCCCGGCACGGGGTGACCATCCGGGCTGGTGCCGAGGTCGCGCGGATCCTGGTCAGGGACGACCGAGTGACGGGGGTCGCACTCGAGTCGGGCGAGGAAATCCCGGCGCACACCGTCGTCTCCAGCGCCGACCCCGCGCGGACTCTGCTCGGCATGGTGGACCCGGTCTGGCTGGATCCGGAGTTCCTTCTGGCGGTGCGCAACATCAAATTCCGGGGGAACACGGCGCGGGTGCTCTACGCCCTGGACGGCCTCCCCGCGTTTCCCGGACTGGCCGATCCGGACGCCCTGGCTGGCACCCTCTCGCTCTCCACCTCGCTGGACGAGGTCGAGCGCTCCGCCGACGACGCCAAGTACGGCCGGATCTCGGAGCGCCCCCACGTCGAGCTGCACATCCCCTCGGTCCGCTGGGCCGGGATGGCGCCCATGGGCAAGCACGTCGTCGTCGCGACCGCTCAGTCGGCGCCGTACCGGCTCCGGGAAGGGCCCTGGACCGCGGAAAAGCGGAACGCGCTGGGCAACCGGGTCACCGCCGCCATCGCCAGGGTCGCCCCCGGCTTCCCGGACCTGGTGCGACACTGCGAGGTGCTGACGCCGGTGGAGATCGAAGCGCGCTACGGGCTTACCGAAGGCGCCACGACCCAGGGAGAGATGACGCTGGACCAGATACTGTTCATGCGGCCGGTGGCGGGTGCGTCGCGCTACGCCACGCCGATCGGCGGCCTGTACTTGTGTGGCGCCGGAACCCATCCGGGCAGCGGCATCGCCGGTGGGCCCGGGTGGCTCGCCGCGCGGCGAGTGCTCAAGGACCGGCGCGAACGACGAGGAGCTCTGGTATGACGACATTCGTGCAGACGTCGGCG
>JAXIPC010000033.1:0-41388 GCA_045403135.1 Gemmatimonadales bacterium | reverse complement strand
ACGCTCTTCCGATCTAGTCCAGTCGCTCGCCACCTCGCACCACGATGAGCCGCAGCGGCCCGGGCCGCCGCACGCCCAGGCCATACCAATCGCGCGGAGCGGAGGCTTCCTCCGCGAGCTGTATGGCGGCGGAGAGCTCCGGTTTCCTGGCCGCGACGGTGACGTCTCCGACACGCACCCCGAGGTAGCCCGGCGGAAGTCCCTGCAGCAGCGCGAGCGCTAAGACGAGCCGGACCGCGGGACCTCCTCGCCCCTCGCCGTCCGGTCGAGGAGCTCCTGGCACCGGCGGGCCCAGGGAGCAAAGCGATTGGCCGTCGCACCCTGTTCCCAGGTGATGCGAGCCTGGTCCCGCTGGCCCGCATACCACTGGGCCCGGCCCAGGTCGTAGTAGGCTTCGATCAGGTTGGGACCGAGGCTGAGGGCCTTCCGGAGGAACAACTCCGCGTCCGTCATCATGCCGCGCTCCAGGTACACCAGTCCGAGATAATAGTGCGCGTACAGGCTGGCCTTGCGGTCGTTGTCGATCCGGATAACCCGGGAGAGATGCTCGATTGCCTCGCCGAAGATCTTCTTTTTGAGGCAGATATAGCCGACGTTCACCCGAGCGAGCGCGTTGGCCGGCTCTTTTATCAGCACCTTGGAGAAGGTGCCCAGGGCGTCGTCGAGCTGATCGGCCAGCATCTGGGCCCAGCCGAGCAGCGACAGGGCCTGGGGGTCGCCGGGAGAAAGCTCCAGGGCCCGGTCGAGCGCCTGGATGGCGCCGGCGGGTTCGCCCAGCGAAATCAGACTCCAGCCTTTTTCGATGTAGGTCGACGCGCCGATATGGTCCCGGTGAATCTGCGGCTCGTGTCCGGCCGGCCCCGGTCCCGATGGGCCGTCGTCGGCCGCCGTTTGCTTATAGCGATTCACCAGCCCGCGGATCTCCTCCTTGAGCTGGCCCAGCTCTCCCAGCGCGCCGTCGACCCGCTTGAAGAGCCCGATGATCCGGCGCTTGAGCTCCTCTCGGGGGAGTCGCGGCGGCGAGTCCTCGAGCGCCGACGCAATGGCCTGGAACTCGTCGCGCAACATCGCGACCAGCTGCTCCGGACCGGCGTCGGTCACAACTCTACCCGTCCGTGCGCGTACGAGGTGATCACGACCTTGCCGGTCGCCACGTCGAAATCCACCGAGCGGCCGTAATCGCCGCCAACTGCTTCTCCCACCAGCCTGATCCCGTGCTGGTGGAGGACCGACCGGGCGGAGTGGACGTTCCGCTCACCCATCTGGATCGAACCGGCCGGCTGCAGGGTGGCGAACATGCTGGCACCGCCCACTAGCCGGGCGGTGAGCCGGCGGTGGACCGCGCCCAGGTTGATCATCCCCTCCTGGAGCAATGCCACGGCTGGTGGCATGTGGCGCCCGGGGGCGTCGACCCGGGGCCTCCCAACGCTGGTGGAGGGAAGCAGCACGTGCGCGAGTCCGCCGACCTTGGCTATCGGGTCATACAGGATGACGGCAACGCAGCTCCCCAGAGCGAGCGCGGTAAGGGTGGCCGGAGCCTTGGCCACCTCCAGCGCCGAAATACCGACGTGGATCCTCGGGGCAGTCACTGCGCCCTCCGGTAGATGCGATGGGTGACATCGATGGGGACGAGCCGCGGCTCCGGCATTGCCACGAGTGATTCGGTGCGGCCAAGCATGAGCAGTCCGCCGGGCCGCAGCGCGCGAAACGCCGAATCGAGCACCCGGCGCTGCCCCTCCCGGCCGAGAAAGATCAGGAGGTTCCGGCAGCAGATCAGGTCGCACGATTCGACCGGAGCAGCCTCCAGCGTGGTCAGATCTTCGCGCCGGAAGCCGACCCGGGACCGGAGCGCGGGGTCTACTTCGAAGCGGCCGTCGTGGATGCTCCCATAATGGCACGGCAAAACCTCGCGGATGGCGACGGTCACCGCCGGCTGATACCGGCCCGACGCGGCGTCCGCCACCGCCTGGGGATCGAGCTCGGAGGCGTGCACCAGGATCCGCTCCAGCGGCGGAGTCCCGGCGCGAACCGCATGATCGGTGAGGAGCATCGCCAGGGTCCACGCCTCCTCGCCGGTCGAACACCCCATGCTCCACGCGGTGATCCTGCCCCGCGCGCCGACGCCCGCCACCTCCAAGAGGTTCTGCAGCGCCCGCCAGCTGTCGGGATTGCGGAAGAAACCGGTAACCCGGACCGAGATGGTGTGGAGTAGACGGTCGACCTCCCCGGGATCGTCCCGCAGGAGCGCGGCGTATGCGAACAGCGACTCGACGACACGGGCCCGCATGCGGATCTCGATCCGGCGCACCAGACAGGAGTCCTTCCACCACTCGAACCCCGCGGCGCCGTGCCGGGCCATCTCTTCGATGACCGCGGAGAGCCCCATGTCGACCCGCGCGGTCATGGCGACAGCCTCATGGTATCGAGATTGGCGCGGGCCAGCTGGTGGCCCGGGTTGAGCGCCACGGCGCGCTCCCAGAACCCCCGCGCGCGCTCCGCGTTGCGCTCCCGGAAGGCGAGGTTCCCCAGCTTGAAGAACACGTCGTCGCCCAGCGACGGATCGATCCCGGTGGCTCGCTCGTACAAGGTCGTGGCCTCCTCGTAGCGTCCGGAGCGGTAGCACAGGTCTCCCAGGTTCTTGAAGGGTTGGGGGAGGGAGGCGTCGTTGGCGAGGGTTTCCCGGAGCAGCGTTTCCGCTTCCGCCACCGAGCCGGTGGCCTCGAGCAGCACCGCGCAATTGTTCCGAAGCACCGGGTCGTCGGGATGCCGCTCCGTGCCTTCCCGAGCCAGACTCAGCGCGGCGTCGAGGTCCTCGGTCCCCACCGCCGCGCGAGTCACGGCCCAGTACCAGAGCGCTGGCGGCGGCTCCCGGGAGAGCTCGCGGGCCCGCTGCAGGCGCTGCCGGGCCACCGGCGCGTCCCCCCGGTCCAACGCGAGTATCCCCCAGCTGGTGTGGATCTTCCCGTCGGACGGCGCCCGGCTGACCGCGTCGGCGAGCGCGGTTTCCGCCTGATCGAGTCGACCGAGGTGCTCCAGGGCCAGGCCAAGATTGTGCAGCAGGGCCGGCCGGGGGCCGCTGCGGTCAAGGGCTTGACGGAAATGATCCGCCGCCTCCGCCCATTGCTGCCTCCGCGCGGCGATCAAGCCGAGGTAGAACGGGGCGGTACCTTCGGATGGACGCAGCTCGGCCACCCGGCGAAACTCCCGAAGCGCCTCGTCCAGCATATCGGTCCGGTAAAACGCCACGCCCAGGTTGCGGTGTTCCTCGATCTGCGCCTCCTGCATCCGGGACGGCGCCGCCATCGACGAGGCGCCGACCCGGTGGGCGAGTCCGGCGGTGACGAGCCCGAAGAGCGCCTGCCCCGCTTCGAACTCGGAGAGTCCCGAGCTGTCGATCACCGCGCGCACATCGCGCTGGCCGTCCAGCAGCGGAAGGATGCGCCGCTGGGCCTCGGTGAACTCGGCCTGGTGCCCCTCGACCTGCGCCGGCAAGACCGCAAAAATCAGGTCGAAGCTTGGAATCTTCTTCTCGATCAGGCTCCACTCGTCCACCCTCCGGGCTCCCTCCAGGAGGAGGGATTCCGGGTTGATCCGCTCCAGGACATCCTCGGCGTCGGGTGCGACCCCCGCCTCGAAGCTGAAGGTGCCGGTGTTCCAGGAGAAGAGGGAATACACCGCTTCCTCGATCTGAAGTCGAACGAAGCGGCGGAGACCATCAGGCGCCAGAATCCCGAGGTTCACCAGCAGGTCGCCGATGCGGCGGCCGGGCGAGGTGTGCTGCAGCGCCAGCACCTGGTCGAGCTGCGCCTGGGTGACCGTCCCGGTTGCCAGCAGCATGTCGCCCAGGCGATCGCGGCGGTTCACGATCGCGGCGTACACGATCCAGCCCTCTTCAAAGAAGATCGAGCCGTGGCGCTGGCGGTCGGCCACCGACAGGCACCCGGTGCGCCGGCCCAGGAACAGCAGCTGGATCACGTCGGGGAGGCTGGCCTCCTTGAGACTGCCCTTGATGGCCATTCAGCGAAGCTCCGCCACGAGACGGTCCGCGACGTTCGGCCAGCGTGACACGATCTTCTCAGGGCTCCGGACCAGACCCATGCCCGGCGACACCACTCCGCTCGCGCTCCGGGCGGCTTCCCGGCGCGCGGTGCGGGACAGTCCGAGCTCCAGGACCTCCAGCACTTCACGCGCCAGCGCCGGGCTGGGCGCAACCCGTTGGGCCGCGGCCTCCCCCAGCACCCGCTGAACCACGCCCTGCACGGCGCGCACCGAGTCGGCGGGGCGGGCGGCGAGGTAGTCCGCCAGCGCGGCGTCGTCCCGGGCCGTCGTGTCCGCCAGCATCCGCTTGATCACCGCCAGCCGCACCTCTCGATCGGGCGAGGGCAGCTCCACCGAGAGGCCGCCTTCGAGCCGGACTAGCAGCCGACTGTCGAGACCCTCGAGCCGCTGAAGCGGCTGCGTGGAGGTCAGCACCATCTGGCGGCGCCCCTCGGTCAGCTCGCCGATGAGGAGGATGAGCTCGTCCTGGGCGGTCCGATCGCCGCCCAGCAGGTGCAGATCGTCCAGCAGGAGAGCGCCGACCCAGCGGTAGTGATGGCGCCAGGCGGCGAGTGACTCGGCATCCTGCAGCGCCCGCACCTCGGCCACGAACGCGTGGCCGCCGAGGCACGCGACGTGGGCGACGCCCGCGGCGATGAGCGCGTTGCCCAGGGCGTGGAGGTAGTGGGTCTTCCCGGTGCCGCTCGCCCCGACCACCACGAGCGGCGAGTACCGCTGGCCCGGCTCCGCGATGATGTCGCGCGCCGCCATCATCGGCAGCCGCATCGAGGGACCCTCGGCAAAGTCCTCCCAGCGATAGTGGGCGAGCGGGGCCGTGAGCGGCGCGGTACGCGAACCCGCGTTCGCCACGAGGGCGCGAGCGGCCGTGACCTGATCCGGATCACGGAACACCTCCGCCCCCACCAGATCGGGAGCCAGCTGTGCCGCCTTGGCGGCAAGCATCAGGATTTCTCTGGCATCGGCCTCGAACGCCGCAAGCACCGGCTCGGGATCGGCGAGGGCTTCGTCGCTGAGGAGTGCCTCGAGGCGGCGGGTGCGCAGCCCCTCCCCGCCCCAGTGTAACACCGCCTCGCCGATGGCACGGCGCCACCGGTCCACCTGTTCCGTCAGGCTCGCGGACACCTCGAAGAGGAATTCGCCGAATTCGTCGCCGGCGGCGGCGCGGAGCGGCGCGGCCAGCTCCGCCGGCGGGACCGGCGCCACCGGAGCGCCGATGAGCACCAGCGCATCGCGCGGTGAGAGCGGGAGCGCCGTGGCCTCCTGGAAGGCGACCAGCCGGGAGAGCGCCCCGACGTAGTCGCGCATCGAGGAGAACTCCGCCTCGGCCACCGCGCGCAGCGCCTCGTCGGGAAGCGTGCTGTCGACTCCGTGCAGCCGGCGGCGGAGGATGGCGTAGCGCGCGTCGGGACCGGGCAGTGAAAGCTGCACCGTGGTGCCCTCGGCCAGGCGGCGGAGCAGCCGGGCGTCGAGACCTTCCAGGCGCTCCACCGGTGTCGACGTGGCCACCACGACTTCCCGTCCGGCGGCGCGGCGCTCGTCGAGCAGGTCGGCCACCAGTCCCTCGCAGTCCTGATGGCGCGCGAGCCGCTCCAGATCGTCGAGCAGCACCAGGTCGGCGGTCACCAGCTCCGCCCGGAAGAGCTCGCCCCGCGCGACCAGCAGGGCCGACCGGTTGCGCTCCGCCAGCCGGTCGGGATCGAGCAATTCCACCACCGCCGTCGGATGTTGAGCCCGAATCCGCGCCGCGATGGTCTGGAGCAGCTCGGTCTTGCCGCTCCCGGGAGCACCCACCACGACCAGCGGCGCGTACGGCATGCCGCTGGCGTCCGCGACCGCGCGGGCGGCGGCCGCCGCCTGCCGGTTGGCGACGTCGAGCACGAAGGTCTCGAAGTCGGGCGGGGCGGCGAGGGCGTCCGTCACGCGGCCGGGGGGCGGGTGGCCAGGCGCGCGAGCACCAGGCCGGAAAGGGTTTTCAGGGTCTCGAACACCCCGGCGCCGTGCAGCGCATCGGCGGGATGACTGGGCACGCCGCGAAAATTGAAGGCGTCGTCCAGATCGGGAGGGGCCAGAATCAAGTCGGCGGGCAGGTCCTGTTTGTTGTACTGCAGCACCAGCGGAAGCTGCCGGATGTCGACGCCCTGCTCCAGCAGATTCTCCTGCAGGTTCTGAAAGCTCTCCAGGTTATCGTCGAAACGCCGGGCCTGGCTGTCCGCCACGAACACGACCCCGTCGGCGCCCTGGAGCACGAGGCGACGGGTGGCGTTGTAGTACACCTGGCCCGGCACGGTGTACAACTGAAATCGGGTCGTGAATCCCGAGATCACGCCCAGCTCGAGCGGAAGGAAATCGAAGAACAGGGTGCGGTCGGATTGGGTGGCGAGTGACACCATGGTGCCTCTCCGATCCTCGGGGACCCGGCCGTGGACATACAGCAGGTTCGTCGTTTTCCCGCACCGGCCCGGCCCGTAATAGACCAGCTTACAGGTGATTTCCCGGGTGGTGAAATTCACGAGCGGCATCGAATCACATCACCGGCCGAACAGCGCCCGAAGGCTGTTGTTCAACTCGGCCTCGAAGTTCTCAGCCAGGACCTGGCGGGGCGGCTCCTCGGCAGGCGCCGCGCGGGCCAGATCCGACGCCAGGGTCTCGAAGAACAGCTGCACCAATCCGAGCGAGGTCTCCCGGCCGAAGACCACGAGCCCGAGCCAGCGGCCCCTGGGCGTCTCGAAGGCGGCCAGATAGACGCCGACGGTGGACCCTTGGTGCACGACCGAGCCCAGCGGACGGGTCCCCATCACCTTCGCCAGCTCGAAGGTGGAGGCCATGATACCGGCGCCCAGCGCGGCCGCGGCCATCACGTCCAGGGCGCGGGTGAACCCGTGCTGCGCCACCACCTGCCCCGCCGAGGTCATCAACAGCGTGAGCCGCGCCGCGGATTCGGCGAGGAACTCCGACAGGGGTGCTTCGACCCACGGCTCCAGGGAGCGCATCAGGTGGCCTGGGCCGCGGCGTCGAGCAGGACCAGCCGAAGCTCCCCGGTGTTCACTTCGGAGGCCGCCACCGCCACGACGAGCAGGCCGTTGGCGCCTGGCGCCGCGAGGAGCATTCCTCCGCTCCCCGCCAGGTACATCATCACCGGCTCGGGCTGTCCGAGGGCCGCGGTCACGCCGCGCATCCGTCCCGCCAGGCTGGCGGCCAGCGCGGCCACGGCCGCGCCATTGATGCCTTCCATGAGGGTGTCGGCGACGACGAGGCCATCGTCGCGAGAGACGATCAGCGCGCCGCGAACGCCGGGGATGCGGGTGAGCCCGGCAAGGGTATCCGCGAGCTTCACACCAGCTCCTCGAGCCAGCGGCGGGCCGACGACGCCGCGCGCTCCGCCATCAACGACAGGCGGCCCGCCGGTACCTCGCGCGACCGGGTTACCAGGAGGACCGAGTCGGTGGTGGGGGCGCGCAGCTCCAGGTGTGCCGGCCCGCCCTCCAGCGCGATCCTCCGCCAGGGGCCGAGCCCGAGCAGGCGCGTCGCCCGCTCGGCTTCCTTCGACACGCCGGCGAGCGCCGCCGCCACCGCGTCGGCGACGTTCTCGCCGCTCGCGTGGAACACGCTGCCGGCCAGCACCCGGCCTTCGCGGTCCACCAGCAGCGCCTGCCCCGGCTCCGCCTCGAGAGCGCGCAGCGGATCGGGCGCCGGCGCCGCGAAGCCGGGCACCAGTTTGGCCCCGGTGATCTCGCGCACCCGCCCCAACGCGGTGCGGAGCGCCGTGTCGTCGGGGGCCAGCTGGACCGCGTGCTCCAGGTAGCGGAGGCTGCGGGTGTGATCGCCGGCGCGGAAGCAGAGGAAAGCGAGACCCTTGTGCGCGCCGACGTGATCCGGATCCAGCCGCAGCACGGTGGTCCACGCGTCGAAGGCCAAATCCCCCTCCCCGCGATCGCTCCGGATCCGGGCGAGCAAATCGTAAGCGCCGGCCATCTCGGGATAGCGCGCCGCGCCCTGCTCGGCCACGGTGAGAGCGGAGTCGAGCTGGCCCCGGCGGCGGAGCGCTTCGGCGAGCGGCAGGAACACCAGGCTCGAAGGGTCGCGAGCCAGCTGTCCGGTGAGGGCTTGAATGTCGTCCACGATCACTTCGCTCCCCGGAGTCGTTGCACCAAGTGACCGGCCGCCGTGACCACGCCGGAGACCTCCTCGGCGTGCGACTCTTCCTCGGCGCCCTTGGCCGCGAGCCCGAGCCAGGCCTCGAAGGTGTGCACCGCCTCGTCCAGCCGTCCCGCGCCGAGCAGCGCCCACGCGAGGAGCCGCAGCGGTCTTGCGCCGCCGGGATCGAGGCGTGCCGCCTCCCTGAGGGCCCGCTCGGCTTCGGCGTAGCGGCGCTCGGCCAGGAGAAGCGCGCCCGCCAGCACGTGGGTACGGGGATCCTCGGGGAACGCCTCGAGCGCCGCCTGGGCCGCCGAGCGCGCCGCTTCGCCGTTGCCCGCCCGGAGCTGCTCCTCGCCCTGGCGCAGCAGGGCGTCGGCGTCGCCGCGGGGCGCGGCGCGCACCGATTCGAGCGCGGGATCCCGAAGCACTATAACGCCGGCACTGGCGAGGCCGAAGAGCGCCCGGGCCACGTCGAATTCCGCCTCGCCCAGCGAGAGCGCGATCGCCCGGACGTCCCGCTCGGCGTCGGCCGCGGAGATCACCCGCCATTCGAACGGGGTGAGGCTGAGTGAGCCGGCTTCGGTCACGACCGGCGGCGCGAGCCGGGGAATCACGCCGACGTGGGCGACGCGGCTCTGGATCCGCGACCACTCGTCGATCCGGCGGGCGCCCTCGAGCAGCAGGTGTTCCACCGAAATCCGCAGATCGGTTTCCCGGGGGATGGCTTCGGGGGCGCACTCCTCGAAGACGAAATAGCCCTCCGACCAGCCCAGCATGGTGAACACCGCGTCCTCGATATGAGCCCGCACCTGGACCTTGAGCTCGCGATCCGACAGCGCGCCGGAGCTCACCAGGATTTCGCCGAGACGCCGGCCGTCACCCTGGTCCTGGGTGGCGCGCGCCTGCATGAGATCTTCCTCCCGGATCTTTCCGGCGCGGAGCAGGACGCTGCCCAGCGGGTGCCGGTTGGACTGGATCGACGCGGCCACCACGGCGGCTTCGTGGAACCAGATCGTGCCCTCGTTCTGGCGGAGCTCCGAGGTGATCAGCAGGGCGCCGGTCTTCCGGCCCAGGTCGAGGAGCTGGAAGACGTCGTGAATCCCCAGCTCGCGAAGCGGTCCCTGGATGGCCACGTCAAACCCGGCTCGGTTCGAGAATGTGGGACAGCTCCCGTGCGGAGCGCGACTGGGCCCGAGCCGAAGCGGCGAACGGACCGGTCGGCTCGAGCGCTACCACGCGCTCCCAGTCGTTCACGGCCGCACCGAAGCGGCGCAGCCGCGAATGGCAGATTCCCCGGTAGAACAGCGCCGTCACGCGCTCCGGATCGAAGCGGAGTACCCGGTCGAAGGCGGCGATGGCGTCCGGGGTGCGGCCCTCGTCGGCCAGGGTGCGACCCAGCAGCGCGAGCGCTTCGAGGGCATAGGGCTCGGCCAGGAGCAAGTCCACCAGCAATCGGGTGGCCTCCTGGGTGAGTCCGGTGCGCCGGAGCAGGTCGCCCAGCGCGAGGCCCGCATCGAGAAAGGTCGGCAGGAGCTCCAGCGCGTGCTGGTAGGCCGCGCGAGCGGCGCCCGGGCGCTGCAGCTCCTCTTCGACGACGCCCTTCTCGTACCACGCCTGGACCAGCGACGGATCCAACTCGAGGGCGGCGGTCAGCGCGTCGAGTGCCGCCGTCCGGTCGCCCTGCTTCCGGAGGACGCTGCCCCGGAGCAGGAGCAGATCGGCCCGGCCCGGCGAGAGCGTCGTGGCCCGGGTGGAGTCACGAACCGCGCCCTCGAGATCGCCGACCAGCTCGCGGGCGCGGGCCCGCATCACCAGAGTGTCGGCGCGGTCGGGCGCCAGCGCTGCGAGCCGCTCGGCCACTGCGATGGCATCCGCGCCCCGCCCCAGCGCCACCAGGGCCGTCCCCTCGCCCAGTCCGATTCCCACGTCATCCGGCGCCAGCGCGCTGGCCTCGCGATAGCGCTCCAGCGCCTCGCCGAACAAGCCTCGCTTGGCGAAGACATCACCGAGCAGCGCCGCCCCGGCGGCCGGAGGAGCACCCCGCCGAAGGGCGTGGTGCACCTCGGCCGCCGCGGTGTCGAGTTGGCCCTTGCCGATGAGATCGCGCGCCAGGGTGTACGGATCGTCCCGAGAATCGGGAACATCCCGGGCGGGCTCGCTGGGCGCGAGCTGGCCGAAGAGCCCGTCGAGGACGCCGGGGTCGAAGGCGAATTCCGGTGTGCTGGCCAGCGCCCCGGGCATCGCGGATACGGCGGGCGCAATCGGGACCAGTGACTCCTCGAACTGGAGCTGAATAGCCAGCGCGAAGCTTTCGGGCACGTAGAACGAGTCCAGCTCCAGCGCCCGGCGAGTTTCCCGCAAGGCGTCATCAAAGGCGCCAAGCTGGCTCAGCGCGAACCCCAGGTTATAGCGAGCCGAGGCGTTGTTGGGATCGCTCTCCACGGCGCGAGCGAATGCGTTGCGGGCGTCCTGGTGCCGGCGCAAGTCCATCAGCACCAGGCCGACGCCGTTCCAGGCCGGCGCGTCCTCCGGACTGTCCTGCAGCACGCTCTGGTACGCCTCCAGCGCCGGCTTGAGCTCGCGTCGCTGGAGATGGAGCAAGCCGAGATTGCGCCGGGCACCGGCAAAATCGGGCCGGGCCCGCAGCGCCGCGCGCAGGGCGTCGAGGGCCGGCTCGGTGTCGGCGTCGCTCGCACCCGCCACGCCCAGGTTGCTCCAGGCCAGCGCATAGGAAGGGTCGGCGTCCACCGCTTTGCGGTAGGAGCCCCGGGCCTCTTCGCGACGGCCCGCCTGATGCAGGCACACGCCGCGCTCGTTCCAGAGCTCCGCGTTCCCCGGCTGGCGCTCCAGGAGCCGGTCGTAAAACTCGATCGCCGCGCCGAAGTCCTTCCGGAGCAAGTGGGTTTCCGCCAGCGCCTCGAGGGCGGTGTTCTCGTCTTCGCCGGCTTCCAGCGCCAGCCGGCATTCCCGCAGCGCTTCGGTGAGGTAGCCGCGTTTGCGGAACGCCACCGAGAGGCTGAGGTGCGGCTGGAGCGTGGCCGACTCCCGGTTGGCGCGCGACTGGCTTCCGCCGGTTGGACGCCGGGGCGCGGCACCACGAGAGCCGCCGATCACGAGATTGGGCTGCGCGGTACCGAGCGACGGGTTGAGCGCGATGGCCCGACGGGTGGCCGCGCGGGCCGCGTCGTGATGCCCCAGGTCTCCGTAGAGAAACCCCAGGAGATACTGCACTTCGGCATGGTCGGGATTGAGGACGCTCGCCTCGGTAAGGACGGTGAGCGCCTTGTCGTTCAGGCCCCGGTTGTAGAAGGCACGTCCCAGGCAGAGCCGTGCCACCGAACTCTTGGGATCCACCAGACAGGCGCGCTGGAACCACTCCGTCGCGGCCTCCTGGCGTCCGCGGGCCTGCTCTACCAGACCGAGCTGGATCAGCGCGGTGGCATCCCCGGGATCGCTGCGCAGCAGGTGATCGTACTGCTCGGCGGCCTGATCGTGCTGGCCGAGAGCGAGGTATGCGCGAGCCAGCTCCAGCCTCGCGTTCCTGGCGTTGGGATCGCGCGCCAGGTGATCCCGAAGGTCGCCGATGAGGGTGTCGTAGTAGCCCGACTCCCGCTGCACCGTCTCGAGGTTGTCCTGGGCCACCCGCATCTCGGGGTCGAGCTCCAGTGCGCGGGTGAACGCCGCGCCGGCCTCGGGGATCATGCCGCGTTCGTAGTAGAAGACGCCGAGGTTGTTTTGGGCGCCCGGATCGGAGGGATCGATGCGCCGGGCCAGCGAGCGGAGAGCGTCGGCGTCCCGGCCGGAGGGTGCAGCCGCCGGCATCGGAGTCAGTTTCGGATGCGAATCGCGTCGAAGATGGCCGCCAGGGCTGGTGGATCCGGCATCAGGAGGAACTGCCCGGTGAGCGCTTGATCGGAGCCCTCGATCCGGAAGGTAGTCTCCACGCAGAACACCGCATCGCGGTCATGCCCGAAATTGAGATAGGCGGTGGTGAGTACCGCGCCCGCCAGGTCCACGACCAGCGCCGGTACTGACGGCACCAGCATCATGCCGAGGAAATCGGAGAGCGCGTTCATGTACGCCGAACAGAGGATGTTGCCGGTTTCCTTGATGGTCGACTGCTCCATGGCGTCGAATCCGGCGGCCCCGGTGCGGGGGCGGCGCAGGAGCAGCTCGCACAGGGCGTAGGCCGATTCCTGGCCCAGCACCACGAGCGTGCGACCGGTCAGATCGCCCATGACATGCATCAGGACGCCGGCGATCACCGTGTCCGCCGCGCCCACCAGCTGGGCCACGTCCTCCAGCCGACGGACGCTGACCTCGGGCACGCTGATCATGATCTTGCGGCTGGTCATCTGGGAAAGCGCCGTGGCGGCGTGGCCGGCCCCGATGTTGGCCACTTCCCGCAACGCGTCGCGCTCCAGATCTGACAGGGTCTGCATGTCTCCCATCGGCTCCTCCCCTAGAAGAGGGCGACCGGGTCGAGGATCAGCGCCGGCGCGCCGTCAGGCAGGATCGTCACCCCTCCCACCCAAGCGGGCAGTCCCACCGGGGCGGCGAGCTGCTCCACCACTACGTCCTGTTGCCCGAGCAACGTGTCCGCTATGATCGCGGCTCGGCCTCCGCCGGTGTCGACCACCACCACCGGCCGGCGACCGCTGCCTGCCTTGGCCAGACCCAGCACGACCCGGAGATCCGCCGTTGGGAGCGGCGACCCCCGTAAGGTAACCTCGGCCTCCGTCTGCTCATGCACCGCCGCCTCGGCCAGCATCCCGAAGGGAATGGCGTAGCGGGCATCCGCGACGCCCACCAGGAGCGCCCGAAGAATTGCCCGGGTTACCGGCAGATGCATGAGGAAGGTTGTCCCCTGCCCCGACGAGGTTTTGATCTCCATGCGGCCGCCCAGGGCGCGCACCCGGGTGAGCACGGCGTCGATGCCGACGCCGCGGCCGGAGACCGCGGTCACCTGGGAACGGGTGGTGAAACCGGGATGGGCCAGGAGCCGCAAGAGGCCGGCGGAATCGGGCACCGGCGCTCCCGGATCGAGCAGTCCGCGTTCCACCGCCCGGTCGCGCACCTCCACGCGATCGATGCCGCGGCCGTCGTCCGCCACGGTGACCGTCACCTCGTCGCGGACTCGTTCGGCCCGAAGCCGGATGGTGCCTTCCCGCTCCTTGCCCGCGGCGACGCGCTCCTCCGGGGGCTCCAGGCCGTGATCCGCGGCGTTGCGCAGGAGATGGGTGAGCGGCTCGGTCAGCGCGTCCAGCACCGAACGATCCACTTCGATCTCGAGGCCCTGAATATCGAGCCGGACCTCCTTGCCCAGCTCGCGGCCCAGGTCCCGCACCATCCGGGGAAACCGATCGAAGACTTCGTCCACCGGCGCCATGCGGGCGTGGAGGACGCCGCTCTGCAGGCCGGATACCAGTTTGGAGATCCGGGCGCTCACCTGCTCCAGATCGGAGCCGATCTCCAGGTCGGCGATTGCCGAGAGCCGGTTTCGCGCGACGACCAGCTCGCCGATATCGTGCACCAGCGAGTCGAGCCGTTCCAGGTCCACCCGCACCTGGCGCGCCGAGACCTTGTGCGGCGAGGTCGCCATGGTACTCGGCCGGGGTTCCCGCCGCCGCTCGGGAATTCGGATTTCGGCGGTCCGTGCGTCCTCCAGAGGGAGCAGGCGATACAGGACCTCGCTGAGCTCGGGGTCGACTTCCGGCGCCTCCCCCCGAGCGACCGCCTCCACGCCCACGGAAAGCGCGTCAACCACCTGAAAGAGTCCGTCGATGACGGCCGGGCCGGGATTGATGCTGCCGGCGCGAATCGCGCCCAGGAGTTGCTCGGACAGGTGGGACAGGTCGGCGATAGGCTCGAATCCCATCGCGGAAGAAGAGCCCTTGATCGAGTGGAACGCCCGAAAAAGCTCGGCCACGGGAGTGGTCGAGCCGGGTGCGCGTTCCCACGCGAGGAGGAGCTCGTTGCAGCGCTGGAGGTGGTCGCGGCTGTCGGAGAGAAAGAGGGCGGTATACCGGGCCAGGTCCACCGGGGCTCACCCGAGCAGTCGCTGCACCGCTTCAAGCACCCGCGACGGCTGAAAGGGCTTCACCACGAAATCCTTCGCGCCCGCCTGAATCGCTTCGACGACGAGGGCCTGCTGGCCCATCGCGCTGCACATCAGAATCTTGGCCTCCGGGTGGTCTTTGCAGATTTCCCGGACCGCTTCGATACCACCCATGTCCGGCATCACGATGTCCATGGTGACGAGGTCGGGTTTGAGCTGGCGGAATTTCTCCACCGCCTGGGCGCCCGACTCTGCTTCGCCGATCACTTCATACCCGGCCTGGGTGAGAATGTCGGTAATCATCGTCCGCATGAAGATCGCGTCGTCGCAGACGAGCACGGTATGGCCCACGGTGCCACCCCCTCTGTTTACGCCTTGATCGCTTCCGGCCGAAGCAGCGGCCGGACCTGGCTTTCGACATCGAGCATCGGAAGCCGCCCCGCGCTGTCGGAAGTGTGCAGGTCCTCCACCTCATCCACCTCGATGGCCACGCGCCCCTCGTACATGTCGAGCACCAGCAGACACTGGCCCACGCCATCGCCCGCTTCCATCACGAGCATGGCCCCACTCACCACCGTCACGAGCCCGCCTCGAACATTCACCACGCCGCGGATGACCGGCGGCACTCCGGGAATCGGGACGATGCCGGGCGCGACGACCACCTCGCGAACCGCGGCGACCGGGACGGTAAAGCGCCTGGTGCCGACGCGACACACCACGACGCGGCCCGCCGGGGTGCTACTCATTCGGATCGATACCTAAAGAACTCAAAATAGGTAAGCCCCGGTGCGGGAGCAACTTGGCCCTGGGCGTCGCGCGCTTCTGACAGGGCCTCGGCGAGATCTCCCGGCCATTCCGACGCAAAGGTCATGCGGGCGCCGGTGACCGGGTGTTTGAACCTGAGCTCGGCGGCATGCAGCGCTTGGCGCGGCGTGGCGCGCTCCAGACGTTCCGCGGCCTGGCGCCCCGGTCCGGTAATCCGGCGCGCTCCACCTCCGCCATACACCGGGTCGCCGACCACCGGATGCCCCGCGTGGGCGAGATGCACGCGGATCTGGTGGGTCCGGCCGGAGTGCAGCTCGGCCCGAAGGAGGTCACACACCGCGAAGCGCGCGAGCACCTGGACGTCGGTGCGGGCCGCCCGCCCGTCGGCGCGCACTGTCATCCGCTTGCGGTCGGTGGGGCTCCGCGCCATGGCCGCTTCGATGACGACCGGCGATTCCGCGAAGTGCCCCCAGGCGAGCACGGCGTACCCGCGCTTGACCTGGCGCGCGGCGAGCGCCGCGCCGAGCCGCCGGTGGGCCAGATCGGTCTTGGCCACGACCATGAGTCCGCTGGTGTCGCGGTCGAGCCGATGCACTATGCCGGGTCGCCCTTCCGCTCCCCCGGAAAGCGTGGTCCCTCGCGCCACCAGCGCGTTCACCAGCGTATCGTCCCAGTGGCCGGGCGCGGGATGGACGACGAGCCCCGCCGGTTTGTCGATCACCGCGAGGTACTCGTCCTCGAAGACCACGACCAGCGGCACGGCGTGCGGGATCAGGGTTCGGGGAGGCTCGTGCTCCGGGTAGGTCACCTCGATCAGGTCCCGATGCTCGGGGATTCGCGAGGCACGCGCCACTTTGCCATTTACCCGCACCGCGCCGGCGGCCACGATCCGGGCCGCCTGCGTCCTCGAGAGCGCGAGTTGATCGGCGAGGAAACGATCGAGCCGCTCGGCGTCCGCGGTGGCCACGGAAAACGTCACCGGGGGCAGCGGCGGCTCACGCGGACGGCGCGGCGCGGGTGCGGGACCGGCGCGCGTCCTCGAGCCAGAGCGACAGGGCCAGGGCGATCGCGCCGACGCTCACCCCCATGTCGGCCATGTTGAAGGTGGGCCAGCGGGTGGCGCCGACACCGATGTCGATGAAATCCACCACGCCCTGCGCGCTGCGAATGCGGTCCACGAGATTTCCGGCTGCGCCGCCGGCCACCAGGGCGCAAGAGGCCTGGCGCATCCAGTCCCGGGCCGGGCTCGACCGCGCCAATCGGTACAGTAGCACGAGGGCGAGCACCGCCACCCCGAGGAAGATCCACCGTGACCAGGGTCCGAGGTGAAGCCCGAACGCGGCACCTTGGTTGTAGACCAGCCGCAGCTGCACCCACTCCCCTATCACCTCGACCGGGGGAAACGGGAGGAGCGTCTGCTCGGCGAGGCGCTTGGTGATGAAGTCCCCCAGCACGAGGGCCAGCGCCGCCACCCAGAAGAGGCGACGGTTCTCAGCGCCGCTTTTCATCCTCTTCCTTCTCCTTGCAGGTGATGCAGAGCCGCGCGTGGGGCAGGGCGTCAAGCCGCTCGAAGGCGATCTCCTGGCCGCACTGATGACACTTACCGAACCGGTCGGGCTCGCCGTAAAGGCGGCGCAGCGCCTGGTTGACGTGCCAGAGGTAGCGACCCTCCTGGGAGGCGAAGAGGAACTGCTTTTCCCGCTCCATGGTGTCGGTGCCTTGATCCGCCATGTGGAACGAGTAGGAGGACAGATCCCCGTCCGAGGACTGCAGGGTGTTGTTGAAGGACTCGTCGTAGTAGCCCAGCTCCTTCATGACCCGGGCCCGCTCATCGATGAGCCGCGATTCGAGGTGCGACAGTTGCTTCTTATTCATGGCCGTTCCGTGAGTGTTGAGCCGGTTCAGACCGATCCCGCCGGATGGCGGGCGACCGCGATCACTGCCTGGTGGCCGTCGAGCTCCACCGATTCTTCCTTGTCCGCTCGGGACGCGCGCGCTCCCGCAAACAGGGTGAGCGCCAGCGTTTCACTCCGGATCGCGTCCGCGTGGGCCCGCACTGCGTCCAGAAGCGGATCGGGGCCGTCGACCCAGACCTCGATCCGCGCGGTGTACTGGTATCCCGCGTCCTTCCGCAGCCGCTGGATCCGGTTGACGATCTCCCGCGCCATACCCTCGCCGCGGAGCTCGTCGGTGAGCTCGGGATCGAGCGCCGCGACGTAGCTGCCGGCGCTCTGCACCAGCCAGTCGGTCGTCACCTCGCGCTCGATGGTCACGTCCTCGGGGCCATACTCCCAGGGCTCGCCATTCCCGTTGAGGCGGACCGTGCTCCCCGCCTCGAGGGCACGGAGCTGGTCGGCAGTGAGCCGCGCGGCGGCGGTGGCGGCCTCGGGTGTCCGCTTGCCGTAGCGCTTGCCCAGGGACCGGAAATTGGGTTTGCCGCGGAGGCGAACCAGGCCGGCGTCGGAGGCCACCACCTCCACCTCCCGCACGTTCACCTCCTGAGCCAGCAACGACAGCATGCCGCGGAACTGGGCGCCGTCGGCCGCGCGAGGCAGCACGACCCGCATCCGGCGGAGCGGCTGCCGCACCTTGAGGCTCTTCTCCTCGCGCGCGGCGCGCGCCAGCGATGCGAGGCGCCGGACCGACGCCATCGCGTCTTCCAGCTCGCCATCGCGGGCCGCCCCGGGTACCGGAAAATCGGCGAGGTGCACCGACTCGCCGGTGAGCGCGCGGTGGAGCCAGTCGCTCGCAAAGGGCGCCGCAGGGGCGAGCAGACGGGCCACGGTGAGCAGCGCGTCGTGCAGCGTGCGCACTGCCGCGGGCTCGGCGTCCTTCCCGGGCGCCCAGAAGCGGGAGCGGGAAAGCCGGACGTACCAGTTGGACAGGTCCCCTACCACGAAATCGATGATCGGACGGACACCACCGGTGGGGTCGTAGCGCTCCCAGGACGACACCGTCGCGGCGACGGTGGCCTCGAGCCGGCTCCGGAGCCAGCGATCCAGCGGCGACTCGAGGGACTCGTCCCGTTCCGGGACCTGACCCCCGGCGTAGAGCTGGAAGAATGTGTAGGTGCTCTTCAGCGTCTGGAGGAACGAGCCGGCGACCTCGCTCACCACGGCGGGATCGAATTTCTTCGGACGCCACACCTCACTGGACGCCAGCAGGTAGAGCCGCACCACGTCCGCTCCGTGCTCCCGGATCGCGTCCCAGGGGTCGACGATGTTCCCGCGGCTCTTCGACATCTTCTGGGACTGGGCGTCGAGGAGCATGTCGTTCACGACCACATTGCGGTAGGGGGCCCGGTCGAATACGCCGGCGGCGATGGCGAGCAGCGAATAGAACCAGCCCCGCGTCTGGTCGATGGCCTCGCAGATGAAATCCGCGGGAAAGTGGCGCTCGAACTCTTCCCGGTGCTCGAAGGGATAGTGCCACTGCGCGTACGGCATGGAGCCCGAATCGAACCAGGCGTCGATCACCTCCGGCACCCGGCGCATGGTGCCGCCCCCGGGCGCCGGCCAGGTCAGCTCGTCCACCCCGGGCTTGTGGGGATCGAAGTTTTCGGGCAGCGCGGAGCCGAGCCGCTGGGCCAGCTCGGCGTAACTCCCGATGACCTCCACCATCGTCGGATCCGCATCGGAGATCCAGACCGGAAGCGGCGTGCCCCAGTAGCGGTCCCGGCTCAGGGCCCAGTCGACGTTGTTGGCGAGCCAGTCGCCGAAGCGCCCGGTACCGGTCTCGGGCGGATTCCAGTGGACGGTTGCATTCAGCGCCAGCAGCCGCTCCTTGATCGTGCTGGTGCGCACGAACCAGGAATCGCGGGCGTAGTAGATCAGCTTGCTCCGGCAGCGCCAGCAGTGCGGGTACTCGTGAATGTACTGCTCGGTCTTCAGGTGACGCCCCTCATTCTTGAGCCGGCGGATGATCAGCTCGTTGGTCGCTTCAGCGGTGACCAGCTTGCCCTCGAGCTCGGGCCAGGTGGTGCCGATGAAGGTGCCGTCGGCCGCGACCGGGCGAAGCAGGGCCAGGCTGTGCCGCTTGCCGGCTTCGTAGTCGTCGGAGCCGAATGCCGGCGCCAGGTGCACGATTCCGGAGCCGTCGTCCGCGGTGACGAAATCCCCGGCGATCACGACCGAGTGTTGCGTGTCCGCCGGCAGCGGAACGATGTCGAGCGGGCGAGTGTAGCGGAGGCCCGCGAGCGCCTTCCCGCGAAACGGCTCCCCGACGGGCGTCAGCTCAGTGTCCAGGACCCTGGCAAGCGCCTCGGCTCTGCCCATTGCGAGGATCAGCTTGCGCCCTTCCGCCGTTGCCCCCTCGCGCCCGACGCGGAACTCCCCGTATTCGAGCTCCGGCGCCACCGCCACCGCGACGTTGGACGGCAGAGTCCAGGGTGTGGTCGTCCAGACCACGAGTTCACGCCCACTCCCATCTTCAAGTGGAAAGGTGACGTAAATCGATTTGTCTTTGATCTCCTCATAGCCCAGCGCCAGCTCGTGGCTGGAGAGCACCGTGCCGCACCGGGGGCAGTACGGCAGCACCCGGTGGCCCTGGGCAAGAAGCCCCTTGCCGTGCAACTGCTTCAGCAGCCACCAGACCGACTCGATGTACTGGGGGGTGCAGGTGACGTAAGGGTGATCGTAGTCGAGCCAGTAGCCGATCCGGTCGGAGAGCTCCTGCCAGTCTTTCACGTAGGTAAAGACGCTCTCGCGGCACAGCCGGTTGAACTCGGCGATCCCGTAGGCCTCGATGTCCTTCTTGCCCTTGAGCGCCAGCTTCTTCTCGATCTCGATCTCGACCGGCAGGCCGTGGGTGTCCCAGCCGGCGATGCGGGTCACCGCGTGGCCCTGCATCACCCGGAATCGTGGGAAGAGATCCTTGATCGTGCGGGAAAAAACGTGGTGGATGCCGGGACGGCCGTTGGCGGTGGGAGGACCCTCATAGAACACGAACGGTGTGCCGAGCCTCCTCGCGTCCTGCACCTGCTGGAAGAGTCCTTCGGTTCTCCAGCGCGCGAGCAGATCCCTCTCCATGGCGTCGGCGCCCTGATCGGGCCAAGCGGGAAACCCGGGTCCGGCTGCCGTCATGCTTGGCGGCGGTACGCCCGCTGGAGGTCGTCGGCCGCGGCCACATCGGTTTCGTCGCCGCCCAGCACCGAGAGCTCGGCGATCTGGCGCTCGAGCAGCTGGCGGTAGCTCTGCAGATAGCCCTGGAACTGGCGCCGAACCAGATCATTGCCGTGGGCCAGCCGCTGCTCCTCGTTGCGGGCCGCCTGGAGCATGCGCTCGACTTCGGTGCGAGCCTCGAACAGCACCAGCTCGGCCTGGGCCTGGGCCTCGCGGAGCATCACCTCGCGCTCGCGCTCCACTTGGGCCTGGGTTTCGCCGCGGAGCTGTTGGGCCGACACCAGGGCGTCGTTCATGGCGCGCTCGCGGTCCCGATAGGACTTGAGCTGCTCGCTCATGCCCTTGACCCGCTCATCGAGCTGCACCCGTTCCCGGACCAGGCGGTCGATTTCCTCCGCCATCCGCTGCTTGAATTCCTCGACCTGGGTAGGGTCGAAGCCCCTGAGCACGCGCTGGAACTCCTGTGCCCGCACGTCGTGGGACGTCAGATGGAACGCGTCGTCGGTCATTGGCGTTCTCCGAACAGCGAGGTTCCCAGGCGTATCATCGTGGCACCTTCCGCAATCGCCGCGGGGTAATCTCCGGACATGCCCATGGACAACTCGGGGAGCGCATGACCGGCCGCCTGCATCCGGTCCCGGAGTTCGCGGAGTAGGCCGAACGCCGCCCGCTGCACCCGTTGGTCCGTGGTGAGCGCCGCCATCGTCATCAGGCCGCGGAGCTCGAGCCGAGGACTGGACTTGATCCGGTCGAGCAGCCGGGGTAGCGCCTCCGGTTCTGCCCCGTTCTTCTGGGCTTCTCCCGAGCAATTCACTTCCACCAGCACCGCTTGACGCCGGTCTTCCCCGGCCCGGCGCTCGAGCTCGGCCACCAGGTCCTCACGATCTACCGAGTGGATCAGGTCGAAGCGCCCGACGGCGTGCTTCACCTTATTGCGCTGCAGGGCGCCGATCAGATGCCAGCGAGCCGGCACGCCAACGAGCTCATCCTGCTTGGCCAGAGCCTCCTGCACCCGATTCTCACCCACATCCTCGAGGCCAGCTGCCAACGCGGCCCGCACCGCCTCCGGGCCATGGGTCTTGGTGACCGCCACGATCCGGACCGGATGGGTCCACCCGCCCATGGACTGGTGGTGATGGATTCGGTCCCGGATCAGGACCAGCCGCTCCGTGAGGCCCGGGAAATCCATAACCACTAAATCTAACTGGTACTTAGCTCGCAGAAAACGGGAGAGCGCAGCCCGGCGGGGATGGCGTGGCTGGCTCAGTTCCTCGGCGGCAGCGGTGCCGGCTTGGCCCCGGCCTCCTTGCGCAATTGCTCCAGCGCGGCCGCCACGGCCGGATTGGTGGAGAGCTTGGCGGCGCGCTCGAGATACACCAGCATCCGCGCGGTGTCCCCCCGCTCCTCCAACGCGAAGGCCAGCTGGGTGAACGGCAATCCCATCGTGCTGGCGATGCCGCTCGCCGTGTTCTCCAGTGCCCGCTTGGGCCGCTCCAGCAGGTCCGCGTACCGGTAGGTCTCCAGCATCAGGCGTTCGGTCCCCTGGATGTCGAGCGGCGCCCCCATCAGCCGGCGGCGATCGTATGCCGGGTTGGTGGTGTCCACCGGCACCGGCTCCAGCATCATGGCTAGACCGCGCTGCACCACGAATCGGTCGAGCCCGTAGGTGGAGCCGGCGGCGGTGAGGCCCCAACCGATCGGCCGACGGCCAAAATTCTGCTGGATGACCCGGAGGGCCAGAAAGTCCTTGCCGTAGAGTACGGTGTTGGAATCGATCTTGGTCTGGTACGGCCCGATGGGCACCGGGACCGTCTTCTCGATAACCTGCGGCACCGCGCCCTGAATCTCCTGGTCGGTCATGGTGTGCAAGGGCCAGGTGGGAGCGATGGGGCTCAACCCCTTCCAGATCGCCGGAGCCTTGGACTCCTCGAACGGCCGGACCGGATTGTCCCGGAGCTGGCGCATGTACCAGTCGGTCTCCGCCAGCGCGAGGCAGACCACGGTGACGTCGCGCCGGATTCCCTCGACCTCCTGGGCCCACCAGAGCGGGAACGTGTCGTTATCGCCGAAGGTGAAGAGGATGCCATAGGGAGGCACCGAATTCAGGAGATCGTAGGCGAAATCCCCGGCGAGGCGCGCGTCGGGCCCGTTGCCCCGATCCGCCTGGCGGAAGTTCAAGGCGAAGGGCACCAGGGCAACCAGAAAGAGCGCCAGCGGAGCCAGGCGGGCGACAGACGGTCGGGCGGGCGGGCGGTCGGACGGCCCGGCGGTCGGAGGGGCGGCCAGGCGCGCCAGCCCCTCGCGTACCAGAGTCAGCAATCCTAACCCGGCCCACAGCGCCCACACCACAAAGCTCACCACAAAGAAATAGTCCCGTTCCCGGACTTCGTGGTCGTCCGAGCTCGGGAAGCGATCGAACCCCACGCTGAACCCCGGCTTGAAGTTCATGTAGATCACGAGGCCAAGGCCGGTGGTGAGCCAGAGCACGCCCAGCAGCCAGGCGGCGCCCCGATCGCTCCGCCACTGCGCCGCCATTCCCCGAAAGCCAAGTGCCAGAAACCCGACGGTGAAAAGCGTGCGGAACGGCAGTTGGCCGCCGGGCACCGGGATTCCACCGGACAAGGCCTTGGCCCATTGCCAGTCGAAGTATTGGAGGTAGTTGAGGAGTTGCAGCCCGAGGATCGTGAAGCTCCGGCCCGGATTGCCTGGGCCGTGATGGACGGTGGGATCGTCCCACGGTGTCCGCATCTCATACTGCTCCCGGCGGATCACGGCGAGGAGCGCGTCCCAGGTGGCCGGCGCCGCCTCGTTCAGCATCGGGTGCTGAGCCGACCGGAGGTAGAGGTAGAGATATGGGGTGACGCCGACCAGCGCCACGCCCAGCAACAGCAGCCCGAAGGCCAGCTCGCCCGTCGTCCCGACGAACACCAGCGCGGCCAGGAAGGCGGCCCCACCCAGCCCGATCAACGCGCTGTTGCCCAGTCCGATGCCGGTCAGAAGAGCCCAGAGTCCCCCCAGGGCGGCGGCATAGCCCCATTCGCGCCGCCGGATCGCCGGGTCAGCCGAGGGGTTGACGCGGAGCTCGGCCACTACAAAGGCGACCGCCGCAGGGCCCGCCAGCAGCCCCAGCAAGTGGTTGCCGACCGCGACGCCCAGCAGGTATCCCACCAGCAGCAGATAGCGCGGCTCGCGAGGAGTGCCCCGGGCGGCCCTCCAGCGCAGCAACAGCCAGGAGATCGCGGCGATGGTGAAAGTAGCGACGGCGTAGACCTCGGTCTCGTTGCTGTTGAGCCAGTTGGTGAATGTGAACGCCGCGAGGAGGGCGCCCGCGGCCCCCGCGGCGATTTGCAGCACCGCGCGGCCCTTGGCGTCGAGATCCGAGAGGTAGCGTCCCGCCGATTCCTGGAGCACCAGGAACCAGCACGCGGCACTTGCGGAGCTGAACAGGGCGGTGAGCAGGTTGGTGCGCCAGGCGAACTCACCGACCGGGAAGATCTTGCCCCAGACATGACCCATCATCACGAAGAGCGGCGTGCCGGGTGGATGCGGAATGCCGAGGCTCTTCATGGCGGAGACGAACTCGCCGGCGTCCCAGAACGTGACCGAGGGCGCCAGGGAGACGAGGAAGCCCAGGAGGACCACCAGCGCGACTGCCGCGGCGGCACGGTAAGGGGGAGCGGGCGCGGGTAGCGCCGGGCCGGGCGAGGGTCGCGTCATCGGGGGCGCATCGCCGCCGCAACAGCGAGCGCGTCGCGAACCGGCCCGGGCTCATGAATCCGGAACAGCCGAGCCCCTGCTTCCCAGCCGAGGGCGCACGCCGCGGCGGTGGCGGTGTCACGCTCTTCCACCGGACGCGAGGTGAGCTCGCCGAGAAACCGCTTCCGGGAAGGACCCACAAGAATTGGCCGCCCGAACACCCGGAGCGCGCCGAGGCCCGCGAGCAGTTCCACATTCTGCGCCGGGGTCTTGCCGAAGCCCAGCCCCGGATCGACCACGATGCGCTCTGCCTGCAGGCCGGCGAGTCGCGCCCGGCCGATGGCCCAGGCCAGCTCCTCGATGACGCCCGCCACCACCCCGTGAGGAAAGTGGGCGTGGTCCAGCGCGGCGAGATTCCCGGGTTCGCCGCGCGAATGCATGAGGATCACTCCGGCGCCCCGTTCGGCGACCAGCGGCGCCATGGCGGGATCGAGCCGAAGCCCCGAGACATCGTTGACGATCGCGACGCCGCGATCGAGGGCGGCCCGAGCCACCCCGGATTTGACCGTGTCGATCGACAGCGGCATGGCGGGAAGCCGCTCCCGCACCGCATCGATCACCGGCACGACCCGTTCGAGCTCGAGCGACTCCGGGACCGGATCCGCTCCCGGACCGCTCGATTCCCCGCCGACGTCGAGGATGGTCGCGCCGTTGGCCGCGAGCCGCTCGGCGTGAGCGACTGCCGCATCGACCCGGGTGTAGCGGCCGCCGTCACTGAAGGAATCGGGAGTGACGTTGAGGATCCCGACGAGCACCGGGCGGTCGAGCGCGATGGGGCCGCGGGCCGTCTGCCAGAGCACCGGATCGTCGGCGGGGAGGGCATGTCCCAGCGCGGTGGCAAGCTCGATCAGAGGGGCGGGACTGGTCCAGGGACGGGCGAGCGAAGCGAGCCGGGCGCGCGGCCCGGCGAGCAGAGCCCAATCGTCTCCCGTGATGATGTCGAGACCGAGCCGGGATCCGCTGTGGACCAGCGCCTCCAAGGTGGTCGGCTCGAGCTGGGTCAGATGGAAGGCGAGTGACTCGATGCCGTCGGCCGTGGTCCGCGCCAGCTCGCCCTCCCATCCATGGGACAGGAGGGCGGTCCGGACGGCGTCTTCCGACCGCCCGGGGAGCGGCACGACCCTCACGCGCCGGCGGGTTCGGCCGGTGGGGCCCCGAGCATCGGGGTGCGGACCGCCGCCGGACTCGCCCCGGTTTTGTTGGGCGGCGGCGGCGGAAGCGGCGGCGCGGTGCGAGGGGGTAGCGGCTCGCCGCGATTGAGCAGCGACATTTCCTCGCGGTCCAGGGTCTCCCGCTCCAGCAGCGCCAGCGAGAAGCGGTCGAGCAGCTCCCGGTTCTGGCTCAGGATGCCCCGGGCCCGCTCGTAGGACTCGTCCACGATGCGCTTGACCTCGGAGTCCACCATCTGGGCCAGCGAATCGGAGACATCGCGCCGATGGCCGATCTCGCGGCCGAGGAAGATTTCCTGCTCCCGATCGCCCACAGCGATGACGCCGATCTTGTCGCTCATGCCGAACTGCGTCACCATCCGCCGCGCGATGCCGGTGGCCTGCTCGATGTCGTTGGCGGCGCCGGTGGTCACCTTCTCGGGGCCGAACACCAGCTCTTCCGCCACCCGGCCGCCGAAGGCGCAGGCGAGCCGGCCCTCGAGCCAGTCCTTGGTGTAGTTGTGGCGGTCTTCCTCGGGCAGCCAGACCGTGAGCCCCAGGGCGCGGCCCCGCGGAATGATGGTGACCTTGTGCAGCGGATCGGAGCCCGGAACCTTGAGCGAGACGATGGCGTGGCCCGCCTCGTGGTACGCGGTCAGCTTGCGCTCGTCTTCGGTGAGCTGGAGGCTGCGCCGCTCGACGCCGAGCATCACCTTGTCCTTGGCGTCTTCGAAGTCCTGCATGTCCACCAGGTTCTTGTTGCGCCGGGCCGCCAGCACCGCCGCCTCGTTGACCAGGTTGGCCAGGTCCGCGCCGGTGAGACCCGGCGTGCCTTTGGCCAGCGTTTCGAGACGGACATCCGAGGAGAGCGGGATCTTCCGGGTGTGCACCCGGAGAATGCCTTCCCGTCCCCGCACGTCGGGCGAGTCCACCACGATCATGCGGTCGAACCGGCCGGGCCGAAGCAGTGCCGGATCGAGCACGTCGGGCCGGTTGGTGGCGGCGACCAGGATGACGCCCTCGTTGGACTCGAAACCGTCCATCTCGACGAGGAGCTGATTAAGCGTCTGCTCCCGCTCGTCGTGGCCGCCACCCAGGCCGGCGCCGCGATGCCGCCCCACCGCGTCGATCTCGTCGATGAAGATGATGCAGGGCGCGTGCGCCTTGCCCTGCTCGAACAGGTCCCGAACGCGGGAGGCGCCGACGCCGACGAACATCTCCACGAAGTCGGAGCCGGACATGGAGAAGAAGGGCCGGGCTGCCTCACCGGCCACCGCCTTGGCCAGCAGGGTCTTGCCGGTGCCGGGCGGGCCCACCAGCAGCGCGCCCTTGGGCAGGCGTCCGCCCAGCCGGGTGAATTTCTGGGGGTCCTTCAGGAACTCGATGATCTCCTGCAGCTCGACTTTGGCCTCGTCCGCGCCGGCGACGTCGGCAAACGTGACCTTAGGCGTATCTCCGGCGAGCAGTTTGGCCTTCGATTTTCCGAACGAGAAGGCGCGGTTGCCGCCGGATTGCATCTGCCGGATCAGCACGAACCAGATGGCGAAGATCACGATCCAGGGAAGCATCGTCACCAGGACCGAGACAACGCCGCTCTTGGGCCGCTTGGCGGTGACGTTGACGCCGCGCTCCTCCAGCTTCTTCAGCATGACCTCGGAATTGGCCACTGGGAGCAGCACGGTGAAATTCCGGACCGAGGGCGTCTGACCGACGGCCACCGGGATGCGGAACTCGCCTTTGACTTCGTTGCCGTTGAACACCTCGACCGCCTTGATGTTCCCGGCTTCGAGCTGTCTGCTGAATTCGGTGTAGTTCAGCTCACCCGCGGCTCCGCGGCTTTTGCCCATGAGCTGGACGATGGCCACGGCCAGCAAGGCAACGAGGAGCCAGAGCGCGAGATTCTTGCTCAGTCCCGACCAGTTCGGCATTTGAGGTTTCTGCGGTGGACGCTGCTGCATCACATCAAATCCGCGATAAAGGGAAGATGCCGGAAGTCTTCGGCGTGGTCCAGCCCGTAACCGACCAGGAACGCGGCAGGGGCTTCGAATCCGACGAACCGAACTGCGGGCATCGGTGCGTGCATGGCGACCTTATCGAGCAGTGCGCATATGGCTAAGGACGCCGGGGCGCGGTCCTGCAACACGCCCAGAAGGCGCCGCAACGTGTTGCCGGTGTCCACGATGTCCTCGACCAGCACGATGTGCTTGCCCTCGAGCTGGGTCTCGGGGTCGTAGAGCAGCCGCACCTCCCCGGATGAGGTGGTGCCGGCCCCATAGGAGCTGGCGACCAGGAAGTCGACCTGGAGTGGCCGTTCGATTTTTCGGACCAGGTCTCCCAGGAAGATGAAGCTTCCTTTGAGGAGGCCGAGGACAAGAAGATTGCCGTCGGGGTAGGCCCGGGTGATGGCCGCGCCCAGCTCGGCGACCTTCGACGCGATGACCGCCTCGTCGTAGACGATCGACTTGACGGTGCGCCCGCCGGTGCGGCGGAGGACGTCAGGCGAGGTGGGCATCGACCCGGAGGGCAAGGACGCCGGGCGCCGGGACCCGATCGGCCGAGCGGCAGACACCAGGCACCCACACGACGCGGTTGTCGGCCTCGACGACCGGCCAGGCCGCGCGCATTGATCGTGCGATCCGGGCATCCTGCATACAGCGCACTACCAGTCTCCTTCCGGTGCCACCCAGGGGACGGAGGACATCTCCGGCGCGCCAGGGCCGCACGATGTATGAACCTTGCTCGAACCAGCTCATCGGCTGGTTTCGTTCCAGCCGTTCCGGCGCGGGCTCCCACCGCCAGATAAGATGCCAGCCACCGGCTGTGAGCTCACCGGCGGGTCCTTCCAAAACTCCGGGCGCCCACGGTACCGGATGCGTGGAAGCCCGAAAGAGGCGAAGGCGGCCGAACGAAAGCTCGGCCGAGCACCCCGCCCCGAGCTCCGCGACCGCCCCACTATGTCCTTTCACGAGCAACCGTTCGATCCGGGCCGCCCGCGCCGGTCCGACCTGGTATCCCGCCCGCCGCCCGAGCGCGCTGAGCAGTGCCCGCAGAACGCCCGAATCATACCCCTTGAGGGGGGTGGCAGCAACGGAAACCCCGCCCCCCTCATGCGCTAAATCCAGGCCGGAGACGCCGTCGAGCAGGGCATCCCAGGCCATGCGATCGGCCGCCGCCTGCCGGCCCATTGCGAGCAGCCGCCGATCCACGTCCGGCATGCGTTCCCGAAGCACCGGAAGGAGCTGGGTCCGGATCCAGGAGCGCTGGTGTCGTGGGTTCCGGTTGGCAGGATCGGACCACGATTCGAGGCCAGTCCCATGCAGGTATTCGGCCAGGTCTTCGCGCCGGTATGGCAGGAGTGGACGAACCAGCTTCCCGCGCCGTGCCGCGATACCCGCCAGTCCGGCGGGGCCCGAACCTTCGAGGACGCGCATCAGGATGGTCTCGACCTGATCGTCGCGGTGGTGGGCCGTGAAGATCACGACCGCTCCAGTCTCGCCGGCCAGCCGAAGGAGCCAGGCATAACGAGCCTCGCGGGCTCGCGTTTCGGTCGCGCCGAAGCCGAGAGCGAGCAACCCTACATGCGCCGGAACGCCATAGCGTCCCGCGGCAATCCGAACCGATTCGGCGACCGCCGCCGCGTCGGGATGGATGCCGTGATCGGCGTGGGCCACGTGCAGCTCGAGTCCCAACGCGGCCGGCGACCGGGCCAGCAACGCGAGCAGTGCCAGCGAGTCGGGTCCGCCGGAGACCGCGACCAGCGCCACGCCGCGCGGCAGATTCAGCGCCGCCAGATGCCGGTCGAAACGGCCCTCGAGTGTCATTAGCCCTCGTAGGGCTCCATGTGCACCAGCACCCCCTGCACGCTCGGCACGGCGGAGCGGATGGCGTGCTTGACCTTGCCGCTCAGGATGTGGGCGTCGTGGAGCGACAGCGAGGGTTCGGCCTGCACGTGCATTTCGAGCAGAAACCGGGTGCCGCTCTTCCGCGCCTTGAGCTTTTCGGTGGCGAGCACGCCCTCGACCGCGTGGGCGGCGGCATCCACGGCGCGCAGCAGCTCCTCGTTGGGCGAGTGGTCCATCAGTTCCTCCACCGCCGGGCGCATGATGCCGATGCCGTTGTAGAGGATCAGCGTCGAGGCGAACAGGGCGGCCCAGTCGTCGGCCATCTCCCAGCCGGGGCCTTTGATCAGGGCGATGGAAATGCCGATGAACGCCGCGGCGGACGTGATCGCGTCGGCCCGATGGTGCCACGCGTCCGCTGCGACCGCCCCGCTGCCCAGGTCGCGGGCGCTCTTGTTCACCACGCGAAACAGCGTTTCCTTGATCAGCACGACCGCCACCAGCACCACCAGCGTGAATGGCGCGGGCGAATGGTGGGGGGTGACGATCTCTCGAACCGCCTCGATCGCGATCCCGATGGCAGCCCCCACCAGCATGAGACCGACGATCATCGCGGAGACGGCCTCGGCCTTCCCGTACCCGAACGGGTAGCGGTTGTCCGGGTCGCGGGAAGCAACCCGGAGCCCGCCCCAGACGATCAGCGACGAGAAGAGATCGGCGATCGACTCCACCGCATCGGCGATCAGGGCGTAGGAATTGCCCAGCACCCCGGCGACCAGCTTGACCAGCGCCAGGACTCCGTTGACCAGGAGCCCGAGCTGCGCCAGCCGGATGCCCCGGTTCATGCCCGCATCACTTCCGCCGGAGCCTGGTTTCGAACAGGGCCAGTAGCCGGCTGTACTCGTCGGTCCAGGAATCGGGCCGGACGAACCCGTGATCCTCCAGCGGATACAGCGCCAGATTCCAGTCGGTCTTGCCCAGCTCGATCAGCCGTTGCACCAGGCGCACCACGTCCTGGAAGTGGACGTTCACGTCGATCATGCCGTGAAACAGGATCAGCGGATCCTCGAGACCTTCGGCGAAGTATATGGGAGAAGACCGACGGTACGCGAGAGAATCCTCCTGCGGCTCGTTGAGGATCTCGGCGGTGTAGGGGTGGTTGTAGTGGGCCCAGTCGGTAACCGGGCGCAACGCGCCTCCGGCGCCGAACCACTTGGACTGGGTGAACAGAGCCATCAGGGTGATGAAGCCTCCATAGCTGCCGCCGTAGATCCCCACCCGCTCGGGACTGATGCCCCCGGTCCGCTGCAGCCAACGGGCCGCGTCCACCTGATCCTGGAGGTCACGCCCACCCATGTGGCGATAGATGGCGGTGCGCCAGTCGCGGCCATAACCCGCGGACCCGCGATAGTCGAGGTCCACCACCACGAAACCTTTCGAGGCGAGCAGGTGGTGGAACTGGTATTCGCGGAAGTAGCTGGACCAGAAGTTGTGCACGTTGTGCAGGTAGCCCGCCCCGTGCACGAAGATCACCGCCGCCCCGTTGGGGCGGGCATTCAGGTCGCGGGGCCGGTAGATCCGCGCCGGCACCGGGACGCCGTCGGAGGCGGGGATGTGCACGATCTCCGGCTTGATCCAGGGGAAGCTCAACCACTCGGCGGTCGGCGAGGTGGTGAGGTGGATGCGCCCGCCGACCCGGGTTCCCTGAATGAAGAGTTCCGGCGGCCGGTTGGCGGTGGAGAATACGTCGGCCAGCAGAGAGCCATCGGGCGCGAGCACGACCGTGTGCCCTCCGACCTCGGTCGTGAGCCGAACCCGTGCCCGGCCCGGGTCTCCCACCTCCATCAGATATGCGTGCCGCTCGAAGGGCGAGACTTCGCTGGTGTGCAGGAGCCACCTGGTTCGGTCGGGCGTCAGGGCCGCGGTTTCAATTTCCCATTTTCCCCGGGTGCGCTGGATCTTCCCGCTCCCGTCGGCGCCCAGGGTGTAGAGGTGGGCGTACCCGTCGGCCTCGGATACGAACCAGATGCCCTGGTCCCCGGCGAGCCACCCGCCGCACCCCTCGCAGGCGCCACCCACCCAGGCGCTGTCTCGCAGCACGTCCACGGATACAGCGCGGGCCGGATTCGCATCGATCCGCACCAGGTGCCGGCTGGTGTAGTCCCGGGTCGTCGCGTAGAGCAGCGCGGCGGTACCGGCGTCGTTCCAGCCGAGCGGAAACAGGCTTCCGTAGACGCCGGACGAGTCGGCAGAAATGGGGCGGACCCAGGAGATCACTCCGGTCGCGACGGTCAGGACCCCCACGCGCTCTTTGTTCTGCCGGTCGCCCACCTTGACCCGGGCGGACAGCTCTTCCGTATATCCGGACAGGGTGACGTAGCTCGGCACTTGCACGGCGCGGATCTCGGTGGGTGGCGTGACCAGGTGCACCAGTACCGCCGCTCCCGAGGGCGACGGCACCAGGGACCGGACCTGCTCGCCCCGGTCCAGGTAGAACGGCTTGAGCTGGGCCGCTTCGCGCGCCTCGCGCTCCGCCTTGTCCACACTGTCGCGCCAACGGCGGTCCCGGATGCCGCCGATCAGCGTGGTCTCTTCAGTCTGGACGAAGGCACGCTGTCCTTCCGGCTTCTTGGGCTCCTCGGGCGCCGGCCCGCTGCGAATGTCGGTGAGCTGCTGGACCCCCGCCTGGGTGATGTCGATCGCAAAGACGTTCGTGTCCCGCCGGAACAAGACGCGACGACCTTCCCGGTCGAAGGCCGGGTTCACCTCGTTCACGGCCGGCGTATCGGTGAGACGTCGCACCTGACCCCCCGGCAGATCCACCAGGAAGAGATCGCCGCGCACGGAGACCACGCGCCGGCGCCGGTCGGAGGAGTAGGCGCCGTCCGCGGCCGAGGCCTCGAGCGAATCGGCCACCGCCTGGGACAGGCGCTCCGGAACGGCGCCGGCAGCCGCCCGCACGCGATAGGGCTTGACCGTCTCCCTCCATTCGGTGCCGGGGGGCAGCCACCGGAAGTAGATCCACTGGCCATCGGGACTGAACCGCACGCCGGTCGGCTCCCGACCCACGTTCTCGGGTCCCCGCATGATCTTGGACACGGTCAGCGGGAACTGCGCAAACGCGCGGGCCGGAACCAGGGTGCCAAGCAGGCAAAGCAGGAAGCGGCGCATTGTCACCCTCTCACCCGGTCGGGAGGGAATGGCCGGCAGCGAGGGCGGCGAGTCTCCGGATGACTTGAATCGCCACATTGGCGAACGCCGCCGGCCAGCCGTGCTCGCGCCCCAGGGAATAGGTCTCATGTGAGCAAACGCCGAGAAAGTTGTGAACCCGCCGATCCTCGTGCCCTTAGAATCTCGCCACCGAGCCGACGAACCCGCCCAGAAGCCCAACCCGCTTGAGTCCCATCGCCGCGCCGGCTCTGGCCGCGGCCTCAACGATGCTGACCAATGGAATCGGGGAGCCGGCTTCGATCTCCTCGAAGACGAGGTGAGGCGTATTGGAGGCGAATAACCCCAGATGCGCTCCCGCCCTCGCCAGCCGGTGGACCTCCTCGAGCAGGTACGCCGTCAGCCGACCCTGATCTCCCGAGGTCACCGTCGCAAGGAAGTGTTGAAAGTCGATGCTGTTGATCAGGATGGAGGGGTAGCTGCCGTCGCGACGCAGGGCGCGATACCGCTCGACGGTCAGGCAGTAATAGTCGACGGTCGAGCCCGGCGCGATCCCACCGACGATCCCCAACGTCCGGCGGGACACGGCGGTCGGGGTATTCCGGGCGTCACCCGGGTCCGTCATGGATTGAGGCGCTCGAGCTTCCATCCCCCTTCGCCGGACCGATAGCGGATCCGGTCGTGCAGGCGATTCGCGCGGCCCTGCCAGAATTCGTATTCCGAGGGCCTAACCCGCAAACCGCCCCACCAGGGCGGGCGGGGAATGTCACCCGAGGCATACCGGCTGGCGGCGTCGGCCCATTGGGTTTCAAGCTGGCCCCGGTGCTCCACCACCTGGCTCTGATGCGAGACCCACGCCGACAGCCGGCTCCCCTCCGGCCGGCTCCGGAAGTACGCATCCGACTGGTCACCGGGAATCGGCTCCACGCTGCCGCACACCCGCACCTGCCGCTCCAGCTCCGCCCACCAGAACACCAGTGCGGCCTCGGGATTGGCGGCGAGCTCGAGGCCTTTCCGGCTTCGCGAATCGGTGAAGAACACCAGGCCGCGCGCATCCGCTCCCTTCAAGAGCACGATGCGAGCCGAGGGGCGTCCTTCCGGGGTGCTGGTGGCCAGGGTCATCGCGTTGGGTTCGATCACGCCGGCGTGCTGGGCCTCGTCGAGCCAGGCGAGCAACTGCTTGAGCGGATCGCGGTCCACCGAGCGCTCGTCCAGCTCGGCCCTGGCGTACGCCCGGCGGAGATCGGCGAGGCTCATTGAGGCCGCTCCGCCCCGGGCCACGGATCGGGCGTCTGGTCGGGAAGATTCACGTCGAACGCTGCCTCCTTGAAGATGACGAACCCGCGCTTGAGGTAATTAGCGAGCGCGGCAACCGCCCGACCCCTGCCCCGCAAAACCGGGCAGAATCCCAAAATAGACGATCTCGACCGAGCCACGCTCCTGCGCTTCCAGCTCGAAGTATCCGGCCGCGGTACGCGGCCCAGGTTGCCACTTCCGGTCGTCCGAGCCACGCCATACGGACCCGCGTCATGGGATAGGTAACGCCGGCAGTACCACGCCGCGGCACTCACCAAATCCGATCCCGGCGAATCCGTCGCGCTCGCACCGGCCGCGCATCGCGATTTCATCCCCGTCCTCCAGGAAGCGGCGCGTTTCACCGCCGGGAAGCTGAAGCGGGTCGCGGCCGCGCCAGGTACGCTCGAGCAGGCAGCCCCGGCTCTCCGGTTCGGCTCCGGAGACGGTGCCGCTGCCCAGCAGGTCGCCGGGGCGAAGATTACACCCGTTGCTGGCATGGTGGGTGAGGATCTGTGCGACGGTCCAGTACATGTTGGTGAAGCTGCAGCGGCTCACCCGGAACGGGGTCAGGCCCTGTTCGCGCATGCGGGCCGATGCGATCGATACCTCGAGAGCGACCGCGAAGCCGCCGCGCTCGCGATCGGCCGGCGCATCGAGATAGGCCAGCGGCGGCGGATCGCCCTCGGGGCGCGGAGTCCGAGGCACCCGAAACGGCTCGAGCGCGTCGGCGGTAACCACCCACGGCGAGACCGTGGTGGCGAAATTCTTGGCGAGGAACGGCCCCAGCGGCTGGTATTCCCAGCGCTGCACGTCGCGCGCGGACCAGTCGTTCAGCAGCGAGAGACCGAAGAGGTGACGCTCCGCGTCCCGGATCGACACCGGGGTCCCCAGCGGATTGCCGGCGCCGATCCAGGCGGCGACCTCGCACTCGTAGTCCAGCGCCTGCGTCGGTGCCAGCACCGGCGCCGGCGCCGCGTCGTCCTTGAGCTGGCCCAGGGGGCGCCGTACCGGTGCGCCGCTGGCCACGATCGAAGAGGCACGGCCGTGGTAGCCGATCGGCACCCATTTGTAATTCGGCAGGAGCGGCTGGTCGGGACGGAGCATCGTGCCGACATTGGTGGCGTGGTGGATCGACGCGTAGAAATCGGTGTAATCCCCGACCGACGCCGGGAGCGAGAGTGCCACGTCCGCCGCGCGAACCAGAAGCTCCCCCGGGCGCCTCGAGGCATCGTCCCGAAGCAACCCGTGGACCGCGTGGCGCAGCGCCCTCGCCGGGGCGCGCCCCAGCGACATGAGTCGGTTGAGGGAAGGCTGGGAGAGCGAATCGAGGAGCGCCGGATCGAGTGCGGGCAGCCCGCCCGAGGCGGCCGCCCGCCGGAGATCGAGGATCTCGTCCCCGATCGCAACGCCGATCGACCCGCCGGCCTCATCGCTCCGGCGGAAGACCCCCAGCGGGAGATTCTGGATCGGAAAATCGGTACCCGGCCGACCGGCGGATGGTACCCAGGAGCGGACCCCCGCATCATGGGTATGATCCAGCCCGGGATTCACCGGCCGGCCCATGCGGGCAGCTCCTCCAGCGGCTCGGCAAAGGCGCAAGAGCCGAAACCATGGAAGAACGCGCCACGCATTCCGGTCAGCGCATCGCCGTCGAATCGGAGGTCGTGCCACAGGAGCGCGTCGCCGTTGACCGTGAAGGAGGCCAGCTCCGATTCGAGCAGCGCTTCGCGCGCCAGCGAACGGTCGCCTCCACGCCACAGAATCGACGACGCCGTGAAGAGGTTGAGATAGCCGTACATCACGGCCGCGGGCGCCTCCGGGGCATCCATCAGGCGGTGCAGGCCCCGCACCGGATGGTGGAGCCCGGCAGTGGCCTTGAAGGCGAGCCTCCGCCGGACCGTGCCCTCGAGAAACTCGATCAATCGCTCCGGCGTGGGAATCGCCTCGGGAGTCGTTCCCCCGGTGCGCACCTTGGCGAACGCGCCGCCCTTGGCCACCGCGTCGAGCGCCGCCGGAAGCCCGTCACCGGGCGACACTTCGATGTAGCGGACCCAGCGCCGGGGAACAGCCGCGAGGACCGCGCGGACCGCACCCTCTGAAACTGCCTTCGCCTCGACCGAATCGACCCGGGCGCCGATGCGGGTGCAGTCCCGGTTGAATCGCTCGATGAGATCCACGTCGTCGGCGGTGCCGGTGCCGATGAGCGCGCTGAGCGGAACCAGCGGATCTCCGGCGGCGGGTGTGGCCGACAGGGCGGTGGCAAGCTCATCGAGGCGCGCGGCCGGCACCACGAATCTCCCCAGCGCCCACGCGTCCGGTGAGGCGCGATAGGCCAGGTAGCGCGCCACCGCTTCGGCCATACCGAGCTCGGCGGGGGGGAAGAGCCCGGCGTAGTCGATGGCGCCTTCGAGGAGGGCGCGAACGACCGGCGGGATGGAGGCGGACACTCGGTTCACGGCCCAATAATACCCCGCGATTGCGCCGGGAACCGCGCCAGCGTGAAGCGGCTCACGTCGAGCGCCGGCTCCCGGTCGAGCGCGAGATCCGCCAGCACCTCCGCGATGGCCGGGGCAAACTTGAACCCGTGCCCTGAGCATGGGCTTGCCAGGATCACCCGGCGGTCGTCCGGACACCGGTCGATGAGGAAGTCCCCGTCGGGGGTGTTGGTGTAGAGACACACCACGGCATTTCGCAGCGTGCCGTTCAGGACCGGCGTGCGTGGAGCCATGATGGCGCGGAGCCGCTCGGCCTCCCCGGGGTCCGTTTCCCTCCGGACGCTGTCCGGTGTCGCGGGCTCGCCCTCATGATGTATGGCCACTTTGACGCCGTCGCCCAGGTCGGGGAACCCGTAGAAGTAGCGGCCCTCCGCCCACTCCCAGAGGAAGATCGGCATTTCTCCCGGCTCGACCATCGAGTGCCGCTTCACCGGATCGAACCAGAACAACGTCTGTCGAGCCACCGCCAGCGGCAGAGGAGTCTGAACGAGACCACCGGCCATCCATGCGCCTGCCGCCACGATCAACCGGCCGACCTCATAGCTGCCCCGCGCGGTCGTGACGGTGATGGACTCGGTGCCGTTCCACCCGATCACCGGTTCGTCAAAGCACAGCGTCGCTCCCGCCTCTCCGGCGAGGGCGAGTGCCGACTCGATGCATGATTCGGGAAGGAGGACGCCTGCCCTCGGCTCGAGGAGTCCCACCTCATGATCGGCGGGTGTAAAGGCGGGAAAGCGGCGACGAACCTCGCCGGCGGAGAGCACATCATACTCGAGCCCATGCTCCTCGGCGCTCCGCCGCGCCCCCGGCACCAGCACTCCATCCGGCGGGCCGATCATGAGACCGCCGGTCGGGATCAAGAGGGTCCGACCGCTCTCCCGCTCGAGTTGGGCCCATTGCTGGTACGCCCGTTTCACGAACGGGACGTACTGCGGGTGCTCGAAGTAAGCCTCCCGAATGATCCGGCTCTTGCCGTGGGAGGAGCCGTACTCATGCGGCGGCCGGAAGCGGTCGAAGCCGAGGACGCGCTTCCCTCGCCGCGCCAGCTCGAGCGCGGTCATGCTTCCCATCGCGCCGAGCCCCACGATTCCCACGTCGTATGCAGTCACGGTCCGATTATCCTAGGGGCATGGGCGGCGTCGACGCAATTTGCGCTCTGATCGATCTCAAGCATATGGGGAGGCCGCAGTCGGTGGCCGCCTACCTGCTCGAGACTCGGAACGGCCCCGTGATCGTCGATCCGGGGCCGGCATCCACCATCCCCGCGCTCCGAGCCGGTCTCGCGGAGCACGGCTACGAGATTGCGGAGCTCGCGGCGCTCCTGCTCACCCACATTCACCTGGATCATGCCGGTGGGAGCGGCACCCTGGCCCGGGAGAACCCCGGACTCCTGGTGTATGTACACCGGGTGGGGGCACCCCATGTGGCGGATCCGTCAAAGCTCCTCCGGAGCGCCACTCAGCTCTACGGCGACAAGATGGAGCGGCTCTGGGGCGAAGTGGCGCCGGTGCCTCCCGAGCGGATCCAGGAGCTTTCGGGCGGCGAGGTGGTGACCCTGGGAGGCCGCGAATTCGAGGTGGCGTATACGCCGGGACACGCCGCGCATCATGTCAGCTACTTCGAGCGGGGCACCGGCATCGCCTTTGTCGGCGACACCGCCGGCCTCCGGAGCCCCCCACATTTCAGCGTGCTCCCGCTGACCCCTCCGCCTGATTTCAACCTCGAGGCATGGCTCGACTCACTGCGAACAATTGCCGCCTGGCGACCGGGCCGGCTCGCGTTGACCCACTTTGGGGTTTCGCCGGATCCCGAGCGCCATCTGGAGGATCTTCGCGCCGGACTGGTGGCCTGGGCGGAGCATGCCCGGGACAGCATGGCGGTACCCGGCACCGACGCGGACCGGCTGAAGTGGTTTGGCGAGCGGCTCGAGCGCTGGCTGGACGGACGGGTGCCGGCGGCCCAAGCGCGGAAGTTCCTGGGCGGGGCGGGTGTCGAAGCCTGCTGGCAGGGGTTGGCTCGCTACTGGCGCAAAATGGGCGCCGCGTAGCTGCTATCGCCGGATCGACTGGGCTCCGGCGAACAGCCGCCGGGCCTTCCGGCCGAGCGCCTCGTTGGTGGCGATCGCGTTCCCGCCGAAGGGTGTGGTCCGACCCAGCCAGTCGGTGAAGCTTCCTCCGGCCTCGCTGAGGATGGGGAGGAAACAGGCCGCGTCCCAGGCGCCAAGCCTCGAATCCACCATCACCTCGGCTCGGCCGGTCGCGACCAGCAGGTACCCGTAGCAATCGCCCCAGGTTCGGACGATGCCGGCGGCTTCGGCCAGGGATTCCCAGCCGCGCCGAGACCGCCGGGCGCTGAAGCCGTGCTCATCGGTGGTGAGGACGGTGGCGTCCTTGAGCCGGGAAACCGCGCTCACACAGCAGCGCGCTCCGCGGTACCAGCACCCCTCACCGGGCGCCGCGGCCAGATCCTCGGCCATCGCGGGAAATGTCGCCGCACCGGCCAGAACGTTTTCGCCCTCCATCACCGCTACCAGGCTTCCCCAGAGCGGCACACCGCGCACGAACGTCTTGGTTCCGTCGATTGGGTCGAGGATCCAGCGTCTGCCGCTGGAGCCCCGCGTCTCCCCGAATTCTTCGCCCAGGATGCCGTCGCGGGGGAACCGTTTCGTGATCCACGCGCGGGCCGCGCGCTCCGCCGCACGGTCTGCGACGGTGACCGGCGAGCCGTCCGGCTTCCGCTCAACAGTCAGGGAGCCGCGAAAGGAGCGAAGCGCGGTCTTTCCGGCGCATGCGGCTGCCTCCGACACGGCCTGCAGGAGACTGCCGGTCCGGGTTACCCGAGCCATCGTATATCCAAGGCGTTATGGGTCAGGGCAACACCTTGATCTTGATACTCCGGAACGCCACCGGGTTTCCGTGCTCCTGGAGCCCGATGTGACCCTCTGCGGCCTTGGCGTACTCGGGCCATTTTTTGAATTTGCTGTTGTCGACCCGCCGCCTCCAGTCCTCGCTCCACATCACGAAATCGGCCATCTTGACGCCGTTGAGCCAATGCACGACGTGGTTGCCGTCTGCCAGGATGCGAGCCGCATTCCACTCGCCCACCGGCTTGACCGCTCCGAGGGGGGCGGGGTACAGGCCGTAGGCCGCGCCCGCCGAGGTGAGCCGCGACTTGCCGTCGGGGTGCACGTCGTCGTCCAGCACCTGCATCTCGGGCCCGCTGAAGTAGATCTGCTCCGCTTCCTCGGTGGCGCGATAGAGGATTCCGCTGTTGCCGCCTGGCGTGGTGAGCTTCCACTCCAGCGACAGCTCGAAGTTCCGAAACTTCGCGGTGGTAATGATGTCGGTGGCTCGATCCACCCGGGTCAGCGCGCTGTCGACGACCTGCCAGCCGCCGGGCATCACGGGACTGCGGTAGCCGCGCCACCCGCTGGTGGTCTTGCCGTCGAAGAGGAGCCGCCAGCCGTCCTTCTGCTCGGCCTCGGTCAGCGTGTTGGGGGTCTGCGCCTGGGCTTGGCCGGCAATCAGCAGCAGGGCGAGCACCATCAGCCGTTTCCGTTTCATCTCAGACGCTCCAGCCCGCGCGGTACTCGCGGGTAAGGTACTGGTTGGCTTCGGGGGCATTGGTGATCTGCATGCGTTCGGCGTCGTAGAGGATCTTTTTTCCCTGCCCGGTCCGAAGCGCCACGATACCGAGCAGCATGACTTCGGTGAGCCTGGCGGCGTATTCCAGCGGTGAGCTGGCGGTCGCCTGGCCCTTGCACGCCGCGGCCCAGTTGAGCTCATGGCTCTTCTCGATGCGCGGAATGGTCTGCGGCACGGCGGCGGTCTGCTGCATCAGGGCGTCGGGGAAGAGCCGCGGCTTGGACCCGTAGGTCTCGTGCATGAGGATGCCCTTGTCGCCGATGAAGATCACGCCGCCTTCTCGGTTCAACGCGAGGTCATCGGGTAGCTCGGGCGGGCGGGGCGGCATCAACCCGCCGTCGTACCAGTTCATCCGTACCGGCGGCCTGCCATCACGAGCCGTGAATTCATAGTGCACTGTCATCGCCAGCGGATAGCTCACCGGCTTCTGGCGCGGCCCGCCCCACGGCGCGGAGGTGGCCTCGATGCTGGTGGGATAGGTGAGGCCCAGCGCCCAGTAGGGGTGGTCGACCAGGTGGGCCCCCATGTCGCCCAGGGCGCCGACGCCGAAGTCGGTCCAGCCCCGCCAGTTGAACGGGTGATACACCGGGTGATACGGGATGTCCTCGGGCACCGGTCCGAGGTAGAGATCCCAGCGCAGCCCTTCGGGCGCCGGATAGCTGCCGTACATCGCGGCGGCGATGGCCTCGTTGATGGCGCGCTGATTCCACGACGGCGCCGCGGGCGCGGCACCAGCGGGCGGCGGTGTCGGCTGGGCCGGCCGGGGCAGCCCCTGGGGCCAGATCGGGCGATTGGTCCAGATATTCACCTCGCGTACCGTCCCGATCAGGCCGGCCTGGACCCACTCGTTGATGAGCCGAGCGTCGTTGCTGGAGTGGCCCTGATTGCCCATCTGGGTCACCACGCCGGTGCGCTTGGCGGTTGCCGCGAGGACCCTCGCCTCGTGCACCGTGTAGGTGAGCGGTTTCTGCACGTACACGTGCTTGCCGGACTCCATCGCCGCTTTGGCAATTACCGCGTGCAGGTGATCGGGCGTGGCAATGACGACGCCCTCGATGTCCTTCTGCTTGTCGAGCATCTCGCGGAAGTCGGCATAGCGCTTGGCCTGGCCGAACTGCTCGGCCAGTTTGACCCCCTCCGGTCGCGGTTGCCCTTCCCGATTCTTCTGGCGGCTGGCGAGCTGCCGGTCCACATAGCCGAAGTCGACGTCGCACAACGCCACGAGGTTGTGGGTCACCAGTTGCTCGGCGTTGCTCATGCCCATGCCACCCGCGCCGACGATTGCCACGTTCAGAGTGTCACTCGGGGCCTGGAACCCCCGTCCGCCGAGAACGTGGCGCGGGAGGATTGTGGCACCGAGGGTCAGGCGACCGGCGGCTTTGACGAAGGCACGGCGGGTGAGTTTACGACGAGACATGCGTCGGCCTCCAAGGAGAGATCGGGGAATTTATCACCAGAAACCGGGCGGAGAGCGCCTGAGGCGATTCACCAGGAGACCCCCTGCCGCCGGCGGGCCCCGAACCCCGGGTTCGCGATCGAGGCCATGAGCTGGATCAGCGCCGCGGGGTCAACCGGCTTCACCAGGTGGTGGTCGAAGCCGGACTCGCGCGAGCGGTGCCGGTCCGCCTCCTGGCCCCAGCCGGTGACGGCGATCAGCACCATGTCCTCTCCCCATGGCGCCCGTCGAATCCGGCGGGCGACCTCGTAGCCATCCATCTTGGGGAGTCCGATGTCGAGCACGACGACGTCGGGGAGGAAGTCCTCCGCCACCCGCACCGCGTCGAGCCCGTCGTGCGCGATGCGGATTTCGTTGCCGGTGAGCCGGAGCAGAAGTCCGAGGCTCGCCGCGGCATCCATGTTGTCGTCTACGATGAGAATTCGCTGCGGCGCACCAGGCCAAACC
>JAXIPC010000214.1:0-25188 GCA_045403135.1 Gemmatimonadales bacterium | reverse complement strand
CGCCAGCCGACCGCCACGTCGATCCCGAAGACATTGGGATGAAAGGCATCATCCGAGCGGGTGCCTTGATAGCACTCGCTCATCGGGTCGGCGAGCGCGGCATCGTCGCAGGTGATCGGCGCCTTGATCACGCCGAACGTGCCGTGCGCCCGCACCGTCACCGCTGTGCTCCTGGCGTCGACCGAAGCGGTATAGGAGAGCGCAGCGCTCACCAGGTTGGCCCGCACCTCGGCGATCCGCATCGGGGGGATCCAGCTCGCCTCGGCGGCGAAACCGGCGGGCAAGGTCAGCGACACCCGCGGACGGGGCACCAGCGACAGCAGCTCGGTGTTCTCCGGCCCCTTGCCCGGCCGGCAGACCGTCGGAGTCGCGGTCTCCCGGTCTATCGTCGGTACGTAGCTGAGCTCGAGCCCCAGGCGGAGCCCGCCCGATCCTCTACGCTCCGGCGCCGCGGCGGCGCTGAACGCGAGCGGCACCCCGAACTTGGCCATGGTCCGCGCCTCGTTCGACGACCGGCTCGGAAAGCAGTCGTCGTTGGGCCCCTGCGCGGCGGCCGTGCTCGCGACCAGTGCCGCCGCGCCCAACGCGCCGAGCCAGACCCCTGTCACGGGACCACCGTGATGGTACCGCTCATCCCCGTGTCCGGTGTCCCATGCACCTCACAGAAGAACTTGAAGACGCCCTGGGCGGGAAACGTCGCCTCGAAACTGAACGGTGCGCTGTGGTTGACGCCCGCCGGCGTCGAGACCGGGATGGTATTGGGCGCCACCGGCGTCACCGTATGGGAACTAGAGCCCGTGCCCCAGAGGAAGGTCACCGTCCCGCCTTGCTTGAGCTGAAACTGGGCCGGCTGGAACTGGTTGTTGATCACGTTGACGGTCACCGCCAACCCGGCACCGGTGGAGATGGCGCTGAAGCTCAGCGGCGAGTTGATCACTCCGCTCGACGTGGCGGTAATCGTGCTGGTGACTGCGAACAGGGGCAACGTGACAGTGGCGGATGCGATGCCGCCGGCATCCGTCACCGTGGAAGCAGTCACCGACCCGTTGGTGGGCTGAATCTGCCAGGTCACTGTGCGCCCCGGGACCGCGGCTCCGTTCTGGGTGATGCTCACCCGGAGCGGTTCCGGGAGTGGTGCCCCGACGACCCCGGATTGCGCATCGCCGCTGGGGCTGGCCTTGGCCATGACCGGCGAGCCCGGTGGCGGTGGCGGAGGGGGTGGCGGAGGAGGATTGGTGCCCCCGCCCCCGCCACAGGCTGATCCCAGGACAATTCCCGCCGTCAGTAGTGCAACGGTCGTTGTGCGTCGCATTGCGCCCTCCCCGATCGTTTGGATCCACGCATTCTAACCGACTGGTGAAGATTACCTAAGGACTGAGGGGTTGGCGAGTGAGTCGCCCGCCCCCATTTTGGGTGGTTCCCCCCCATTGGAAATGCAGGTAACCGATGCTGACGGACGCTTCGCTGACGTTTCTGACCGCGTTGCTCGATGCGCCGGGTCCCTCGGGATTCGAAGCCGCGCCGGCCCGTCGCTGGCGCAGCGAGGCTCAGGGGTTTGCGGATGAGGTCAGGGTGGATGTCAACGGCAACTCCTTCGCGACGCTGCACGGGGGCGCGGCCGGCCTGCCCCCCGTGATGCTCGCTGGTCACGTTGACGAAATCGGTCTGATGGTCGTGCACATCGACGACCAGGGCTACCTCTGGTTCGAGGCGATCGGGGGGTGGGACCCCCAGGTGTTCGTCGGACAGCGGGTGACGTTGCTCGGCCGGGAGGGGCCGGTACTGGGCCTGATCGGCAAGCCCGCCATCCACCTGCTTGACAAGGAGGATCGCGAGAAGGTCTCCAAAGTGACCGACCTCTGGATCGACATCGGCGCCACCTCCAAGGCGGAGGCCGGCGCAATGATCCGGGTGGGGGACGCGGGAGTTCTCGCGGCCGGAGTGCTCCGGCTTCCCAACGGGCGCCTGGTGAGCCGAAGTCTGGACAATCGGATCGGCGCCTTTGTCGTCCTGGAGGCGCTCCGGCGGATCGCGGCCGCGCCCGTCGGGGTACCGGTGACCGCGGTCGCCACCGCCCAGGAAGAGATCGCATTCAGCGGCGGCGGCGGCGCCCGGACCTCGGCAACCGGCTTGAGCCCGCTCGCCGCGATCGTGGTGGACGTCACCCATGCCACCGATACGCCGTCGGTCGAGAAGAAAAAGCACGGTGATGTGGCGCTGGGCGGCGGCGTGGTGCTCAGCCGTGGATCGGTGGTCAATAGCTGCGTGGTCGACATGCTGGTGCGGGTGGCGGAGGAGGAAGGCATTCCCTTCGTGATCCAGGCGGCGGCGCGGGACACCGGCACCGATGCGGACGCGATTTTCATCGCCCACCGCGGTGTGGCCACTGGACTCGTGTCGGTGCCGGTCCGCTACATGCACAGCCCGAACGAGGTCGTGGCCCTCGAGGACCTCGACCGCGCCGCCAGTCTGCTCGCCGCCTTCGTGCGCCGGGTCACCCCCGACAGCGATTTCGTGCCCCGGTAGCCGCTAGCGGGGCAGCGCCGTGAGGGCCGCCGCTGCCGCATCCCGGATCTCGGCCGACGAATCCCGCTGCAGCGAAGAGAGCGCATCGACCGCGGCGGGACCGGCGAGCGCGAGGCCGCGGACGGCGGTCAGCCGGGTCGGCATGCTCCGGCGGCGGAGCAGTCCCCTCCCCGAGGCCCAATCCCGCAGCAGCGCCACGGCCTCGCCGGAGCCGATCCGACCCAGCGCGAGCAGCGCCTCCTGCTGAACCGTGATGTCCTCTTCACGCATCAGGAGCTCGCCGATCGGGCGGATCATCCCGCGAACCCGGCGGCCGCGCAGATGCGCCACCGCCTGGAGCCGGACCGCTTGGGCCGGATCGGTGAGCATCTTCGCGAGCGTCTCCATCGCGACCGGCGTGCCGATCTTGCCCAGCGCTTCGGCCACCGCCTTGCGAACTCGCTCGTCGTGATGCCGGGTTTGCTTGGCGAGTCCGGGAATCGCTTCCGAGAGGGCCAGCTCGCCGCAGAGATCGGCGGCATTCCGCACCACGTACCACTGGGGATGGTCCAGGTGCTGCACGATGACGATGGTTCCTTCGTTCATCTGGACCAGCGCGGAGTAGAAACCGCGCCGCTCCCCGATGTTCACCGCCTCCACCAACAGATCCATGAGGACTTCCGTCCCCTCGCCTCCGAACCGGCGGAGTACGGTGATCGCTTCCTGTTTTCGTTCTCCGTGAGCCAGCCGGGCGATCATCGCCAGATTCCGCCGCGTCATCAGGCGCTTGAACTCGATGCGGTGCAGGCTTCCGGCCAGACCGGCGGGGTCGTCGTTCTCGCCCTCGACGATCTGCACCGCCGCGTCCAGCATGCCTTCCCAGTCCTGGCGGTCCATGGCCTGGCGGCACTGCAGCAGGAGCTGTGACATCCCGGGACGAGTGGGAAGCAGGACGCCCCCGATCGGCGAGTCGGCCGAGTCGGTGGCGCCCGCGGCCGTGGGATCGAGCTCGGTGGACTGGAGCCTCTGCACCCCGAACGCGATCTCTCCGTCCGGCTCGATCAGAGCGTGTGGGCGAGCGGCATCGAGGTCGAATACCTCGTAACCCTCCGAGGCCCGGCTCAGCTCGATCCGCTTCCCGGTGGGACCGAGGGCATCGACCAGGTTGGCGAAGGTCGGGTAGGTACCGGGGAACCCCCCCAGCACGGTGGCAAACCGGAGGAGATCCTCGTCGGCGACGCTTCCCGGGATGGTGGCGGTCCTGATTTCGAGCAGCAGCATCTGCTCGCAGAGGAGCGCGGCGCCCGGCGCGTCGAGCGGAACCGCCTGCTCGTCGAGGCGCAGCGTCTCGGTGGTCGCCTCGATCCGGAAACCGCGGCCGTCGAGCGCCGAGCGCAACATGGTGAGCAGGGATCGCTGATGTTGGGGAGCCCCCCGCTCATGGCGGAGGACGAACACCAGGGCCCCCAGAAGGGCGACAACCGGATATGGGCTCATCATCGTCGACGGAGCACCAAGCGAATGGAGGCTCAAGATATGTTTAGTTTCTGGGGTGGGCAATCGAATGGGGCTGCTTCGGTGCGAATCGGACTACCAGGGAGGACCACATGCCGGTGCTGAAGGCGGAGAGGATCGTCGCTGCGCTTCGCGGGGCGTTCACGCGTGAGGTACGCCGGGAGGGGTTGTTGCACCTGGCCGCGGAGCGGATCCGCGCCGCGGGTCCGCCGTACACATCGGTCTATCTGTACATGCTCCAGGGCGAGGAGCTGGTGCTCGAAGCCTACGCCGGCCGAGCCACCGACCACACGAGAATCCCGGTCGGACGGGGCGTGTGCGGGATCGCGGTCGCCACCGGGCGCGACCAGAACGTCGGTGATGTTCGCGCGATCGAGAATTACCTCGCCTGCAACCTGTTCACCCTATCGGAGCTGGTGGTGCTCATCCGCCGCGGCGACCTCATCCTGGGCCAGATCGACGTCGATTCCGACCTTCCCGGCCCGTTCGATCCGGAGGAAATGGCGGCAGTGCGCCAGGTGGCCGATGCGCTCGCCGTTCTGCTCTAGCGCCCGGTGACCGACACCACCGCCGAGCGTGCCGTCCGCGGCGTGACGCTCTTCGAGCGCCGCGCCGGGTCGGGTCCGCCGACCGTGGTTCTGCACGGCGGGCCCGGAGCCCATCACGACTATCTCCTCCCAGGATTCGACCGGCTGGCCACCCGACGCACGCTGGTCTACTACGACCAGCGCGGGGGCGGCCGCTCCCCGGTCCCCCGCGACGTGCCGGTGGGCTGGCGCGAGCATGTCGAGGACCTGGATGCGCTGCGACAGCTCTGGGAGGCCGAGCGGCTGTCGATCGCCGGCTATTCCTGGGGCGGGCTGCTCGCCGTGTTGTACGCCCTCGAGCACCCCGACCGGGTCGAGCGGCTTGCCCTGGTGTCCCCGGCACCTGCGTGGCGCCAGGCCCGCGCCGAGTTCGAGCGCCGCCTCGCCGACCGCAACGCCGCGGCCGACGTGCAGGCCGCGAAGCGGGCGGTGCAGGATGGAGGACTTCGGGAGCGGAGTCCGGACGAGTACCGCCGCAAGATGTTCGAGTTCTCAGTCGCGGGTTATTTCCACGATTGGCGCAGGGCGGTCGAGCTCACCCCGTTCCGGATCACCGGGCGCACCCAGCAGGAGGTGTGGGAAAGCCTGGGTGACTTCGATCTCCGGCCCCGGATCCCTGCGCTTCGTCTCCCGGCGGTGGTGCTGCACGGGGAGGACGACCCCATTCCCATCGAAACCGCAGCCACCCTGGCGGCCCTGCTTGGCGCGGCGCTGCACCGGATACCCGCGTCCGGCCACGTGCCATACGTGGAGGCGCCGGATGCATTCTTTCGCATGCTGGACCCCTTCCTGCCCCGCCAGTCGTGAATCCGGCGGATCGGGTTGGGCCCTACGCCCTGGTCCTCGGAACCATCGCCCCGGAGCGTTTCCCCGCGCTGCGGGAGGGCATCGCCGCGGCGGGGAGGGATCCCCGCGACCGCGATGCGTTCCTGATGGTGCGCGAAGTCGTGGAGCTGCTCCGCGAGCTCGAACCCGAGGAGGGCTTGGGCGAAGGCATCGCCACGATGGCCGCGTTCCTCCATCAGTCGTATCTCTATTGGATGGACGGCGAGCGGACGGTGACGATCGCGGTGGCGGCTCTGGAGCGGGCCCTGGTCGGCGAGGGCCCGGCCGGAAGCCCCCGCCCCTCGAGCTACATCCAGCTCCCGCCGCTCCGGGTCTGGGGAATCGGGGTCGAAGGTGGACCGGCGGAGCCGCTCGACGGCTGGTTCGTCTCCCAAAGCGGCGAGTCCCTTTCCGTGCTGGCCATTTTCGGAATTCACCCTGGCCGCGCCGGATTCACCGCGGTCGAGGTCGGGGGACCGCGGCCCGGCTCCCTGGAGCGCGCCGATGGATCCGCACTCTACTCGGCCGTATTGCCCGGCGCGGCGCAGGCGGGGCTCGCCTCGATCGTCGGGGCGGAAGAGCTGCTGGAGTTGGCCTGGAGGCTCCGGTCGTGAGCGTGGATCGCGCCGGCGTCGCGGGGGTCCTGGAACAGATCGCCGCGTGCCTCGAGCTCCAGGGAGAGAATCCCTTTCGGGTGCGCGCCTTCCGCACCGCGGCGAAGGCGGTGCGCGGGCTTCCCGGAGAGGCGGCCGAGGCGCTTGCGGATGGGTCCCTCGCCGCCACGAAGGGGGTCGGCCCCGCCACCGTGAGCATCGTGAAGGAGCTGGTGGAGACCGGCCGGTGTCAGCTGCTGGAGCAGCTTCGCGAGGCCATTCCGCCCGGCTTGGTTGAGATGCTGCGCATTTCCGGCCTCGGCGTCTCCCGCATCCGCACCATCCACGAGCGATTGAAGATCGACACGCTTGCCGAGCTGGAGGACGCGGCTCGCGATGGCCGGCTCGCCGCACTTTCGGGATTCGGGGCCAAGACGGCTGAGACGGTGCTCAGGGGCATCGCCTATCTCCGGCGAGTGCAGGCGTTTCGTCTCTCCCACCATGCCGCCGAAGAGGCCGAGCTGCTTCGCTCCGCGCTTGCGCGGCTTCCCGGCGTCTCCCGCGCGATCGTCGCCGGAGAAGTCCGCCGCCGTTCCGAGGTAGTCAAAGACCTCGTCATGGTGCTGGTGGCGGAAGTGCCGGCGGAAGCGGTGTTCCGATCGCTGGCCCAGGTGCCCGGTCTCGAGGAGATTGCCGGCGAAGACGACCGGCGGGTCACCCTGCGCACGCCGGGCGGGATGGCGGCGCGCATCGTGATTACACCGCCGGTCAATCTGGGCGCCGTGCTGGTGCAGACCACCGGGAGCGAGACCCATCTCGAGCGCCTGGCCGGCCACGCCGCGTCGCTCGGATTCGGGCTCGACGCTGCGGCGCTCTGGAAAGGCAGTGAGTTCGTCCCCACGCCCGACGAAGCCACGCTCTTTCGCGCGCTGGGGTTGCCGGAGATTCCGCCCGAGCTCCGGGAAGGCGGTGATGAGATCGCCCGGGCCCAGGCGGGCTCGCTCCCGAAATTGCTCGAAGACGCCGACTTGGCCGGCCTGCTCCACTGCCACAGCAACTATTCGGACGGTAGCCTCCCGCTGGAAGAGCTGGCCCGGGCCTGCCGGGAGGCAGGGTACCGCTACGTTGGCGTGACGGATCACAGCAAGTCGGCGGCGTACGCGGGCGGACTCTCGGTCGAGGCCCTGCAGGTGCAGTGGAACGAAATCGACGCGCTCAACGCGCGCGGCGTCGGCATCCGGATTCTCAAGGGGATCGAATCGGACATCCTGGCCGACGGGCAGCTCGACTACGACGACTCCGTGCTCGCGGGCTTCGACTTCGTCATCGGCTCGATTCATTCCCGCTTCGCGATGGCGGAAGCCGAGATGACGGCACGGGTGCTCCGCGCGATGGACAACCCTCACCTCACCATCCTGGGCCATCCCACCGGCCGCCTGCTGCTCTCGCGCGACCCCTATCCGATCGATCTCGAGCAGGTGTTCCGGAAGGCGGCGGCCAACCGGATCGCCGTGGAGATCAACGCCGACCCGCACCGCCTGGACCTCGATTGGAGGCGATTGCGGCGGGCGCAGGAGCTGGGCGTGAAGATCTCCATCGGCGCGGACGCCCACAGCAAGAACGGTATCGAGTACATGCGGTACGGCGTCGCGATGGCGCGGAAGGGATGGCTCTCCTGCGAAGACGTGCTCAACACGCGGTCGGCGGACGAGTTTCTGGCCTTTGCGCGGGCGCGGCGGACATGAAGCAGAGGCGCGCCGTCACGGTTCGGCGCCCGGCCTGGCCCCGGGAAACCCGAGAAGTAACTCGGCGGCGAGCCGTCCGAATCCTCGCGTTGCTCAAGCGGGAGTATCCCGACGCGCATTGCGAGCTCGACTACCAGACCCCGTATCAGCTCCTGGTGGCCACAATTCTCTCGGCCCAGTGTACCGATGCCCGTGTGAACCTGGTGACCCCGGCTTTCTTCGCCCGCTACCCCACGCCCGCCGCGCTTGCCGGGGCCGATCGCGGCGAGGTCGAGGAGCTGATCCGCTCCACCGGGTTCTTCCGCAACAAGGCCAGGAGCCTCGTCGGCATGGCCCAGGCGCTGATGGAGGGGCACGCCGGGCAGGTTCCCCGGGAAATGGAGCAGCTCCGCGCGCTCCCCGGTGTCGGCAGAAAGACCGCCAATGTGATCCTGGGCAACGCCTATGGCATCAACGAAGGCGTAACCGTGGACACCCACGTCACCCGGCTATCGGGACTCCTGCGACTCACCCGGCAGAAGACCGCGGAGAAGATCGAGCGTGACCTGATGGCGCTTATGCCGCGGGAGGATTGGACCCTGGTGTCCCACCTGCTGATCTGGCATGGGCGTCGGGTCTGCATTGCTCAGCGGCCGCGGTGCGAGGTGTGCGTGTTGCGGAAGCTCTGTCCTTCGGCCCGAGCGGTTTAGCTATCGGTCAGTACCCGACAACTCACTCCCCTCCCCTCAGCAGCTTCATAAGTCCCTTCTTCTCCGGCTCCTCCGCGCTGGGCCGTTTCTCCTTGATTTCGAGGCTGCTCCAGCGGACCCGGCCGGTAATGCGGATCAGGAGCCCGATCGGGGTTGCGCCCCGGACCGACCGGGTGGAATGGGTGGACGAGCTCATGCGCTCCTCGCATTCGTTCTCGACCTGCGCGCCGGCGGGCACGATCAGCACCAAGCTTCCCAGTGTGGCGTGCACGTCGATGTCCAGTACGTCGGCGCCGAACACCGCATCCCGCATGTCGAGCACCAACTCGCCGAGGACCACCTTGAGCCGGAGCCGGAGCGGCACGGTCCACGAGCCGGCGCGCTTCGAAGAACCGAGGACGGTGGTGATGCGCAGCTCCTCGGCGGGCTCGACCGGTGCGGCGTAGGTGTGGTCGGCGACCGCAGGCACCATACCGCGGGGAAGGCTGTATCCGCCGGACGGCATGACATCGGCCACGATCGCATCGAGTGTAGCGAGGTTGGGGGCCTGCCGAACCAGCGCCAGCCGCGATTCGAACTGCCCGACCGGCAGGCGGTCGGAGGCGACCGCGGCTGAGAGCAGCCGGATGGCGTCCAGGCGATGGGGCTCGAGCTCGTCCATGGCGCCTATTGTACTCGCGGGAGGGTTCCGGCGGCAAACACTCCGGCTCGGCGGCGTTCCCGCCGGGCCGGGGGGAGGCTAACTTCACGCCGCCAAGGCGATTCCGTCCATCGACCCCGATCCCAGAGCGCAATGAAAAAGGCTGTCATCGAAACCAGTCGCGGCAGCATGACCGCGGAGCTTTTCGACACCGAAGTACCCAATACCGTCGCCAACTTCGAGAAGCTGGCCAACTCGGAGTTCTATGACGGGACCCGGTTCCACCGCGTGATCCCCAACTTCATGATCCAGGGCGGCGATCCGCTCTCCCGGAACCCCGCGGATCCGCGGGTAGGCACTGGAGGCCCAGGGTACAAGATCAAATGTGAAACCCACCTCAACACTCACAGGCATGTCGCCGGCACCCTGTCCATGGCCCACGCGGGCAAGGACACCGGCGGGAGCCAGTTCTTCATCTGCCACTCGCCGCAGGCGCACCTGGATCGGAAACACACGGTGTTCGGGCAGGTCATCGAGGGGCTCGAGGTGGTGAACGCCATCCGCAAGGACGACGTCATCACCTCCATTCGAGTGCTCTAAGCGTGCTGGTCGATTTCGCGGTCCTCGCCGACTACGCCCTGATCGACCAGCACGGGAAGCTGTCCGTGCTGGGGATTTTTCAGCACGTCTGGGTCGGCAGCTTTCCGGCGGTGCATCCCCGGACCCATCTGGTCCTTCGGGTGCGCGGCCGCCGGACCGAAGTCGGCACCCACCCGATCCGCATCCGTTTCGTGGACGAGGCAGGAGCCGAGCTGATGGGCGGAGACGGAACCGTACAGTTCGGAGAGCCGCCCGCCGGGGTCACCGAGATCGAGGCGGGCGCCGTGCTCGTCTTCGACGTGCCGTTGCCCCGGCCCGGCCCCTATGCGTTCGAGATCACGGTGGATGAGGGCTTTGCGGTCCGGGTGCCCCTCTCCGCCTCGCAGCTGCCCGACGAAGGCCAAATGAAGCACTAGGCGGAGTTCCCCTTGAATCGTGAGCAGGCACTGGAGCTGATGCACGCCTACACCGCGTCCGACGCGCTGCGCAAGCACATGTACGCCGTGGAGATCGCGATGCGCGCGATGGCGCTGAAATACGGAGGCGACCCCGATGCATGGGGCGTGGTGGGGCTGCTCCATGACTTCGACTACGAGCGTTTCCCCAATCCCGATCACGCGCCGGACCGGGAGCATCCGTCCGAGGGGGTGCGCCTCCTCGCCGAGCGAGGTCTGCCCGCCGACGCGCAGCAGGCCATTCTGGGGCACGCCGCATATACCGGAGTCGCGCGCACCACGCCGATGGCCCGGGCGCTCTTCGCGGTGGACGAGCTCTGCGGCTTCCTGGTGGCGTGCGCGTTGGTGCGGCCTTCCCGAAGCCTGGCGGATCTGGAGGTATCCAGCGTCAAGAAGAAGCTCAAAGACAAAGCTTTTGCGCGCGGCGTGAGTCGCGAGGATGTTCACACCGGTGCCGCCGAGCTCGGTGTTCCGCTGGAGGAGTTGATCGGCTTCGTGGTTCTGGCCCTCCGCCCGGAGGAGAAGGTCCTCGGGCTCGGACCGGCGTGACCGCCCCATCCAATCCGCGGCGCGAGCTTCCCGAAGCAATCGTGGATCGCGCGATGGACCGGGCGGCCGGGAGCCGCCCCATTCCCGGTAACCAGCTGACACTCCTGCTGGACGGGCCCCAGATTTATCCCGCGATGCTGGACCGGATCGCCCGCGCTACCCGCTGGATTCATCTCGACATGTACATCTTCCGCTCCGACGAAACCGGCCAGGTCTTCGCGGACGCACTGGAGGCGCGCGCCAGAGCGGGAGTGGCGGTGCGGATCATGACCGACTGGCTCGGCTCGGTCACGACGCGGCGCTCGATGTGGCGCCGGCTCCGCAACGCGGGGGCCGACATTCGCTTCTTCAATCCACCTCACCTGCTCCGTCTGGGTGACAATCTCTCCCGCGATCATCGGAAGCTCCTCGTGGTGGACGGGGCGACGGCCGTTGTGGGCGGCCACTGCATCGGAAACGAGTGGAGCGGCAATCCCAAGGCCCGTCGCCAGCCCTGGCGCGACACCGCCGTCGCCATGGACGGCCCGGCGGGACTCTCCTGCGACCGCGCCTTCACGGTGACGTGGAACGCGGTCGGGAGTCCGCTCGACGAGAGCGAGTTTGCCACCGAGGCGTCCCCGGGTGGCGAATCGGAGGTCCGCGTCGTTGCGGGTGAGCCGGGCGGCGTACGCGCCGCCCGCGCCACCGAGCTCCTCCTGGCCGGCGCGGCCGAGCGGGTCTGGATCACCGACGCCTACCTGGTTGCCCCACGCGGCATCTTCCAGGCGATGAGGGATGCGGCCCGCGGGGGCGTCGACGTCCGGGTCCTGGTACCCGGGAAGAGCGACCTCCCCCGGGTGCAGAATCTCACCCGTATCGGATACCGCGAGCTGCTCGAGGCCGGGGTGCGGATCTTCGAGTGGCGCGGACCGATGCTGCACGCCAAGACGATCGTGGTGGATGGACGCTGGGTCCGGATCGGCTCCTCGAACCTCAATGTCTCGAGCCTGCTCGGCAACTACGAAATCGATGTGCTCTCCGACGACGTTCCGCTGGCCCACGCCATGGAGGTTCAGTATCGGAAGGATCTCGACCGAAGCGTGGAGATCAAGTATCGTGACGCGGAACCCCGTCGGCGGCGCCGGGCGCTGGCGGCCTTTCCGCTCGGTCCGCCTCCCGAAGAGCGCGGCCACAAGCCCGGGCTCCGGGAGCGCCGGAATCGCGCCGCCCTGGCGCTGTGGGCCGTGGTGTCGGGCGCGCGGCGAACGGTGTTTCTCCAGTACAGCCTTGCCCTGACCGTCGTCGGGGTCTTCTTCCTGTTCTTTCCCCGCACCATGGCGGCCATCTTCGGCGTCCTGAGCCTCTGGCTTGCCGTCGCGGCATGGATGGAGACGTGGGGGCGGCAGAACAGCTGATCCTCGCACGAACCTCTCCCCGCCCTCGCGACCCCCCGCCCAGAGTCCCGTCCGCGACCCACCGTCGTATTCCGTGACGCGACGTATCTTTAGGCAGGTCAACGACCTCAACGCCCGGAGCCCCCGCTGCGTAATTCGGACGTGGAAGACGGCGAGCTGGCAAAAGCGGCCGGTGCCGGCGATCCCGATGCATTCGGACGGCTCATCGACCGGCACGGTTTGGCGGCTCGCCGGGCGGCTCGCGCGATCCTGCGTGACGATGATGATGCCGATGATGCGGTCCAGGAGGGAATGCTGGCGGCCTGGAAAGCGATCGACCGCTACGATCCGGCCCGCCCCTTCCGGCCCTGGCTTATGCGCATCGTGGTCAACGCGGCGCTGGATGCCCGGCGGCGGGGCAGGGTGAGGCAGGCGGAGCCGATTGCCGATACGGTGGTCTCCGGCGGCCTCGGCCCGGATCGCGTCGCCGAGGCCGCGCTGCTGCGTGAGAAGATCGACGCGGGATTGGCCGAGTTACCGGAGCGGCAGCGCATCGCGCTGGTGCTGTTCGATGCGGAAGGGTGGGGGCACGCGGATATCGCCGCGACCTTGAATGTCCCCGAAGGTACCGTTCGATCGTATGTGTTTCACGCGCGCCGTGCCATGCGCAAGACGCTCGGAACACTCGCGGAGGGAATGAAATGATGCTGTCGCCGTTCGATCAGGAGCCTGATCCCGAGTTGGGCCGGATGCTGCGCGAAGCGCTGTCCGGACCCGAGCCGGAGGCGTTTCTCCGACGGCTCCGGGTGGCCGCAGCCGGTGCGGAGCGGGGCGATCAGTGGGACGTCCTCGCCGGCTGGGTGCGCCCGCGGGTGCTCGCGTTCGCCGTGGCCGCCGGCTTCCTGCTCTGGCTGGGCGCCTGGTTCGGCGAGTCGGCCGCGCCGGCCGAGTCCGGCGTCACGGTGGCGTCCCTTCCGGCGCATGCTGTGGTGTCGTCGCAGCCGCCCGCCGTCGATGAAATCATGTCCGCGCTCAGGGAGAGACCATGACTCGCTCGCGGACCGGGGCCGCGCTGCTGCTGATCGCCGCCTTTGTGCTGGGCGGCCTGGTCGGCGGCGCCGCCACCACGCTGGCCGATCGCGGCAGGCACGCGAAGCGTCCCAGCTACGTCGAACGGCTCACCGCGGATCTGGCGCTCAGCGCGGCCCAGCGGGACAGCATCCAGACCCTGCTGGACCGGCATCAGCCCGCCATGGATTCACTGTGGGAGCAGATCAGACCGCAATTCCTGTCGGAGCGGCAGGCCATTCGAAACGCAATCAGCGCGCTGCTCACCCCCGACCAGCAAGCCAAATACGCCGCACTTCAGCGTCAGGACAGCCTCCGCCGCGTGGAGAGAGAACGGGGCCGGAATGGCCATCGGTAGCCGACCCGCGTTCCTGCTTGGCGTGGCGCTCTTCGGCGCCGGCACTGCGGCCGCCCAGAAGCCCCGGCTCACACTGGAAGAAGCCATCACCCGGGCCAACCGGGTGCAGCCCGGCGTGATCTCGGCGGGGGGCTCGGTGCGGAACGCGCAGGCCCGGCAGCGCTCGGCCAGCGGTGCCTTCCTGCCGAATCTGACCCTCAGCGGCTCGCGGGGAGACAATTTCTCTCAGGGTTCGATAATCGACCCGGGCACCGGCCAGCTCACGACCAGTGCGACGCAGAGCGTCGGGGCTACTCTGAGCACGAACGTAGACCTGTTTGCGGGGTTCCGGCGCACCGGAGAAAAGCGGGCGGCCAATGCCAATCGCGACGCGGCCGAAGCCAGCTTCCAGAACGCGCAGTTTCAGCAACAGCTCACGACCACCAACACTTATTTCGACGTGCTCGCCGCCGAGCAGCTGATGCGGGTGCGCGAGGCCAGTGTACGCCGGGCGGAAGAGCAGCTCAAAGTGGCTGTGGCCAAGCTGCAGGCGGGGCGCGGAATCCGGCCCGACTCATTGCGCTCCCTGGTCACGCTGGGCAACGCCCAGCTCCAGCTGGTGAACGCGCAGACCGCCTTGGCCACCGCCGAAGCCAACCTGGGCCGGCTGGTTGGCGAGGACGGCCCGGTCGGCGCGGCGGACGATTCCTCGCTCTACCGGTTGATCCAGACGGTCGATACCACGGCGCTCCGCGCCGAGGCGCTCGCCAATGCTCCAGCCGTCAAATCCGCCGAGGCCTCGGCCGCGTCGGCCCGCGCGGGCATCACGATCGCCAAGGCGGCATACTATCCGACGCTCAATCTCTCGGGCTCCGCTTCCTACAACGGAAGCAGCCGGAACGATTACAAGCTGCTGCAATCGCGCTCGCTTTCGTTCGGCGTCAATTGGCCGATCTTCAACCGGTTTCAGCGGGAGCAGAGCATCGTCTCGTCTCAGGTGAGCTCCGAGGTCGCCGATGCCAACGCGGCCGAAGCACGCCGCCAGGTGCTCGCCAGCCTGATCGCGGCGGTGGCCGCGCTGGAGGCGGCACGGCTCCGGATCGGGATCAGCCAGACCAGCGTGCAGGCCGGCCAGGAGGATCTCCGCGTGCAGCAGGAGCGATACCGCCTCGGCGCCGCCACGATCGTGGATGTGCTGACCTCGCAGGAGGCGTTGAATCAGGCTGAGGTGGACGCCGTGACCGCGCGATTCGATTACGTGCGGGCCCGGGCCCAGATCGCCGCCCTCATCGGGAGGACGCTGTGACCGCCGTCTCGAATACCGCCGAGCGCATGGCCATGCTCCCCGCGGACGTGCCGCGGGACGCCGTCATTGTGGTGCGCAACATGAAGCGTGAGTACGTGATGGGCAGCGAGACCGTGCGTGCGCTCCGCGGCGTGGACCTCACCATCAAGCGAAACGAGTTCGTGGCGATCATGGGCCCGTCCGGCTCCGGCAAGTCCACGCTCATGAATCTGATCGGGTGCCTCGACTCGCCGTCGGAAGGGGAGTATTGGCTCAACGGGCACCGGGTCTCGGAGCTAGGAGACGATGAGCTGGCCCGGATCCGGAACCGCGAGATCGGCTTCGTCTTCCAGACCTTCAACCTGCTGCCTCGCGCCTCGGCGCTCCAGAACGTCGAGCTGCCCCTGATCTACGGGGGCACCGGGTCCAAGGAGCGGCGCCGCATGGCCGAGGAGTCGCTGACCCGGGTCGGACTCAAGGAGCGGATGTCCCATCGCCCCAATGAGCTCTCCGGCGGACAGCGGCAGCGCGTGGCCATCGCCCGGGCGCTGGTCAACCATCCGAGCATCATTCTGGCCGACGAGCCGACCGGCAACCTCGACTCCAAGACGAGCGAGGAGATCCTCCAGCTGTTCGAGCAGCTCTACGCCGAGGGTCAGACCATCATTCTGGTTACCCACGAACACGACATCGCCGAGCACGCCCGACGCCAGGTGCACCTGAAGGATGGCCAGGTCGAGCGCGACGTCGCCACTCCCGGAAGGTCCTGATGCAGATTCGTTCCCTGATTCCTCTCGCTACGATCCTCGTCGTCGCCGGCTGCGCGGAAAAACCGGTCCCGGTGGTCTACCAGGCCGTGCCGGTGGAGCGACGCTCGATCGTGGTCTCGGCGCGCGCGTCGGGAACCGTGCAGCCCGATACGGTGGTGGAGGTCAAATCGAAGGCTTCGGGCGAGATCCTGGAAATGCGGGTCGAAACCGGCCAGATGGTGCAGCGGGGTACTCTGCTGGTGCGGGTCGACCAGCGGACGCCGCGCAACCGGCTGAATCAGACCCAGGCCGATCTGGACGTGGCCAAGGCCCGGCTGGAGAACGCCCAGTCGGTTCGCGGTCGTTCCGACGAGCTCTTCAAGACCCAGTCGATCTCCACCGAAGAGCACGAGAGCGCCGTGCTCGCGGTGGCCAATGCCCGGGCCGCGGTCGTTGGCGCTCAGGTTGCCTTCGATAATTCCAGAATCGCGATGGAAGACACCGACGTGCTGGCTCCGATCACCGGGACCATCATCTCCAAGACGGTCGAGCGCGGCCAGGTCATTTCGTCCCCCACCAGCGACGTCGGGGGCGGGACCGTGCTGCTAAAAATGGCGGACCTGAACCTGGTGCAGGTGCGGACGCTGGTCGACGAGACCGACATCGGCAAGATCCGGCCCGGTCTCCGCGCCACGGTGACGGTCGGCGCCTACCCCAACCAGCCCTTCGAGGGTGAGGTCGTCAAGATCGAGCCGCTGGCGGAGACCGTACAAAACGTGACGATGTTCGCGGTCCAGGTCCGGATCGAGAACCGCAACGGCCTACTCAAGCCCGGAATGAACAGCGACGTGGAGGTCCATATCGGCCAGCGCGACAGCGCGCTCACGGTCCCCAACGCCGCGCTCCGCACGCCGCGCGATGTGGCCAGCGCCGCCCAGGTGCTGGGGATCCTTCCCGATCGCCTGACCCAGCTGCTGGCGGAAGCGGCCAAGCGGCGCGATTCCATGCGCAGCACCTTCGCCGGGCAGAGTCCCCGGCCCGACAGCGCGAGGCCCGACACCGCGGCCAAGCGGCCGGCGGGCAACACGATGACAATGCAGGGCCGCGAGATCACCCTGCCGCCCGGCGTCACCGAGAAACAGGTCACGGCCATCATGGCCAAGTTCCGGTCCGGTGAGCGCCCGACGGCCGAAGAGATGCAGCTGCTGAGGTCGCTGAATCCGGGTGGGATGGGCGGCCGCGGCGGGGCGGGCGGCGGCATGGGCGGCAACCGGGGCGGGTTCGGCGGCCAACGTGGCGGCAGCGACTTCCAGTTCGGCGGTGACTACATCGTCTTCGTGCGCAAGAATGGCGAGCCGATCCCCGTGTATATCCGCACCGGCCTCACCGACCTCGACTATAGCGAGGTGGTGCGCGGCCTCTCCGCCGCCGATTCCGTGCTGGTGCTGCCCAGCGCCAGTCTGGTGCAGCAGCAGGAGCAGCAGAAGACCCGGATGACCCAGATGACCGGCGGCGGCGGCCTGCCCGGCGTGAATCAACCGCCGCCGGCCACGACGACCCGCCCGGGCGGCACCACGGGGCCCACAGGAGGCGGCAGGCCATGATGATCGGCGAGACGGTCCGGGTGGCGTTCCAGAGCATCCGGGACCACAAGCTGCGCGCGCTCCTGACCATGCTTGGCATCATCATCGGGGTCGGCGCCGTCATCGCCGTCGTCGCCATCGGCACCGGGGCACAGCGCGCCATTGCCGCGAGGATCGAAGCGCTGGGCGCCAACCTGCTGACCGTCTACTCCGGACAGTCGTTCATGGGCGGGCGGGCCAGCGACATACGGGTGAGCCTGACCACCAGGGACGCGGATGCCCTCGCCGCCGACGCGAAGCTGCTTTCGGCGGTCCAGCCGGAAATGCAGCGCTCGCTCCAGGTCAAATACGGCAACCGCAATTTCAACATCAACATCCTGGGCACCACGCCGAATTTCGCCGCGGTGCGAAATTTCAAGGTCACCCACGGCCGGATGTTCACTCAGGGTGACGATGCCGCGCACCAGCGCTACGCCCTCCTGGGTTCGATGGTGCCCGCCATGTTCAACATGAACCCGGCGGCCCTGATCAACCAGAGCATCCAGATCCGGGGCCAGCCCTTCGAGGTCATCGGGATCCTGAGCGAGAAGGGATCGGCCGGCTCGTTCGAGAATCCCGACGAGCGGGTGATCATTCCCCTCAGCACGGCCCGGTACCGGATCTTCGGCACCGACCGGCTCCGGACGATCGCGGTACAGGTGCGGGAGGGCGTGTCGCTGGACGCGGGCATGGTGGATATCGAAGGAGTGCTCCGCCGGCAGCACAAAATCCGTCCCGGCGGCGACAACGATTTCCAGATCCGGAACCAGCAGGATATCCTCGCCACCCAACAGGACACGGCCGAGAGCTTCAAGTTTCTGCTGGGCGGGATCGCGCTGGTGTCGCTGGTGGTGGGCGGAATCGGGATCATGAATATCATGCTGGTGTCGGTGACCGAGCGGACCCGCGAGATCGGCATCCGCAAGGCCCTGGGGGCCACCAAGAGCACCGTCATGCTCCAGTTTCTCACCGAAGCGCTGGTGCTCTGTCTGCTGGGCGGCGCCCTCGGCGTGGTGGTCGGTGCCGGCGGGGCCATGGTGATGGCGAAGGCGGCTCGATGGAATACTTACATCGCTCCCGCCTCGGTGGCGCTGGCCTTCGCGTTCAGCGCCGTCGTGGGTCTCACCTTCGGCCTCTGGCCGGCATGGCGCGCCGCGACCCTCAACACGATCGATGCGTTGAGATACGAGTAGTGCCAGGGATCAGGGGCCAGGGGCCAGGGGCCAGGGATCAGGGGCAGGGTTCATACCTTGCCCTCTGTTTTTCCTGCAACGACCTTTCTCCCGAGTGTTCCCTGACCCCTGACCCTTGACCCCTGACTCCTTGCCCTCCAGCATAGTCCTCGGCACCGGCCGGGCAGTTCCCCAGCGGGTCGTCACCAACGACGATCTGGCACGGCTCATGGACACGTCGGACGAGTGGATCCGGGTCCGTACCGGCATCGAGCAGCGCCGCTGGATCAGCGAAGGAGAGTCCGGCGTCGGCTTGGGCAAGGTGGCCGCCACGGAAGCGCTGGCCATGGCGGGCGAACCAGCTTCCGCGCTCGACGCCATCATCTACGCCACCTCCACGCCGGACCACTACGCGCCCGGCAATGGGGTCTTTCTGCAGCGCGAGCTGGGGCTCGCCACGATTCCCGCCATCGACATCCGCATGCAGTGCGCCGGCTTCGTCTACGCGCTTTCGGTAGCGGATGCCTATGTCCGCTCCGGCACATTTCGCCGGGTGCTGGTCGTCGGCCAGGAGATCCAATCCACCCGCATGCAGGTTTCCTCCGAGGGCCGGAACACCGCGGTGATATTCGCGGATGGAGCGGGGGCCGTGCTGCTGGGTGCGAGCGATGCGCCGGGGCGGGGCATTGCCGGGTTCGATCTCCATTGCCAGGGCGAGCACGCCGAGAAGCTCTGGGCCGATGGTCCGAGCTCGATGATCCGGCTGGAGCGATGGCCCGAGGAGATCGCTGCCGGCCGATTCTGGCTGCAGATGGACGGTCGTGAAGTGTTCCGGCACGCCGTCGTGCGGATGCCGGAGTCGGTCCGCGCCGCCCTCGCGCGAGCCGGAGAGCCGATCGAGGCGATCAAGCTGCTCATCGCCCACCAGGCTAACCTGCGGATCTCCGAGGGGGTACAAAAAGAGCTCGGACTGGCCGAAACCCAGACATACAACAACATTCAGCACTACGGAAACACCACGGCGGCCACGATCCCCATCGCCCTGGACGAGTGCGCGCGAGCGGGACGGCTTTCGCAGGGGGACTTGGTGGTGCTCACCGCCTTCGGGTCCGGCTTTGTCTGGGGGAGTTGTGTCCTCCGGTGGTAACCAGGGAATGGTGAAACCTATCGGGGGCGTGTTTCGTAATGAAACACGATTCTGACCTGTTTCAGGAGGCATCTCGTGCTGAATAGTCTGATCGGCCTCGTGGCCATCATCGTCACAGCTGCGGCCGGCATCTTCTCCTTCGGGTTCGCACGCGGGTTCGTTCGCCGGCGTTTGCGCTTCGTGGATGCCGTCCGTTCGCCGGTGGTCCCGGTGCTGGCGGCCGTCGTGGCGGGGCTCCTGGTCATGCCGTTCACTGTCATTCCGCTGGTCAACCTGCTCGTGTCCGGCGTCACCGCGGCCGTGGTGGGGGTTGGTGCGGGGTTGGGAACGCGGAGCGGGGTCAAGGCGCTGCAGCGGGGGGACGTCGTCCTGCGGTGAGCCGTGACCAGTGACCAGCAACCACTGGGCGCCCTCACGGGTCACTGGTTACGGGTCACTGGTTACTTTGTTGCCATGCCGAACGTCACCTGTACGCGCTGCGGCCAAACCCGCGACCAGCAGTCGTTCCAGCCCTTTCCCAACGATCTCGGCTCCCGGATCCTCCGGGAGATCTGCGCGGTGTGCTGGGCCGAGTGGCTCAAATACCAGCAGCAGCTCATCAATCACTACGCGCTGAATCTTCGGGAGTCGAAGGCCCGGCAATACCTGCTCGAGCAGATGGAGCAATTCCTCGCTACCAGCGCGCCCCCAGCCTGAACGAGACATCGATGGCAGGTCCCGAGGGCTCCAGGTCCTCGGTCAGGCCCAGCATCCACTCGGGCCCTTTCCTGAACTTGAAGAACCCTCCCAGATCGATGGTGAGCTCGCGGCCGTCCAGCTCTGAGTGACCGAGGTCCCGGTAGAGCGCCGAGTGATAGATCAGGTTGGAGTAGAGTTGCAGCGGTCCCGTAATCCGAGCGCGCACCCCCTGGCTGATCAGCAGAAAAGTCGTGTGCTGGAAGTCGCGCAAGTCCCCATGCTCGGGGGTGTAGCCCGCGCCCAATGTGCCTTCGTAGGTAAACCGACCACCGAAATTGCTTCGGAGCGTGGTGACCACATTCACCGAGGGGACGCCCCGCTTGAACCCCTCGGGGCCCGTATTGGTCGGCAGCGTGGCTGAGACGATGGTCTGCCAGTGGCTGGAATGGCGAACGCCGACGCCCAGCCGGATGTCACCCAGGTAGGCTGTAGGCTTCGCGCGGGAGACCGACAGGCCACCGGCCAGGCTCAAATCGTAACCGAAGCGGTTTCTGGGGCGGATCTTCCGCGCGCCGGTGGGAAACCCGAAGAGATCGTGGTACCAGTCGATGAAGCCGTCGAGAAAGCCATCGTGGGCCTGGTTCAGACTGGTCTGTCCCAGGAGGAAGACTTGTTTTCCGATTTCGCGGGTGACGGTCAGCTCGGCGCGGAGGAGCTCGGCGTCCAGCAGGTAGGTGACGGTGGGACTCGAGACGTACTCGATGGGGCTGGCATAGTCGACGAGCGCGGTGACCCGCCAGGCGCGTCCCGGCTCGACGAAGGGCTGCGTAGCCAGCCCGGTGCGGGACACCACCATCGGGTTCATCGACGCGTAGGGCGGGAGCGCCTGCCCAGCCAGCGCGCTCGGGCCGCACGCGAGCCCCGCGGCCCACGCGAGCGAGAAACGCTTCATCTACTTCTGGTACTTCCAGTTCCGCGTTTTGCCCTCGGCAATCCACCCGGTGGCGGTCTCGAGCCGCCGGGCCCGAGTTTCATCGGTCTTGGCCTCGGTGATCCACTCGATGTACTCTCGCCGTGCGCTGGGACTGAACGCTTCGAACGCGGTCTTCGCCGCCTTGTTGGCCTTGAGCGCGCGGCTCAGGTCCGGCGGCGTGGGCAGCGGCTTCTTGGGCGGCCCCCTCATGCTCACTTTGACCCCAGCGTCATTGAGCTTCATCGCCTGCTTGATGTAGCCGGTGAGCACCGCCTTGGCGGGGAGGTCCTTGACCGAGGTGATCCGTCCCATGGGGCCCTCGGCCAGGTCCGACATAGCGGGGACGCCGGGGATCAGAGAGCCCTTCCAGAACCCGAAGCGGCAGTGCTCCTTGAACGCCGCCATGCCGCACATCATCTCCCCCTTATAGTCGAAATGAGGCGCACTCCACTTCATCTTCTCTTCCACCTCGGGACAGGCGGCGTGGACGACTTCCCGGAGATGGGTGAGGATCGGTTTGACGAAATCGGCGGACTTGGCGATGTAGGCGTCGATCCGGGGGTCTTTGGTGCCCATGGCGGCCTGAGTCGGGATAGGTGAGGCAGCGGCGGGATCGCCGAATCTCGCTCTGGATCGGCGTAAGGGCAAGCAACGGAAGCCGTGTCTCGGTTCGGTCAGGAGCATTCCCTCGCCGAGGGAAGGTGGGGGTAGCACCAGGCCGCGCCCCCGTCGATCCAGCCAGCCGCCCGAGCTGAGGACTCTGGCCGCGAGCTGCCCATCCGGCCGGAAGAACTCGTTGACTATGGTAAACCGCGCCGCATCCTGACTCAGACCCTCGACCCCGAGTGTTACGTCGACCCCATCCAGCATATGAAGCTCTCGACGGTACTCGAGCGTGTCCCGGCGGATGACCGGCCCAACGCCCAATCGGGCGAACTCGGCGCTCGGAAAACCGTGTTCGGCGAAGTAGAATCATTGCTTAGCTCTGCCTCGCTCAATTCAGAAGGCCATGTGCGGCTACATAGCGTATCAGGTCGGCCTTCGACTTCAGCCCCATTTTCTCCAGCAGCCGGGCGCGATAGGTGCTCACCGTCTTGGCACTCAGGCGGAGCCGCTCCGCCACATCCTTCACCGACATGCCGCTGCCGAGCGCGCGGAGCACCTCGAATTCGCGGTCGCTCAGCCGTTCATGCTGGGTGTGGGTCCTGCCGTTGTCGACCAGCCTGGCCAGCTTTTCGGCCAGCGACTCACTCACGTACTTGCCGCCCCGCGCCACCCGGCGGATAGCTTCGACCAGCTGCTCGGGCGAGTGGTCCTTGGTGAGGTACCCCGCTGCCCCGGCCCGGAGCGCGCGCATGGCCCACTGATCCTCGGGGTGGACACTCAGCACCAGCACCTTGACACTCGAGTGCCGCTCCCGGAGCTCCCGAAGCGTCTCGACGAACGCGGAGCCCGGGATGCTGACGTCGAGCAGCACGACATCCACCGCCGCGGCGGCAAGCAGGCGGAACAGCTCGGCGGCTGTCGAGGCCTCTCCGGCGACCGAAATGCCGGCATCCCCGCATGCGATGCGGCGGAGACCCTGCCGCACGATCGGGTGGTCGTCGGCGATCGCAAGGCGGATCATCCCGTGCCTCCCGCGCCGAGAGGAACCTGCAACATCACGGTGGTGCCGCGACCCGGCTGGCCGGTGATGCTGAACTCGCCGCCACACGCCACCGCGCGCTCCCGCATGCCGATCAGTCCCAGCGAGGCCGCTCCCTCCAGTCGTTCCGGAGGTATCCCTACGCCATTGTCGTTCACCTTGAGGGTGAGCAGCACCGGGGTCTGGGCGAGCCGGATCTCCACTCGCGTGGCACCGGCGTGGCGGACGACGTTGGTGAGCGACTCCTGAAGAATCCGGAACGCCGAGCTGCCGAGGTCGTCCGGGATCGGCGCGCCGTCGGGACATACCTCCAGGACGACTTCGATTCCAGTGCGGCTGCCGAATTCCTGCCCCTGCCATTCGATGGCCGCGGCCAGGCCCAGCTGATCGAGGATGCTGGGCCGGAGCTCCGTGGCGATCCGCCGTACTGCGCGCAGAGTCCCGTCGATGCGTTCGATGATCGACACGCACTGGGCCAGCACCTCGTGGTCCTGGGGCAGGCGCTGTTTCATCCAGGCGATGTCCAGCTTGAGCCCGGTCAGCGCCTGCCCCAGCTCGTCGTGAATCTCCCGCGCGATGCCGGTTCGCTCCTCCTCGCGCACTCGCTGCAGCCGGGCCGCGAGCGCCCGCAGCTGCTGGCGCGAAACGCGGATCTGCTCGCTGGCCTGGTGGCGATTGGTGACGTCGCGCTGGATGCCGAAGTGACCCGCGATGCGCCCCTGGCCATCGTAGATCACCATGTAGTCTCCCTCGATGCGCATCGGCGTGCCGTCCAGACGCCGCTCGTCGGTTTCGGTGTGCAGGCGGCCTAGGTCGAAAAACTCGCGCCAGCGCGTCTTCGCCGTTGCAAGATCGTGCGCGAAAAACTGCGCGGGGGTCATTCCCAGCAGCTCCTCCGGTGCCGACGCTTTGAACTGGGTGAGGATGGCCGAGTTCACCTTGGTCATTCGCAGGTGCTCGAACACGTAGTCGATGACCTCGGCCTTGTTGACATGCTCACCCCATTCCACCGGCTGGTCCAGCATCATGAAAAAGAAGCCGTCCAGGGACTGAGAAAAGAAGAGCTCAAGCAACCGTTCATTCTCGAGGCCGGCCGGCATAGACATTGGGTCATGGCCATCCACCATGGGAGAATGAAAGGTACCTGATTAGAACGCCTTCTTGGGCTCCCCATAGATAAAGTTGTCGGCCACCACCAGATCCGCCGTGCCGCCCGCGCTGACGTCATTGGCGTTGGCCGCCAGCGCGCCAGTCCCGAGCGTGATCCGAACCCGGCCGATGATCGCCTGCTCGAACGTGACCCCGATGAACGACAGACCGGCCGCGTCCGACCGGACCGGCGCTGCAAACGTCCCCAGGCTGCTGCCGTCCTGGGCAAAGAGCTGAATGGTGGTCTTGTCGGCCAGATCCACGTCGCTGAAGACGATACCGAACCCGCGGCTGACCGCCGGCGTCGGCTGACCGGCCACCTGGAAGAGCTGATCCATCTGGTTGCTGCCGATCGGCGCGAAGATCTTGTTGGCGCTGAAGAAGGCAAACTGCGCCGCGTAGCCTGGGTTGATCTCCGAGAAGAAGGTGGAATCGTTCCGGAACCCGGTACCCGCGGTGGTGAACACCGCGCCCGACTTCACGTTGGTATTGAAGAAGTCCGCGGGGAAGTCGTTCTTGTTGTTGAACGGATTGGCGCCCGCGCCATCCCAGGAGATTTCCCGGCGGCCGGTCGGCTGCTCACCGGCGGTCCCGCCGTTGGAGACGCCCAACACATTCCGGAACTCGTCCACCTTCGCCGTAATGTTCCCCGTGGCGGTGAACACCGTTGCCTGCGGAGGTGGTGGCGGCACCGGAATGGGCTCGGTGACCGAGTCGTCGTTGCAGGCCGCCAACACTGCCAGCCCAGCCAACGCCATCAACTTCATGCTGTTCATCCTGCGCATCTGCCTCTCCCGTGTGTGAGAGCCGTCTGGACAGCGCCCCCGCGCCCCCGTCGGTACTCCCGTGCGTCAACCGGCGGTCTCCCACGATGGGAGTCTCCGGAACACGCGAACGGTACGGACTGAGGTGGTTTTTGGGGATCGGACGAATAGCGTGTAGACCGTGGGATTACGTGGAACCGCTCTGTAGGACGGAGGATGACAGATGAAAAGAGGGCGGCTTTCAGCCGCCCTCTCTTCCAGCGAGGTGCCCGGAAAACGCTTACTGTTCCCGCTCCCGGACCGTCTCCTGTTTGCCGGTGACGGTGGTGCGGGACTTGTTGCGCATGATCTCCAGCTTGAAGCTGTCGCCCGGATCATAGCTGCGCAGAATCCGGAGAAAGCTGACCGGCCCGGTGGCCTTGCGGCCGTCGACGCTCAGGATGACGTCTCCGCCTTTTACTCCCAGCGGTGAATCCTTGGGGACGTTGATCACCAGGACGCCTTCGGTGGTGCCGAAGTAGGC
>JAXIPC010000020.1:0-9816 GCA_045403135.1 Gemmatimonadales bacterium | reverse complement strand
GCCGGCAAAGGCGCCAAGGATCCCGCCGGCCAGCGCTCCCCACCCGGCCCGGCGAGAGCCGCCGGAGCGCCCGGTCCAGCGCACCTGGGCTACCCACTCGATGACCTCCGCGACCAGCGCGAGCCCGAACCCGATGCCCAGCGCCAGCCCGCTCGGCGCGGTGGCGGAGCCCAGCAGGGGGAGGACCGCGGCGAGCAGCAGGAAGAGCCATATGCCGGGCAACCCGATCGCCGTGAGGACCAGACCCAGGAGGGCGGTGGCGATAAGCAGGAGCAGAATCATGCCCGGAATCTAGGTTCCTCCCGTCCTCCCGTCCTCCCGTCTTCCCGTCCTTTTCGTTGACAGCGTGCCGGCCCGGCCTATATTCAACCGTATGGTTGATTATTCCCGCGTCCCGCTGGACCGGATCTTCCAGGCGCTTTCCGATCCGACCCGCCGGGCCATCCTCACCCGGCTCGCCCGGCGCGGAGCCACGGTCACCGAGCTCGCCGAGCCGTTTCCGACATCGCTGAATGCCATCTCCAAGCACCTCATGGTGCTGGAGCGCGCCGGGTTGCTCCGGCGGCGGGTCGAGGGGCGGGAGCATCACTGCACGCTCGACGCCGCACCGCTCGAGACCGCGGCGGAGTGGCTCGCCTTTTACCGGCGGTACTGGGAAGAGCGCCTCACCGCCCTCGACACTTTTTTGACCGGGCGCGCCAGCCCCGGCACCAGGAGTCCCCATGGCCGCCCAGGCAAGCCGCGCCGCAGGCGCTGACCCGCTCCGAGTCGAAGTCCGCCGGATCATCGCGCGGTCGATCTCGTCTACAACGGCGTACCCTGGTTTCTCGACACGGAGTTTCTGGAGGTGATACCCAACCGGCGGCTCCGGTACACCTGGGTCACGACCGAGTGTCCCGCCTCGGTCGGCTCGGTCGTGACGGTGAAGTTCCGGCCGCTCGGGGAAAGGACCGAGGTGCGCCTGCTTCACGAGGGATTTCCCGATGCGAGGACGCGGAGCGACCACGACGCGCCCGGCTGGCAGCAGATCCTGGAAGTGCAGCGAGGCGACAGCTACCGGGTCGAAGTGCGCCGGGTCATCGCCCGGCCGCGGTCGTGACGATCGATTTCCGCGACCTCGGCAGAGAAACCGAGATCGTGCTGGTCCACACCGGGTTCCCGAATGTGAAGGAGCGGGACGACCACACGATTGGGTGGGCCGAGATTCTCTCCCAGCTCGCGGGGATCGCGAAGGTGGGGTTCGGTAACCTCCGGGGGTTTCGGCGCGCTATTTTGGAGGCGTGAAGAGCCTTCGCGCCGTGATTGCCGCCGTTGCCGCACTCGCTGTCTTGCCGGGGTGTCCCGGCAACGACGAGAGTGTCGAGAACCCGCAGGTGGTACCTGCGACCAGGTTGGCCGTGACGACCCAGCCGCCGTCCACCGCCTCCAGTGGAGCAGTGTTCGCGCCCCAGCCGGTCGTTCAGCTTCGCGACGCGGCGGGCAACGCCGTCAGCCAGGCGGGCGTGAACGTGACCGCGGCTATCACCGCGGGCGGGCAACCCGGGCTGGGCGGCGGCGGCACCGTGGCCACAGATGCCAGCGGTGCCGCGGTGTTCACGAACTTGAGCATCACCGGCGTCATGGGGAACCGGACCCTCACGTTCACGTCGGGAGCGCTCGCGCCAGCGGTGTCATCCGTCATCACCATTACCGCCGGCGCCGGCAGTGAGCTCTCCATCACCACGCAGCCGTCGGGAACGGCGACCAGCGGCTATGCCTTCGCGCGGCAGCCGGTCATCCAGCTTCGCGATGGGGCGAACAATCCTGTGGCCCAGGCCGGGGTGGTCATCACCGCCGCAGTGACGAGCGGCGCGGCGACCATCGGCGGCAGCCTCAGCGCCACAACGAATGGAGGCGGTACCGCGAGCTTCAGCGATCTGGCCCTGAGCGGGCTGGCGACTTGGTACACGCTCGACTTCAGCTCCGGCGGACTGACGGGGATTACCTCTACGGCCATCGCGCTCAGCTCGGACACGCTCGCGGCCAGTCTCTTCACTCCCAGCGCCCTGACGATCTCCACCAGCGAAGGCGCACCCTACGGCGACTCCAATTTCTGGATCGGCCAGGACTACGCCCAGGCCGAGTTTGGATACGGGCCGACCAAGGTCATGCGGCTGTACATCTGCCTGAGCGGACGGGTTCAGCTCGACCAATGCTCCCTCGCGCCGCCGCCCACCGGGCCGTTGACGGCGGACATGCTGAGCGACATCGAGGCGGGGATCGGTTCTTATGCGGGGACCGGCATTCGGGTCCTGATCCGGTTCATCTACAACTTCGGACCCATCGGCCCGGGTGCGGCCGACGTCCCGATTGATCTGATCACGACGCACATCGACCAGCTGGCTCCGATCCTGCTACGGCACCGGGACCTCATCTTCGCCCTCGAGGCAGGATTCATCGGCACCTGGGGCGAGTGGCATAATTCTACCAGCGGCAACGACACCGAGGCGGCACGGAGGATGTTGCTGGATCGCGAGCTGTTCCACTTCCACGACCTGTTTCCGATTCTGGTTCGTTACCCGGCCGACCTGCTCACCTACACCGGCACTACGACGCCCTCGGCTCAGCTAGGGCTGCACGATGACTACTACGCGTCGAGCCCCCACGACGGCGGGACCTGGTTTCCGCGGAACGGATATACGCCGCAGGGGCTGATCGACTACGCGAGGACGGTGAGCACGTCGTCAATGTTCGCGGGGGAATTCGGGGCGCTCTATCCGGCCCTGCAGGAGTGCATCGCGCTCGACGCATACTCCTATTCCTTCCACCTCCAGTCGATTTCGTTGTTGATCTGGCCGCGCGCGATCGCCGAGTATATCGAGAGTCTGGGCTGCCTGGGGGGATTCCTGAACAAGGTGGGAACCCGCATCGAAATCCAGCGGCTCACCGTAATCGGCAACCCGGTCCCTGGAGGGGCGCTCCATCTCACGCTGACCATGGCGAATACCGGATACGGTCGCGTGATCCGTGCTCGTCCGGCAGCGGCGGTGCTGACTTCGGGCGCCGGCGTGGTGCAGCAGATACCGATCCCGCTGATCCAGATGGACCTGCGGGCGCTGGCCTCCGCCGCCACGCCGCTGCCGCAGACGTTCGAGTTCGACATCACGCTGCCGGCGGTCTTGCCGCCTACCCCACTCGCCCTCTCCCTGCTGATTCCCGATCCGGCGCCGTCGCTCGTTTCCGACCCGGCGTATGCGCTCCCACTCAACAGCCTCGCCGCGGGCGTTCCCGTGTTCGATCCCGCCACCGGGCACAACCGGCTCGCCATCTTCACGCCCCACCTTGCGAGCCTCCGGGTGGCCGGCAGATCGTCGGCCGGCCGGGGTAAGCCGGGCATCGCCAGGGAGCACTAAGGAAGCTCTGAACAAGTCATCGCGAGGCCCCGAAGGGGCCGTGGCGATCTCTGAGATTGCTTCGCCGCCAAGGCGGCGCGCAATGACTTATTCAGAGGTTCCCTATCGCCCCGCGAGCCACTGGGCTCGGAGCGCCCGTTGGGGGTCGGTGACACCGGGCAGCTCCTCGATCCTTACGAACGGGCGATCGTAGCCGATGATCGGCACCGTGACCCGAAGGGCTCCAGAGGGACGTGACACCTCGATCCGGGCGGTGTCTCCTATCGTGAGGTGGCCGAGGAGGGTGCGCAGCTCGAGCGGGGTGGGAACCGGCGCCCCGTTCAGGCTGATCAGACGGTCGCCGGTGTGCAGGCCGGCCCGGCCCCACGCGTTGTCGGGACTCAGGACCAGGAGGCTGGGCCTCGATTCGCCTGGCGGCATCCAGGCACGGAGGCGCAGATCGGGCGCCGGCTTGCCGTCGCGCCCCAGGCTTGGCCCCCAGGTTGTGCGGGCGGCGAGACCGATGGTCCGGAGGTAGCGGTCGAACTCGATCGGCGTCCCGCCTCGCACGTGCGCATCGAAGAAGGCCTTGACCGCGCATCCGCACACGTCGCCCACAGTGCCCTCGATGTCCGCGCCGGTGAATCCGCGGGTACCGGAGTAGCGCTCCAGCATGAGACGCATCACGTCGTCGATGCTCCGGCGACCCGCCGTCGCGCCCCGCACCATCAGGTCGAGCATGGCGCCGAGCACCTCGCCCTGGAGGTGGGTGCTGGCGTCGTAGTCGCCCAGCGAGCCGGGTGGCGCGCCGTACGCCACCAGGCTCACGCGCTCGGCGGGGAGACGCGAGTTGCCGGGGATGGCGGTGTACCGGGTGATCAGTCCCTCCAGATGGGACACGCGGGTCGAATCGAACGTCGGTAACCCGGCACGCCGCAGCAGCAGGTCGGCATAGAACAGGGTGAGGCCTTCGCTCCACCAGAGACCACGGGTCTGTCCCGCCTGCCGATAGTGCAGGTCGCCCCGCTCGGCGGGGCGGATCCGCATCAGGTTCCAAGTGTGGACGAACTCGTGGGCCGATTCCATCAGGTACTGGTTGACGTTCTGCGCCAGGTCGCCGCTGGGCGCACCCAGGGTCACCGAGTTGAGGTGCTCGAGACCACCCAACGCGCCATCCTGGTAGAGAAAACTGAATTCGCGATAGGGCGCGCGGCCGAACAGAGCCACCGCCTGCCGCGTCATTCGCTCGAGATTGTTCACGAAGGCGCTGGTGTCGAACGGCACCGCGTCGGGAAGCGGCCAGTACACCACCCGGTGCGGCACCGCGTCGACGCTGAAGCGCCAGCTCCGGAATCGCCCCACGAAGATCGGGGAGTCCATCAGGATGCCGGCGCTCGGGGCAAAGAAGGTGCGGGGGTCCGCCGTCGGTTCGAGGCCGGTGGCGATCTCCCATCCCGCCGGGATTGTGAGTGTGACGTGTGCCGGGGCGAGCGTGGCACCCACAAGGTACACGAACGAATGGGGGCCGCCGACCAGCCCGCCGGTCGGGGTGAGATAGGCCTTCCACGCCTGCCGGCGGGCCGGGGTCTGCGCTGGAAGCTGAATGCGGTAGCGGACGAGAGCCTCGCCGCCAGGCACCACCGCGCGCCACAGCGCGCTGTCCAGCCGCTCGACCGCCACGGGCCCGCCTGGGCCTTCGACGACGAGCCCTTCGACATAGCGGAAGTACTCGTCGTCGTATTCCGGGTGGGCGAACATCGCCAGCCGCAGCGTATCCGGCGCGTTCCGAATCCGGATCTCGACCGAGAATCGGGAGACGTCGGTCGAGTCGATCCGGAGTGAATACCCGAGCACCGGCTGGGACCGCGCAAAGCGAACCTCGACGGCCTCCGTGGGATGGCGGAAGGCGTGCTGGGCAAAGGCGGCGGGGGCAGAAATGGCGACGACGGCCGTGACGGCCGCAACAAGGCGTTGAGACATGACGCATCCGGCACGAGAAAGAGTCAAGGCTAGGATGCCGGCGGGGACTGCGGAGTTTGAGTGGCGCTACCTGCCGAGATCGAGGTTGGTCTTGAAGAAGGCGGATCCACCCGCGGTGCAGGTGACGACGTAGCGGCCCGCCGTCCAACGCTGCCGTGGCTGGGGCGCAAACCGTTGCCGCAGCACGATGGCGCGGTCGCCCGCCGCCACCGTCACCTGTTGTGGCCCGGTGTCGCTCACCACTGTGTTGCGCGCGCCGGTGATCCGGCAAGAATAGGTGGATTTACCGGCGCCGATGTCGGTCGGATGGTCGAGCACGGCCACCAGCCAGAGCGAGCGCACCTTTCCCGCCGAGAAGGTCACATCGGGCACCGCCTCATCGTCCGGTGCCGCGTCCGCCCCTTCATACAACGCGGATGCGACCAGCCGGGCATCGAGCGACGGAAGCTCGGCGGCGCCGGTCACCTCGAAGCGATCGGTGGCGAGCGCCCGGGTGCCCGCGCGGCACTCCACCCGATAGAGGCCGCGCATCCTGGGCGCCTCCAGCGCGCCGATCCGTCCAATGCCGACCAGCGCGCGGTCGCGAACTTCCCCGTTCAGGGAGAATCCCGAGGTCACGCCCGCCGGATCGGTCACCGCACACCGAAAGGCGGTCGAGTCCCCCGCCGCACGCGATGGGACAGTCGCCTCGGCATAGAGAGTATCGAAGCCGGCTTCGAAGGCCTGGCCGTACACCGGCGGACCGGCGGCGCCGGCTTTGCTCCCGAAGAACCGGAGGGTGCTCCCGGAAACCGGCGGCGGCGGCGCAGCGCCGTCGAACACCTCGAAGCCGCCCGCTGCGAATTCCCTGCCCTCGCTCCGGCACGACACCTTGTAATTCCCGGCGGGCCAGCGTCCCGGCGGCTCGAACCCGACGCCTTGAGCGTGAACCGAACCGGTCCAGCCCGCCGGCACCCGGCGCTCGACCGTGACCGGGCGCATGGTGCCGTCCGGAAAGGTGTAGACGCATTCGACCGAGAAGCTTGCCGGCACGGGAACCGGCGGGTACACCAGGCCGAACTCGGTCTTGATCCAGCGCACCGTTCTGCCGTCGAATCTGGTGCCGGAGAGGCGGCTCTCGACGGGCAGGCGCTCGGCCAGGCTCTGGAAGAATCTGATATGGGTGAGCGACGCGCCCAGCGGGGCGACCGCCGCGGGAGCCTTGACCACCTTGAACTCGGTTGTCGCCACCGGCTGTCCCTGCTCGCGGCAGGTGACCCGATAGTCTCCTTCGGGCCACATCCCGCGGTTCCGGGCGCCCCACCCGGTGGAGTGATTGGAGCCCACCCAACCGGCGTCGACCTCGACCTTGACCACCGGGATGCGCGGGCTCGAGTCGGGGCCCTCGATCTGGCAGGGTACCTCGAACTCCAGTCGGCGCCGCGACGCGGGATACACCAGCTCCAGCTCGAGGTTGATGAACCGGGTGGTGAGCGCATCGAAGGTGGTGGTGACGACGCGGTTCTTCCGATCGAGCACCTCCCCCCCGCTCTCGAACAGCCGCACCGCCGCGACCCTCGCCTTGAGAGAACCGAACGGGACCGGGGCCTTGCCGGAGGGCTTCACCGGCGGCTTGGGTGCGGGTTGGACCGGCGGCAGCGCAGCGGTCGCGGCCGGGCGAGCGACTTCGAACGAGCCGGCGGTGATGACCTTGCCGGCGAAGCGGCAGGCCACCGCATAGGTTCCTGCCTGCCATCCCCCGGGCGTGTCACTGCCGGCCCCACCGGCGTGGATGGACAGCTCCCAGCCCTGATCCGCCTGCACCGGAACCACCGCGGTACCGGCAGGCTGACCTCCCGGCGCGAAGTAGCCGCACTCGACCCGAACCGAGACCGGCGCCGGCGCCGGGGGATAGGCGAGCCCGATCTCGACGTAGATCGATCGGGCGGCGGCGGAGTCGAAGCGCTCGGCGTAGCGCCGATCCAGCATGGCGGGGAGAGTGGTCCCCCCCTCGAAGAACCGCATCCGGGTGACTCGGGCGCCAAGCGCGGGAATGGCGGCGCTGTCGGTCTGGGCGACCAGCGGTGAGGCCAGGGACAGGATGAGAAGCGGGGTCAGGCGCATGAACGCTAAGACGTTTCCTGCTCGCTGAGGCGCACCAGCAGGGCGTACCGGAGCAGGGCGAATTCGGATTGGAGGCCCAGTGCCTTGCGAATGCTCATCCGGTGGAACGATACCGTCGCGGCGCTGCAGCCGAGCACCGCCGCGATGTCGGAGGTCCGCTGCCCCTCCCCGATCAGGTGGACGATCTTCCGCTGCCGCGGCGTGAGCTGGGCGAGGCCGAGGGCGGCGTCGGCGACCGAGGAGCGGGTGGTGCTGGCCTTCGGGATCCGGTCCGAAACGACTCGGTAGCCGGCCAGGACTCGGTTGATGGCATTGGTGAGCTCGGGAATGCCGGCGTCCTTGGGGAGAAAGCCGTGGGCGCCGGTCTGCAGCGAAGCGTCCGCCATCACCCGATCGGCGTGCATCGTCACGACCACGATCTTGATCTGGGGGAGCTCCGCCCTGAGATCGGCGATGATCTCGAGGCCGCTCCGGTCGGGCAGGCTCAGATCCAGCAGCACGGCGTCGGGCTTCAGCTCCCGGCAGGCTTCCAGGACGCCGATGCCGGCGGTGGCCGTGCCGACGATATCGAAGCGGTCGTGGAGCGCCAGCGCGAGCCCTTCGAGCAGGAGCTGGTGGTCGTCCACCAGGTAAAGCCGGGGCCGCCTGGCTCTGGGCTCGCTCACGGTGGCAGCGCCGGCAGAACGGGAAATGACGCGCGCACCTGGGTCCCCTGTCCCGGCCGCGAGGTGATGGTCACCGTGGCGCCGGCGAGATGGGCGCGCTCGCGCATGCCGATCAGACCCAGCCCGTCGGACGGCCGGTGGCCGCGGACATCGAAGCCGGCACCGGTATCGGCGATGGTGAGCTCGGTCTTCTCCTCGTCCTGGGAGAGCGTGAGGGTGGCGGCCTTGGCGCCGGAATGGGTGGCAACGTTGCGAAGCGCCTCCTGGGCGATGCGGTAGATCGCCAGGGCCCGCGGCGGCTCGAGCGGAGTTACCTGCTCGGGCAGGCGGCGCTCGACGGTGATCGGAAAGGTGCGCTCGATATCGCCACAGAGTCCCTCCAGGGCCGCCCGCAGCCCTCCCTTCTCGATCAGCGCGGGGTGCAGCCGGTGGGCCAGGCTTCGGAGCTTGACACTCAGGTCCTCCATCTCGCCCTGGACGGAGTTGACCCGGTGGTCCTGTTCGGCCGTCAGCGCGGGCTGCATCCCGCGGACCGATGCGACGTCGCGCTGAATGACTGCGATGTGCTGCAAAGCGTCGTCGTGCACCTCGCGCGCGACCCAGGCCCGCTCCTCCTCCTGGGCCTGGAGGAGTCGCTGGGCGTAGGCGCGGTGCATTTTGACATAGCGGTGCTGATAGATCACCAGGGCCGCGCCGAACCCGGCGAGGACGATGGCGACGGAAAGGATGCCGGCGACATAGGGCCAGAGGAGGGTCGCGGGGGAGGAATCGGACACAGGATGCCCCGGGCGATTACGAGAGAGGCGACGACATCGAGCCACGCCTTCGTTTGATAAAGCGTGTCAAGCGCGGAGAAGTCTTGGCCCAAGACCCGCGCGATTGGGTCGAGAGCGGTGGTGCTCCCATAACGTAGCGCGAGCCCGAGACAAACCCAAAACCAATCCTGCCGAAGCAGTCCTCCCTCGTGGTGGAAGACACATACCAGGAGGGTACCGACACCGGCGCTGAGCAGTAGCAGTGACTTGAGTGGCCCAGTCGTCAGACTGAAAGTACTCGTATCCTCAACCAAGACGACGAGGGCCACCCATACGACCGCGAACACCGGGATTGCGTAGCGGAACGCGCTCCGGAAAAGCGGCTTGTATTGCCACAGTGACAAGGCCATCAGCGCCGCACCGACCTCCAGGGGACCGCTGAGATATCCGATCCAGAGATTCTCTGTGCTACTCAGAGAGAGCCAAAGAGAGGTTGCATCGTTGACGAGCAGGATACCCAACAACATGATGATCCAGCGTCTGGCCCGCGGCAACGTTCGCCCGTACCGAAGTGCGGCAAGGATGGGCACTGTCTGCGACAGGGCGGCAACGTACGCACTGGGCGGAATCCTCACCGGGCATCAGGAGTTGAGCGAGTTTGCGTCGCCGCAGTAAGGCGGGCATGGGAAGTGCCCATCCATCAGCACCCCATTCACCATGTCGTTACCGTCCTTGTCCACCCCCACCAGGATCAAGCTGTCCTGTCCGCTCGCGTCGAACCCGTAATAGAACCGGACGCCGGAGCAGCCGGGTTGCGCCAGCAGATCGTCGAGCTCCTTCCGGAGGAACATGCCACCCTTGTGTTCGCTATCGCGAGATCGCTTGGTCTGTGCGGCTGCTTCGTTCAGGGGAATGCCGTGACCCTTCGGATTGGGGAGCGCC